>JAGWZH010000075.1 GCA_018971945.1 Alphaproteobacteria bacterium | reverse complement strand
TCTGGCGCCGGCCCCGGGGCGGCTCCCAAACCCCATGCGCTCGTTGCCGTCGGCGTCGATCTCGCCGCGGTCGAAGCGCGCCCGCTGAGCGGGATCGTTCAAAAGATTGAAGGCGCTTGTGACCCTCTTGAAGCGGTCTTCCGCTGCGCTGTCGCCAGGCCGAACATCAGGGTGCAGCTCCTTGGCGAGCTTACGGTAGGCGCGCCGGATGTCGTCGGCGGTCGCGCTCCGCGAGAGCCCCAAGGCGGCGTATGGATCCCAACTCACAACAGGGTCGCCCGTGGTCAGCGCCAATCGAAAAAGATTCGCCTTCACCACCTAGTGAAGCCAGCGGCAAACGCAAGCGCAGCTTGTCAGCGCTGATTCCCCTTCCGCGCCAAGTCTTCCCTTTGGCCGCATGGCGCAAACCATCCAGCCAGAGGGCGGGACTTCCCTCAATGGGCCGCGCGAGACAACGACCCAGGGGTCTCAGCCGCGAGGAGCGGCGAGGGACGGCGCAGCGCAGATGGCGGGAGACTGGCCGTCAGGCGGGTCGGGACGCTGGGCGGGCCGTGGGCGGGCCGAGGGCGCGCTGTAAGCGGGCTCTGAGAGGGCTCTTCGATCAGCGCGCGGCGGCGGCGGCCCGGCCGAAACCCGTTTGCCCAGAGGCGCGTCCGCTAGCGCCTGCGCGCCCCTTCAGCACCCCTCCCGCTTTCCCCTCAGCCCGACATCTTCTCCAGAGACGACCCGCTCGCGACAGAACAAATCGTCCAAACCCAGTGCGCGATCGACCATGGCGCGCGGCGCGCGGACCAAAACCTTTCGGGCGATTTTGTAACTCAGGCATGTTATTGGGACCGGCGCGGTGTTTGGGGCCCAGTCCCGTCAAAGACCGCAGAGAGGAACGCACCGAGGTCTAACCGGCGGGTCCGTTAGCCTGCGGCGGAGGGAGCGGACAAGGGGTGAGCCGGGCGCAGACCAGCTTGGATGCGATCAGCCAAGCCGCGCGCAGCGCGGGGGGCGGGCTTAATCAGTTGGTCCGCGAACGCCCAGGCCGCACCATAGGGGTCGTCCTGGTCGCCTCCGCCGTCTTGGCCGTTGTCGCCGCCGGGCTTTTCGGCGCCTTGGTTTATCTGACTTTGCCGCGCCTTCCCGAGCGTGAGGCGCTCTGGACCTATAACCGCGAGCCGGGCGTGACGTTTACCGACGCCTCAGGACGGATCATTGGGGTCCGCGGCCCGTCTTATGGCCGGATGATGCGGCTTGCGGACCTGCCCGCTTATGTGCCGCAAGCGTTCATCGCCATCGAGGACCGTCGTTTTTACGATCACGGCGGGGTGGACAACATGGCCATTCTCCGCGCCGCTTGGGCGAACCTGACGGCGGGCCGGACTGTTCAGGGGGGATCCACGATTTCCCAGCAGATCGCCAAGAACCTGTTCTTAAGCCGCGACCAGACGCTCGACCGAAAACTGCAGGAGGTGATCATCGCCTCCCGGCTCGAGGAGATGCTGAGCAAAGACGAGCTTTTGGAGCTCTATCTCAATCGGGTCTTTCTCGGCGAGCAGGCCTATGGCGTCGATGCTGCGGCGCGGCGCTTCTTTGGCGTCTCCGCCGCCGAGCTGACTTTGGCGCAGGCCGCCATGCTCGCGGGGCTGCCCAAGGCCCCCTCGAGGACGGTCCCCACCACCCACTTCTCGCGGGCCAAGGAGCGCCAGGCGCTGGTTCTGGACGCCATGCGCGAGGCGGGCTTCATCACTTCCGAACAGCACGCCGAAGCCATCGCCGAGCCGATCAATGTCCAGACCAACGGGCCGGCCGAAGGCGGCCTGGGCTGGGTATTCGACATGGCCGCCGAGCAAGCCGAAAACTTGACCTCAGCAGCCGTCCCAGACCTCGTGATCCAGCTGACGATCGACCTTCGTTTGCAGGCGCTGGCGGAAGCCGCCGTCGCCAACGCCGTCCCAATCGCGGAACAAGGCCAACCGCAGCTGCAGGCCGCCATGGTCGCGGTGGATCGGTCCGGCGCCGTCCGCGCTCTGATCGGCGGGTTCGATTACCAGCAGTCCAAGTTCAATCGCGCCTTTCAATCGCGGCGCCAGCCTGGGTCTTGTTTTAAAACATTCGTCTACGCGGCCGCCTTGGAGCGGGGTTTTGATCCGGAGGACGTGCGGTATGACGAGCCGATCGCGATCCAGGGCTGGCGGCCATCCAACTACGACGACGGCTATCGCGGCGCAGTCACCCTGCGCACGGCCTTTGCGATGTCGCTCAACACCGTCGCCGCCGAGATCGGCCATGAGACCGGCTTGAGCAATATTGTCGGTCTCGCCCGCCGCTTTGGCGTGGCCTTGGGCGCCGAGCCTGCCGCCTTTGACGACCGGCGCATTCCCTTATCCATCACATTGGGCAGTGTCGAAACCAGCGTTTGGGACATGACCCAAGGGTTCGCCGCCTTCATGAACCGCGGGCGTCGCGTGGACGCCCATCTGATCCAATCGCTTCAGGACAGTCGCGGCCGACGCCTGTATGATCGGCCGGCCGGCCAACCCCAACAAGTCTATGCTGAAGCTCTCGCAGACCAAATGACGAGCCTGATGGGGAGCGTCGTGGAACGCGGTACCGCGGTCCGGGCCCAGATTCCGGGCTGGGACGTCGCCGGAAAAAGCGGCACCAGCCAGAACTGGCAGGACGCTTGGTTCATAGGCTATACGGCGCATTACACTGCAGGCGTCTGGGTTGGACTGGACAACAACAGCTCGATGACCACAGTCATCGGTCGGGTCACAGGTGGATCTTTACCTGCCGGCATTTGGCGGGATTTCATGGTCCCTGCCCTAGAAGGCCTGCCGAATGAGCCCCTGCCAGGCTTGGATGAGCCTGCGCGCAGCCCCCGCCAACAACGCACCGGCAGTTTCTTTCAAGCCGTCAGAGAAACCCTCCGCCGCCCAAGCCGTCCGACGCCAGCGTCTGAACAATCGCCATGGGCGACGGCCCCGCCGCCCGCCTATACTCAATAAAGGCCTCACTTAAAGGAAAGGGAACGCGCCTATGTCCGCGGGGCCGGTGCTTGCGCAAATCAAAGACGTGCGTCTGACCCTTGGGGGCGCGCCGCTCTTCGAGGGCGTCAGTTTTGCGCTTCATCGCCATGAGCGTGTCTGTCTGATTGGAGCCAATGGGGCGGGAAAGAGCACGCTGCTGAAAATCCTCGCCGGCGAGCTGGATCCGGACGGCGGCGAAACAGCCAAACTGGCGGGGGTGTCCATAGAATACATGGCCCAAGAGCCAAATCTGACGCGCTTTGCGACCCTGGCGGAGTATGCCGCAGCGGGCGGGGCGCCCCCCCATGAAGCTGAAGCGAGCCTTATGGGCTTTGATCTCGACCCCGAACGCAGCCCCCAGGGACTGTCGGGGGGGGAAGTCAGGCGGGCGAGCCTTGCGCGGGCCTTCGCCACAAGCCCTGACATCCTGCTTTTGGACGAGCCCACCAATCACCTTGACATCGAAGCCATCTTATCCCTCGAGGAACGCCTCCAACGCTTTTCCGGGGCATGCCTCATCATCAGCCACGACCGGCGTTTTCTGGAAAACGTCTCCACCGCCTGTCTCTGGTTGCGGCGTCGGGTGGTGCGACGGCTCGATGCGGGTTTCGCCGCGTTCGAACAATGGGCTGAGGCTGTCGACAAGGAGGACGCCCGAGCGCTGTCGCGCCTGGAAACCCAGCTCGAGGCCGAGGAGCGCTGGCTGCAGCGCGGCGTGACAGCCCGACGGTCACGCAATGAGGGCCGCCGTCGAAAATTGATGGCGATGCGCGCCGAAAGAAAGGCGGAAAAGGCCGAGGCGCGCGGCAAAGCAGACCTGGCCATCACGGAGGCGGCCGCCTCCGGCCGGCTGGTGATCGAGGCCAAAGCCTTGAGCTTTTTCTATCCTGACCAGCCTCATCCGCTGATCAAGGATTTCAGTTTGCGTTTGATGCGCGGGGACCGTCTTGGGCTGATTGGACCGAACGGCGCGGGCAAAACCACGCTTTTAAAACTATTGCTCAAACAGACCGAGCCAAGCGCCGGCGCGGTGCGCCATGGGACGGGGCTCGCCATAGCCATGGTCTCTCAGGACCGCAGCGCCCTCGATCCCGACAAATCGATCTGGGAGACCCTGTGTCCCTTGGGCGGCGACCAGGTCATGGTGCGGGGAAGACCCCAGCATGTTGCGGCTTACGCTTCCGATTTCCTGTTCAGCCAAGCCCAATTACGGCAGCCGACAGCCGCCCTGTCCGGCGGAGAGCGCAATCGCCTCGCTTTGGCATTGGCTTTGGCAGGACCTGCCAATCTCTTGATAATGGACGAACCGACCAATGATCTCGACATGCAGACCCTCGACATTTTGGAGGAAGCTTTGGCCGCCTATCCGGGCACAGTCATTCTCGTCAGCCACGATCGGGCGTTTCTGAACGGGGCGGTCACCCAAGTCGTGGGGCCCCTGGGCCATGGGCGCTGGGTGGAGGCGCCCGGCGACTATGACGATTTCGTTCGCGCCTTCGGCGTCCCTGTCAAAGCCAGGTTTTCAAACCACATGAAGCCTGCTGCGGCGGAACAAACCCAGGCTTTGAAGGGCGCGCCGCGCAAACTCAGTTACAAAGACCAACGCCGGCTAGAGGAGTGCGAAGCCCAGATGCCGGTTCTAGCCCGCGAGATCGAAGCGATTGAACACGCCTTGGCGAACGCCGATTATGGCGCCGATCCCAGGGATTATATGAGGCGTACCGAAGCGCTCGAGGCGAAACGCAGGGCGCTTGAGGCGGTCGAAATGGATTGGCTGCGGTTGGAGGAACAGCGCGCGGCTTTGGCGGAGGGATGACCCAAGCGTTAACCGCAAAGAAACCACGGCCTCGAACAATGATGGGATGCGATCTGCGATCATGATCTTCCTGACCGCCGCTTTCGGCGCCTTGGCCGGCTTAAGCGTGGCGGCTTTCGCAACCGAACCGAGTTCAGCCACGCTAGAGCCCGGGCTGGCGCGCCCCGGCGGGGTTTATGTCGTCGTCCCAGCCGCCGAAGCGACGGTCTGCGCGCAGGCGTGCGAAGCTGACGCCTTATGCATGAGTTGGACCTATATGGCCGACGCCAGCGGACCGTCGTGCGAATTGAAAGCCGTCATTCCCCACACCGTCCCTGAGATGCGCGCCACATCCGGCTTATCGGCAAGGGCGCCGGCTTTCGCCCGGCTTGTCGGCGCGCACCAACCCATCGGCTATCCCCGACCGCTGACCGGCCCGGTCTCGGCTTCGCCTGCTGAACCGGCCGCCGCCGCAAGCCCCTCCCCCGCGGCGACAACAACCCATGCGACGCCGATGCTCGCCAATGCCCCCCCGCCCTTGCCGCGCGACGACCCCTCGGACGCGCCCATCTTGATCAGCGACGAGCGGGCGCCGCTTCCCCTGCGCGACCGCGTATCCGCAGCCCGGCCGTGAGACGCATCATCTATTAACCCGGGTCGGCTATGGAAGGGCCCTGGCGTCGCAGGCAAGCGGGAATCGTCTGGATGAGCGTTCGGTTTGCTCGGCTGAAGGATTTGGCCCAGGAACGCTCCAGCGACAAACGTCGGGAGCTGTTGCGGGAAGTCACCGACATGTTCTTTGTGTCGGCGGAAACGGGGCGCACCTCTGCGGAAGCCGCTCTTTTCGATTCGGTTTTGCGCGAAATCGCCATGGCGATGCAGGACAAGGTCTTACGAGAACTGGCTGAGCGCTTCTCCGGAGCGCCCGACGCCCCGATCGGCCTGATGCGCGATCTCGCCAACCATGCTTTCGAGGTGGCTGAACCCGTACTGCGGCGCTCAACTGTGCTGGGCGAAGCCGACCTTGTGGCCATTGTCGAGAAGCATGGCGAAGACCATCGCCGCGCCATCGCCCAGCGCGAGCGGGTAAGCGAACGCGTCTCAAGCGCTCTGGTCGCACGCGGCGACAACGCCACCTTGCGCGCCCTGGTCGCTAACGCCGGCGCAGAGATTTCGCGGACCGATTTCGAAACCGTGTTCGAACGCGCCCGGAGCGACGACGCGCTGACGCAAGGAATCGTGAATCGCGTGGACGCGCCGCTCGATTTGCTCAACGACATCGTCTTTGCGGTGTCTGCGGCTTTGCGTGCGCAGATTCTGGCCCGCAACGCCGTGGTCGATCCCGAAGCGTTGGACTTGGCTCTTGAGCGGGCGCGGGCGCGGGTCGAACGGCGTAATCCGGGAATGTCGGAAGCCTACGCCGCCGCCGAAACAGACGTGCGCAGAAAGGCAAGCTGCGGACAGCTGAGCGCGGCGACCCTGATCGCCTATTATCGCGCCGACATGCGCGAGCATTTCCTGGTCGGTCTTGCCCATTTGACCGACGTCGACGTCAGCGTCGCCGACAGCGTGATCGAACGGGGAGATATGGACGCTCTCGCCATGATGTGCCGAGCCTCAGGCATCGAACGCCCGCTTTTCGTCACCATGGCGGTTCTGGCCTGCGGCGGGCAGCGGGCGATGGACAAGGCGGAAGAGTTTGGTCAGCTCTATACAGACGTTCCCATCGAAGCGGCCCAGCGGGCGATGCGTTTTTACCGGATCCGCCGAACCAACGCCGACGCTGCCGCCAGGGCCCTTGGCTAGGGCGTTTTCCAGCTTTGCGGGACCGGCCGGAGAAGGCGGCGAGGGCCCAAGATCGCTGCTTTAGAGCCCTCACGACGCGCTTGGCCTAGCCCAGAGGGTTTCCAGGCGCTCTAGCCCGGCCAAGCCATCCGGCCCCAGGCTGTGCGCACGGCGTGACCGCCGATTTGACAACCGGTCGCCTCGCCTTGCGCCACATAGAGCTCCAGGCTGATTTCCGAACGGCGGCCCATCTCGACGCCCTGCAACAGGGCGAGGCGGCTGCGCCCTTCAGGCAGGCTTTCAAACCGGCTTAAGACCCCCGCGAAACCCGCCGCCGCCGACCCCGTCGCAGGATCCTCATATACGCCGGCGTCTGGAGCGAACATGCGCATCTGGAAAGCAAAGGGATCGTTCTGGGGACGGCGAGCATAGGCCACTAAACCGACAGCCCCTTTTGTCGTTTCGCTGAAACCTGCGGAGGGCTTCGCGCGCGCCAAAGCGTCAAGCGACCGCAGGGGCGCGTACACGAATGCAGCCCCTGCTGAAAACAGCGAGGGCCTGTGCCGATCAAACCCGATCTCGTCGTCGCTGAGGCCGAGAGACTGTGCGCAGGCGCCAAACGCCGGATCAGGCCCCGCCGCTTCTGCGCGCCTCGGGCTTTCGAACGCCGCGTAGGACCAAGCCCCAGACATGGCGCCAATCCTACAGCGCACCGGGCCGATATTTTCTTCAAGCACCAGGCTTGCGCCGGGCGCCGTGTTCGGTCCGAGGCGTTCCTCGGCGAGATAGACCGCTGCCCCCACTGTGGGGTGACCGGCGAAATCCATCTCATAGCGAGGCGTGAAGATCCGGACGCGCGCGGCGTGGGCCGGGTTTTCGGGCGTCATGAGAAACGCTGTTTCTGAGAGATTGAACTGCCGGGCGACGGCCTGCATCTGGGACGTCGTCAACGCGTCGGCGTCGGGCACGATGGCCAAGGGATTGCCCCTGAACGCCGTTTGAGCGAACACGTCCAGGATCACAAAGGCGAAATCAGCCATGGGGTCTTTTCTGAATCATGCCTTGACCGACAGAGGCGCCTCCATAGCATGGTCGCCATGCGCCGTCTCGTGACCATCGGCCTCATCGCCGTCTCCGCCGCCATCGCCGCCATCGCCGCCAACGTCGGCGTCGCGCCTTTTGCCCACGCCGATCCGGGCGCGCATCGCGGCGAACGCGTGTCCGGCCCGCCTTGGTCGGGCCGTTCCGCGCTCGTCGCGCCGAACGGGGCGGCCGCCACAGCTCATCCTTTGGCGTCGCGGATCGCGGTCGATGTCTTACGGGGCGGAGGCAGCGCGGTGGACGCCGCGATCGCGGCGAACGCCATGCTGGGCCTGGTCGAGCCGACCGGTTGCGGGATCGGGGGGGATCTTTATGCGCTCGTCTGGGATCCGCAAACCGAACGTCTTTACGCTTATGTGGGCTCTGGCCGATCACCGATGGGCCTGTCCCTGGCCGAGGCGCAGGCCGTCGCGCGGGAGCGCGGAAACAACGGCGGCGCGCAGCTGCCTTCGTTCGGCGCGGTGACAGTGAGCGTTCCTGGCGCTGTGGACGGATGGTTCGCGCTGCATGACCGGTTTGGCCGCTTGCCGTTCCGGGATATTCTCGCGCCAGCCATCTCTTATGCACAGAGCGGCGCGCCGATCCCGGAAACCATCGCCTATTATTGGGACCGCAACCGCATAAGGCTTGAGCGCGAGTTCGCCGAGGGCCGGATTGAAGAACTCGCCAACGCGAGAGCGACCTATTGGCCTCAGAACGCAGCGCCGGCTGAGGGCAGCCTCTTCCGCAATCCAGACCTCGCCGCCACTTACGAGGCGCTGGCAAGAGACGGTCGCTCGGCCTTTTACGAAGGCGACATCGCCCGCGCCCTCGACGCTTATATGCGCCGCATCGGCGGCTGGCTTCGCTATGCAGATTTGGCAGCCCATCGAGGCGAATGGGTCGAACCCTTGTGCGTCGATTATCGCGACGCGCGCCTTTGCGAGATCGGGGCCAACACGCAAGGGATTGCGGCTCTGCAGGCCGCCCAGATCCTGGAAGGGTTTGAGCTTGGCCCCATGGGGCTTCATTCCGCCGATAGCCTCCATGTCCAGATCGAGGCGACGCGTCTCGCCTTCGCCGACCGCGCCCGCTTCTATGGGGATCCCGCTTTTTCGGGCTTCGACCTCGCCCGGTTGATCGACCCCGCTTACGCAGCCGAGCGGCGGGCGATGATCCGCATGGATCAAGCCATGGAGCCGCCGCCGCCCGGAGCCCACATCGCCTTTCACGGAGACACCACCTATCTGACCGTCGCCGACGCAGACGGCATGATGGTGAGTCTTATCCAGTCGAATTATCGCGGCATGGGCTCAGGCCTGGTGCCTGATGGCGCGGGTTTCATGCTCCAGAACCGGGGAGAATTGTTCGCCCTCGATCCCTCCCATCCCAATGTGTACGCCCCGGGAAGGCGGCCCTTTCAAACCATCATCCCCGCTTTCGCCTTCCGCGATGGCGAGCCATGGCTCGCCTTTGGGGTCATGGGGGGGGACATGCAGCCCCAGGGTCATGTCCAAATCCTTGTGAACCTTATTGATTATGGCCTGTCTCTGCAGGCCGCGGGAGACGCGGCGCGCTACCGCCATGGAGGCAGCGCCGAACCCACGGGGGAGCGGCCGGATGGACGCGGCGCCGTTTTCCTCGAAGCCGGCGTCAGCGCTGAGGTCCGGGCCGAGTTAGCCCGTCGCGGCCACCATGTCGCTCCAGCCGACGGCTCCTTTGGAGGGTATCAGGCGATCATGCGCGACTTCGCGCATGGCGTCTGGATCGCCGCCTCCGAGATGCGGAAAGACGGCGCCGCCGACGGTTATTGAAACGCGGCGGGTCCGCGCCTGGCGCCAGGGCGACGAGGGGCCTTGACGCTCCCTGTGTGATGGGTGCGGCTTGGGAGGCTTTTATAAGCCGGCGAGGGGCCCGAGCCAGGCGCCGCGAGCGAACGCTGAGGAGAACAAACCGCTTGGACTGGGACGAAGACGCCTGGCGACGCCGAGGAGCCGGGGCTGCGCCAATTGCGCGGGGATGATCGCTTTGTCGGCGTCATCGACGAATCCATCGGCGCACAAGCGCCCCTGCAGCTTCGGGCCCGGAACCGACGGCTGAAGCCCCGCCTGTGAACCGCGCGCGCAAACCCCGCGAGAACCTGAACCTGGGTCGCGTTTCGCCCTTTGCGGCGGGCGGCCATGGGCTACATAAGAGCCAGAACACATGAAAGAGGCGTCCGCCTTGGCCGTATCCGCCCCTCCTCCCTCCCAAAGCGGCCTCTCTGACGATGAACAGAAAGCCTTGGCCCTCGACGCCATTCTCGACGCATGGGACCAGGCCCTTGCTCGTGGCGTCGAACCCGCAATGCTGGCCTCAAGCGCAATTTTCGCCGCCCTGACCGACATGGTTGAGTTGTACGGGCAGGAGGCGGTCGCTGAACTATGCGCAGGCCTTCCCGAACGCGTGCGCCGCGGCGAGTTCACCTTCAAAGATGAGGGAGATCCCGCTTTCTAGAGCGGACTTTCAAGGCGCATTAAAAAGACAATGCCAATCTAATAAAATATATACAGAGAGACTAAGTATTTCTCGATAGAAAATATAAATTCTATAAGATCAGAATAAAAAACATAAAAACGCCAATTGAGTTCATATGATGCAAAAAGAATCCTCCTGGAAGACGCTTGTGCGCGCTCGGCGCAGATGGATTGAGGCCTAGCATCACGATCCGTTCAGCGCCTAGTCTTAAACTTGTCTGGACGGCCCGGCCCGTGGCGATCGGCTGGCCTGGCCGGTCTGGCCGGTCTGGCCGGTCTGGTCGGTCTGATCGGTCTGGCCGGTCTGGTCGGTCTGATCGGTCTGGTCGGCAAGTGTGGATCGGGCGAGGCCGTCGCGGAGGGACCAAAGCCGGTGCGCTGGCCCAATCGCCGGCCGGAAGCTTTTTGGTGCTTGCGCCAAGATAAGTCCCATCAATCGATGGAGGGCGGCGGATTGCTCGATCGAGGGGCTCGCTGGCCTGCGGCCTGCGCCCACGGCTAGCGCGATTTCACGGGCCAAATCGCTTCCAGCGCGGCCAGGACCTCCGGCTGGCGGCTTTCCGCCATCCTGGCCAGAAACAGAGCCCGGGCGATTTCGGCCTGCTGTTCGATGTTGAAGACTTCGAACCGATCCCCGGCCTTGAGTTCAAACCGATAGGCCTTGCGACCCAGGGCGCGAAGCTTCGACCAAGCCAGCACCGCGCCCTGAGCGGCTTGATAAAGATGCGCCATCTCGTGGATGAACCAACCCTGCTCGTCCAGAGACGCGAGCGAGAAGTCTCGCGCCGCAGGCCAGGCGCCATGAATGATGGTGCGCCGAAATGGCGCTATCGCCCCATAGAACGGCCAACGAGGGCCCTGCAGGACGCGCACAGCGTCATAGGCGATCGCGTCGCCGAAAACGGTCCTCGCCAGGGCGATTTCGCCTGGGGTCAGGGAGCGCCGCTCAAAGAGCCTCAACCGCGGAGGGACTCGATTCATGGACGGGTTCGAGCTAGTGGGGGTCGGAGGCGGGATCGGCTCCCGCGGGGATGAATGATCCATGACCCACGTGATTATCACCGCGGGCTGGCGGGATCGAGGGGTGGCCAAAGCTTTGGCGTCCCGGCTCGCGCTCGGCGCCATGGCGGTCCACGTCGCCAGTCCCGAGGCCCTTTTGAAGGAGGCTGAGGCCTTCGCCAGGGACGACGTCAAAACCCAGGTCCAGACCCCGCTTCTCGCCCGCGCAAGGGCGGTCATCGTGATCTGGTCAAAGGGCACGGTCAGGTCCCACGCCTTGCAGGAGGTGGCCCGGCGGGCGGTGGTGGACGGCGCACGCCTGACCCCGGTGATCGTGTCTCGGGTCCTTCCTGAGAGGCCCTATCCCAATGTCGATCCGGTCACGCTGGACGGTTGGGACGGAAAAGACCCCACTCATGCAAGTCTTTCCGAGTTGGCGCAGCGGGTGCAAACCACGCTCGCGACGCCTGCGCTCACGGTCGCGCCCGCCCAGGCCCCGAAACGCCTGGTTCTGTTCTGCGACGGGACCTGGCAATCCTTGGGCGCCGACAGGCGCACCAATGTCGCCCAAGCCGCGATGGCGGTTGACAGGATGGACGCCCGGGGCGTGCACCAGGTGACCTATTATGACGACGGCGTCGGCGCCACCGATCAAGGGCTGACCCGTTTTTTGGTGGGCGCCACCGGGCGGGGGCTCGATAATCGAATTTTGTCCGCGTATCGCTTTTTGACGCTCAATTATGAACAAGGCGACGAGATCTATTTGTTTGGGTTCTCGCGCGGGGCCTACACAGTCCGCAGTCTTACGGGCCTGATCCGCACCTGCGGGGTGCTGCGGCGCGAATACGCCTATCGGGAGCGTGAGGCCATGAGCCTCTATCGCCGCCGCGTCACCATTGATGAGCATGGCCAGGCCGTCGAAGTCAAAGACCGAGACTTTCGAGAGGCGATAGAGTTCCGCGAAGCCTATAGCCGCGCCTGGCCCGCCAGCGCGCCCGCAGCCAGTCCGAACGATCCCCGGGCCCATCTCACCGTGCGCTATGTGGGCGTATGGGACACTGTGGGATCCCTCGGCGTGCCGGAGATATGGTTCAGCCGCCGCAAACACGCTTTCCATGATCTTCGCCTGGGCCGATGGGTGCAGTCCGCTCGTCATGCAGTGGCCTTGGATGAAAAGCGAAAAGCGTTCGACGCGGCGCTTTGGAGCAATGTCGGTCCGCGCGCCGACAACGACCGTCACCCGCACGCCCAGCAGGTCTGGTTCGCTGGCGACCATGGCGGGGTCGGCGGCGGCGACGCTCGCGAAGGCCTCTCCAATATCCCGCTTGTTTGGCTCATCGAGGGCGCGGCGGAGCAGGGTCTGTCTTTCAAGTCCGCCATCCTGGAACGTTTCCGCCTCGCGATGGATCCGATCGTGCCGCATGTACGCCGCTTCAGCCTGGGCGGTCTTCCCACCTATCTCCGAGGCTCGCGATGGCGCGCCGGCCCCGCCGATTGGTCCGAGGTGCATCCAAGCGCTCTCAAGCGCTGGACCACTTCCCAAAAATACCGCCCCAAGCCTCTCAAGCGTTTGAAAGACCCTGCCCCAAAGGAGCCTGTCTCGACAGAAAGCCAGGGGCCCTGACCCCACAACACCCGCGTTGGAGGCCCCAAAGGCAGCCCCCTGCAGGCGAACCCTGCGACAAGGCCTCGGGACGAGCAGCGGTGTTGAAGAGGATGATCTTCCATCCAGGCGAGGGGCGCGGGCGCAAAGCGGAGCTGTCGCTGAGGACAAAAAAGCGGGGGTCGCTGGGGCGGAATTTGGGCGAAGCGTTTTGGGACCTGCGACCGGCCCTTTCGGAGGCGTAGCCCGAAAGCCGGCTTCAAGACCCCTTTCGAAAGCCGTCAACCACGGACGAGCCATTCCCTTGGGCCGCGATGATCAAGACGTTCCAATCACGCCCCATGCGCGCGAAGGTCCTGCGCGTGAAGGTCCTGCGCGTGAAGGTCCTGCGCGTGAAGGCCATACGCGTCAGGGCTATTCGAGTCGGGGAGCCAGCCAAGGCTTGGGATCGGGAAATCGCCCTTGACTGCAGCGGCGTCATTGATCGTGACACCGCCCAGCGTCTATCTGGCGTGAGGGGCGATCATCCCAACCCGACCGAGCGGAGCGACGCTCACAGAGCCCCCCCAGCAGCGTTAAGGCCGCCGGCGTTCAGCAAGGACAAAGCCGCGTGCTCCACGGCGTCGACGCTCAAATCCGTCATCAGCGAGTATGTGATCGAGGGCATGTATTTACCCTCCATGATCTGGTCATAGGCTCGGCCTCGGACGGCCCGGGCGCGGGGCCCCGCGGGCCCATAAACGGTCTCATTAGAAGGACCAAAAAGCCCCAAAGTGGCGATGCCGGAAGCCGCCGCCATATGCATGAGCCCACTATCGTTGCCGATAAAGAGCGTCGCCCGCGACAAAACAGCGGCGCAGGCCAGAAGATCGATCGCGCCGGTGAGATCGATCACTGGCGCTCCATCACTGGCGAGGCTCTCGGCGATGTCGCGGTTGACGGCGCTGTCTTCTGGGGCGCCCAACAGCGCCACGCGCGCCCCCGACAGGGGCGACAGACCGGTCGCCAGGCGCCGGGCGACAGCCGCGAAGCGCTCTGGCGGCCATTGCTTGCCGATGAAATTCGATCCCGGGCCCAAAGCGAGCAGCGGGCCTGAGCCGGGTCCAAGCCTTGCGGCGGCCTCGCTCAAGGCCTGTTCGTCCAACCGCAAGCACGGGACCAGAGGCTGCCGCGCCCCCATCAAAGCGCTCAGCTCCTCAAGCTTGTGGCGCAAGAGCGGACTTTTGCGATGAATGATCCGGCGGCTGACGGCGAGGGTGTAGGTAAGCAGCGTGCCGCGCAGATCAACGGCCAGGTCAAACCGCCCCGCCCCAGCAAGCGCCTTGCGGAGGGCGAACCAATGCCCCCCCGTGCGGCTGCGGGTCTTGGAGACCACGTGCAGCGCTTCCAATCCTGGGGTCGCCCGATAAAGCGGCGCCGGCAGCGGCCCAGAGGCGATCGTGACGCGGGCGCCGGGATGCAGGGTCAAGGCCCGCTCAAGGGCGGCCGTGGCCAAGACCGCATCGCCGATGCGGTTAGGGGCGATAAACAGAATCCGGACCATAAGCCTCTCAAGTCCTAAGGCGTCCGCCCCGAAACGCCAAGCGGCCCCGGCGCCAACGGACTGAAGCGGCCATTGGCGAGCCGCGTGGGAGGCGAGCGGCGCCTTGGCAAGCCCATCCAAAAGCGCCAAGTGGTCGGTCATGATTATTCGACTGGACCGAACCCTCCTCAGGGTCGCCGGAGAGGACGCGCTCTCCTTTCTGCAAGGGCTTTTGACCCAAAACCTGGAGGGTCTGCCGCCAGGGGCTTCAGCCTATGCCGGGCTCTTGACCCCTCAGGGCAAAGTGATCGCCGACATGATCGTCTGGCGGGAGCGGAACGACGCGTTCCTCCTTGATCTCGCTGCGAACCGGGCCGAGGCGGTGCTGAAGCGCCTCCTGCTTTACAAACTGCGGGCGAAGCTGACGATTGAGCGCCTCCATGGCCTCTCGGTGTTCGCTGTCTTGGGAGGGACCCGGCCAGCCCTCGCGCCGCTCATGACCGCGGTCGATCCGCGCTTTCCCGACGGGTCTTATGGAGAGCGCTTGATCGGCGACGGCCCCTGGGACGATGATCCGGCAGCCTATGAGGCCATGCGCCTTGAGCTTGGACTACCCGACCTCGCCCGTGACGCAGGAGCTGACGAGGTGTTTGCGCTGGAGGCGCTGTTCGAAGAGTTGCATGGGGTGGATTTTCATAAGGGCTGCTTCGTCGGTCAGGAAAATGTGTCGCGCATGAAACGACGGGCCACGACGCGCAAGAAATTCTGTCCCTTACGGTGCGGAGGCGCGCCGCCCGAGCCGGGAACCCCGATCGCCGCCGGCGCTATAGCCCTTGGCGAGGTGAGAACGGGCATGCCGGGAAGGGCCTTGGGACTGATCCGACTTGATCGGGCCCAAGAAGCGCTCGACAACGGACTGACGCTGCGCGCCGGCGAGACGATCCTCCATCTCGACCCGCCGGAGTGGCTGATAATGCCCACCGGGAAAGACGAGGCCTAAGATGTTTGGACAGACTTGGCACAATTACGGCCTATGGTTCAT
>JAGWZH010000198.1 GCA_018971945.1 Alphaproteobacteria bacterium | reverse complement strand
GTTTGAGAAAATCCTCCGCGGTGATGGGCCCAGGGCACCTTAGGGCGGCGCTCGGGATCCGCTTTGCCTCGCCCGCTGAAGCCCGATCCGGAGGCCCGCTCGGGCCGCTGTCGTCAAACATTCGGCAGAAACCCCCAAAAGTCGCATCTATCTCGCTTACCGGACTTCACGCCCTCGGCGATAATATCGGACACGACACTCACGCCGAGAGCGGCCAGAATGCCCGTTTTGTGCGCCCCGGCGAAAAGCTCAACGAGGGCGGCCTCTTCGTCCAGGGCGCCGCTAGCCACAAGTCCGCCTGCGTTTCTGGCCACCGCCCAAAGTGCCGCCTCGAAATCCGGCTCGAAACTCCATCCCGCCGCGGCCTCTGCGTCGTCACGAGCGGAGACAAGGGCATGAGCAAGATATCCGTATGCGAAATCTCGAAGCTGCGGTGTCATCGCTCACGCCTCCGCTTTGAGGCCGGCCGCAATCAGCCGCTCGACGCTCCGGCGCGTAACGCGGGTCGCAGAGAGGATTCGCACTCGCTCGAGGCGTCCGCTTTTTATCAGCTCGAAGATCGAGGTTTTGCCCAGGCCCGTGGCCATTTGCGCTTGCGCGATCGTGAGGAGCTCGCGTCCGCCCAGCGGGCCACTGAAGATGTATTCGGACATGTTTTCGCCTCCATTCGCCCGGTCGCGGGCGGCATGGCGCGGAAATAAAACCAAAACGGCGGGATAATCCCCTGTCGCGAATTCAATTGGCGCCCCGGATTGGCGCCCCGCATTGGCGCCCTGAATTTGGGGCATTTTTCGAATCCCCCGTCACGCATTCGAGAGGCGCCCCGGATTGGCGCCTCGGATTGTGGAGAGGTCCTAGCGCCTTGTCTTGCGCTTCCCCTTCGAAGATCCAAGTTCAGGAAAATACCTGCGGACCTCATCCCATGCCCGTTCAGCGCCCCGCTGTGAAACACCCGTCTTACTTTGAACGTCAGGAACCCAGGATTTCTTCACCGGAAGTTCGCCTTCCTGCCTTCTGTAGGAATCTACGAGCTCGCGCAGGTTCCTCTCAGCGTCTTTCTGTTGTCGAATTGAATTTTTCTGTTTGGGCTGCTGGTCGGCCCCTTTTTCCGCGATGAGGGCGCGTAAGGACGTTTCCTCAAGCATTACGAACCCACCTCTAATTTGTTCTTGCTTCACATCTCGAAGCACGGGCACCAGGACAGGTGCCTCAACCCATCTGCCGCTTATCGCTGCGTTTGCGTTCGGCGTGGCCCAATAGCGCTCTGCGACCTGAAACAGTTTTCCGTCATCGTGACCAGGCGCGTTGTCCCATCGGGAGGGGCTGACAACCCGCTGCTGTACCAGGAGGTAGGCGTGCAATTGGCCTGCCCGAAGCTCTCGGCATATCAGGTCAGCAAGTTCTTGAAACAGCGGCATGGTCACGGTTTCCTCGGGACGTGTGATCGACGCCAAGAGACGGACCGCGTTTGGAAAAGACAGGTATCCGGGAACCGCGTTATAGTTGCGCATGATAGCCCCCCTACAGGCTGGCCCCACATGAGAAGCGCTGCGGCGGTCCCGGTAGGGGCGGGCTTTCGGCTGGCCGGCCTAGCCGCAGCGAACCTAGCTTATCACGCCCCGAATCGGCGTCACGTTATGACCTTCGGCGGCTTGGCCCTCGGTGACGTATCGCGCCCAGTCGGCCATCATGCGCCTGCGTTTTTCGAGGAGGTCGCCGCGACGATACGCGGCCTCAGTCTTACTCCCCACCGCATGGGCGAGGGCCATTTCGCCGACTTCCCACGAATAAGCCGTCATCTCGCCAGACCAATCCCGCAGCGTGCTGCGAAAGCCGTGCTGGGTAGCGATACCTTTAAACCCCATCCTGTGCATGAGAGCGCTGAGAGTTGCATCGGAGAGTTGTCGTCCGAACTTCAGATCGCTCCCGAACACGAGCCCTTCGTGACCGTGTGCGGTGAACCGCTCGCGCAAGATTTTAAGGGCTGGCGCCGAGAGGGGAGCACGGTGCTCTCTTCCCGACTTCGTTCGGGTTCCGGGCACGGTCCAGAGCTCCGCCTCAAAATCAATCTCGGACCATGTCACGCCGCGAACCTCGCCAGAGCGCGCACCCGTCAGAATGGCGAAGCGCAGCGCTTCGGCCCCGGCGCCCTCCCGCTCCTGCAGAGCGCGCCAGAACTCAGCGGCCTGTCTGAATGGACGCGCGGGGTGATGCTTAGGCTGGATTCGTATGCGAGGCAGGGCGTGGGCGAGGTTTCCTTTGAGGGCCGCCGGATTAGCGCCTTGGGGTCGGTGACCGCGCGCCACCGCCCAATCAAGAATCGCCTCGATGCGCTGGCGAACGCGCCGGGCGGTCTCCGGCTTGTGCGTCCAGATCGGGTCCAGCACGCCGAGAACGGCCTTCGTATCGATTTCAGCGATCGGGGAGGCACATAAGGCGGCGGCATAATCGAACAGAGACTTGCGCCACTGAGCCCGGTGCTTGG
>JAGWZH010000074.1 GCA_018971945.1 Alphaproteobacteria bacterium | reverse complement strand
CTTTGACGAAATCAAGCTCAGGCCCAAGGCTTGCCATGTGATCGACATGGGCCTTCGCGATCTCGGCCACACGCGCCTCAAGCTTTTTGAGACTTGCGGGCATGAAATAGGGCTGGGTGAGGGCCCGGAGCTTCATGTGCTGGGGCTCATCAAGGTCGACAAGGGTCCGGAAAAGGTGGGTGTCTCCGGTGACCGATTGGATCCACTCCTCCATCTTGATGGAGCCGAGATAGGTGCGCTTGGAATTGATGAAGAGCGCGTTCTGACGTTCGATCTCCAAGATGTCGGCGTGCTTGGTGATGGCCCAGAACGGCCGGTAGCCCGTGGGCTCGATCAGGCGGATCGGATCGTCCCGCCGCAGGGCCGCGTAAAGCGCGTGGATCGCGGTTTCATCCGCGTACAAGTCCGGATGAACGATGGCGTCGTCCAGACGGAGATCGCTGAAGCGGGCTTTGGCCATTCGTCCTCTGTCCTTATAACGCCAGTTCCGCAAGAAGCGGCGCGCCGATCAAAAGCCCCAAGCCCACTTCAAACCCGACCGAGGCGAGATTGAACGGCAGGCCCTGGCGGTCAATAATCACCGAAATCATGCGTCCTACCGCGGTTCCCCACCAAGCGACGACGCAGACGCTGCTCATGATCATGAACACGGGCGCGGCGAAACCGTGCGCCTCGATTGAGCCCGTCATCGCCACGATCAAAAAGGCCAGCGGCATCGCGTGGGTAAAAAAGAACAAGCCGCCATAGGTGCCGCGAAACTCCGCATAACCGCCCGGGCGGGCGTCATCCGCCTTCAAGCGCACAAGCCACGACGCCCAGGACGGACGGATCATGGCGTACAGACCCATGCCGGCGCCGATCACAAGGCCCAAGGCGGAAATCCAATACAACACACTCATCGCGGTCCCCTCGCCGCCCGGCCCCTCGCGCCGGACCAAGTCAAACCTATGCCAGAAAGGCTGAACGCCAAGGCGATGAGGCTGAAGCCCATGAGCACAGCGTTGTTGATCTTCTCCCGGCCACCCCAGTCCATGATGTGGAACCCCCAGGCGAGATCAAACAGGCGCCACTGGTCGGTGCGGACCGCGCGATCCTCCCCTTATGGCCTCCCCTTATGGCCTCCCCTTATGGCCTCCCCTTATGGCCTCCCCTTATGGCCTCCCCTTATGGCCTCCCCTTATGGCCTCCCCTTATGGCAGCTTCAATGTCGACAACCGGCGAACCGGGAGCATCGAAGCGAGCGGCCCACACCGCGCGATCCGCTCCATCTTCCTGCGAGGCCTGCTCAAGAAGCTCCAGCGCCGCGAGCCCCCCCTCGCCGGCCCCAGTGGACAGTGCGACCCGCCGGGCCCACTCTTCAGGGATCACCGCGCCCGCGGCGCCGGTTTCGGCGTCGACCCAGCCTTGGGGACCTTCGGCGCTCGTCTCGAGATAAAGCGGACGTCCCGCCACGACCGCAAGACGTCTCTCAGACACTGACAGGTGAGAGCGCCCCGGCGCCTGCTCCGGTGTCATCGCCACCGATCGCCATTTGATTGCGGCGGGGGTGTGGTCCTGAAGCAGATGCGCGCTGCGACCCTGATCGATCGGGTTCAGCGCAAAGAACGCGCCGGTGGCGATCCAGGCCACCACCTGAAGCCCCACCACGACAGAAAGCCAGAAATGCGCCTGCGCCCAGCGGACCGGGAGCAGGCCTCTGCGCACCCTCATGGCGCCCCGCCGGACGCGAAGGCGGCATAGCGGGCCATGGCTTGGCCGAGGACGAAGTCCACCGGGCCCGCCATCTGATCCAAGCCTTCAGCGCTGTAGCCGGTGACGATGTAGGTCAACACCGCGATGCTGCCGTCCCCTTCCTCAGCAGGGCGGAAGTTGATGGTCTCATCGCGCCCGCAGCGCCCATGCCCTGAAGCGGTCCAAGCCCGCCCTGGAAGCAGATCGCGCCCTGGGTTGAAGACAGATAGAGCACGCGCATATGCTCCACCCCGCCGCCGCCGGGGAAGGCCTCGCACCAGCAGCCGCCGACGACAGGATCAAGGGAGAGCGCGTCGCTTCGGCCGGTGTAGGTGTGGTCGCGATCCCACCAGGAGGGCAAAGCGAGGACCGCTTCGAAGGCGTCGTTGGCGGAAGCCCGGATCGGCGTTTCGTGGCGGATCGTGAACCCGCCGGGGCCTTGATCCACCACTTCGGCACGGGCCGCTGGGGCAAGGCACAGGGTCGCCAAGCCGGCCGCAAGAAGGGTTCGGATCATGGTCGCCTCCTTCAGCGGAGCCGGATAGGCTTCCCCGTCACGACGCCAGCGGGGAAGCCTCCGTTGTCCCTGGTCTTACCGCATGCCGGGCATGTGGCGTTTGCCTTCAGCTTCGGCGGCGGCGCGGGCCGCGTCGCCTGCATGCTTGCCGAGCTCAAGCCGGGCGATGGTGCGGTTGTGCACCTCGTCCGGGCCATCGGCGAGGCGAAGCGTGCGGATGTTGGCGTAGGCCTTGGCGAGGCCAAAGTCCTGGCAGACGCCGCCGCCGCCGTGGGCCTGGATGGCGTCGTCGATGATCTTGAGCGCCATGTTCGGCGCCTGAACTTTGATCATCGCGATCTCGGTCTTGGCGTGCTTGTTGCCCACCGTGTCCATCATATAGGCGGCCTTCAGGCACAGAAGGCGCGTCATTTCGATATCGATGCGGGCGCGCGCGATGCGCTCTTCCCAAACGCTATGCTCAGCCACAGTCTTGCCGAACGCGACCCGCGACAGAAGCCGCTTGCACATTTTTTCAAGAGCCGCTTCCGCCGCCCCGATGGTGCGCATGCAGTGGTGGATGCGGCCTGGACCGAGGCGACCTTGGGCGATCTCAAAGCCCCTGCCTTCCCCCAGAATGAGGTTCTCCGCAGGCACGCGCACATTCTCCAGCAGAACCTCAAAGTGCCCATGGGGGGCGTCGTCGTACCCGAACACGTGCAAAGGCCGGAGCTTCTTGACGCCTGGATGGTCGAGCGGCACCAGGATCTGGCTTTGTTGGGTATAGGTCTTCGCAGCAGGGTCTGTCTTGCCCATCACGATCGCCACTTTGCACCGGGGATCGCCGACGCCCGAAGACCACCATTTACGCCCGTTGACCACGTAATCGTCGCCATCGCGGCGGATCTCGGTCTGGATATTGGTGGCGTCGGAAGACGCGACGGCAGGCTCCGTCATCAAAAAGGCTGAGCGGATCTCTCCATGCATCAGCGGGCGCAGCCATTGCTCTTTCTGAGCGCGCGTGCCGTAACGCTGCAGCACTTCCATGTTGCCGGTGTCCGGCGCCGAGCAATTGAATACTTCCGAAGCAAAGCCCACACGGCCCATGATCTCGGCCAAGGCGGCATAGGTCACATTCGACAGCATCGGCGCTTCGAATGCAAAACTGTCATCGACCTGGGCGTGACCCCCAGACGGAGGCATGAAGAGATTCCAAAGCCCCTCCGCCTTCGCCTTGGCCTTCAGCGTCTCAAGGATGGGGATCACTTTCCAGCGGTCGCCCTCAGCGTCCTGGGCTTCATAGGTCGGGACCGCAGGATAGACGTGCTCGTCCATGAAGCGCCGCACGCGGTCGATCCAGTGTTTGGCGTCGTCGCTGTAGTCGAAAATCATGGCGCGGCTCCCTCAAGCGGTCCGTGTTTGTTTCAGAGCGTACGGTAGCGGCGCGTTGCGCGGCGAGCAATGCGCGTTCACGCTTCGGTGTCGTCGGGGGACGGTCGTCCTCGGGACCGCGCGCGTTTTCGAGGAGGTCGCCTCGCTTGCCGTCCAGAGCGGCGCGGAGACGGGCGAGCGTATCCAAGCGCACGCCCTTTACTTTGCCGGAGCGAAGACGCGATGGGTTCGCTTCGGTGATGCCGATCTGGGCGGCCAAATCCTTGGCTCTCCGCTTCCCGAGGGCGAGCATCGCGTCCCATCGGACGATGACCGGCGTCAGACGATCGCCTCGTCTTCGGCTTGCCCTTTGGCCGCCACATCAAGCACGCGGCTGATCAACCCCATGCCTGCGCCGAGACCAATGAGCCCAATCGCGTCGCTCCGCAATTCAAGATCGCGCCAGTCCCCACCTTGAGCCAAGACCTCCAAGCCGGGCGCGACGGCGATGGCGGCGACGCCAGCCTCGACCAGGCAGTGACCCGCCGGACGGACATTCTTGCCGTGGTCGGGATGCAAAAACCGACCTTTGGCGAGCCTGCCGAACAGCGCCGGCCCCTGCAACAAGGCGTGCGACACCCGCTGCCCTGGGGTTGCGGCTCCTAAAGCGAGAAGCCCAACGCGAAACAAGCTCCCCCCTTTGGGATCGCCGGCGGTCCGCAGGATCGGCGACACGATCGCAGCGACAACGCCGCTCGCGGCCACAAAGGCCAAAACGATCATGCAACCAATGCGCACCTTGCTTCTTTTTGAGCGTGGTGAGACGCTGCATTCCAGATGACAGCGACCGGGTCGCTGCACGCCTCTGCGCCGCTCCCCCACCAAACCTGGCCTGATCATGCCTGCTGCATCGCCCAGGCCCACACATCTGCAGAGGAGCATGAGCGCCCCGCTCGCGATTCCAAGGGGCGGCTGACCGAACCTGCTCCGCCAAACCGAGACGGGCGAGGATTTCGTCCCATGCAGGGCGCTGCACGCGCGCGCAACGCGCCTGCGGCGGGTTGGATGGCTCAGGCCTCTGTCCACCCATCGCTGGAGGCCCAGCAGGCGCAGCCCCCGCCGACCACCTGCAAGCCTCTGTTGAACGAGCCCCTCGACTTCAAATCACAACGCAACACGAGCACGGCCCCTGGTCCGCCGCTGCCCTGTTCCGCCAATGTCAGAATGCCCCTCTTGCGGGGTCGCGATTTGAGTGGGCGCCCATAAAGGCTCGGCGTCGCATGCTTCCATGGCGCCATAGCGGGCCTGTCCGTTATCCGCGCTCTTGCGGGCCGCTGGCCTGATTTGGGCGGGGTGCGGGTTGGCTGCAGCGATCCGCGCCCTGAGGGCCCCGGGGATCTTTTCATCCTCAACAGGGTCGGAGCCTCTTGTGATCGTGACATGGGTAGAGGACAGGCTTTGGATCTTAGTGATCGGCTCCATCCTACGAGGGCGCCGCCGCGGCGCGCGCGCCGCTCCCTTCGAAAACCAGTCCGGGACGATGAAACGGCCACGCGCCCGACCGAACCAAGAAACAGACCGCTTCGCAGCTTAAACCGGATCTCAGCGTATCGTTGACAGTCATCCTTCATCCCCCCTTCCCTGGCATCCCTCCTCCCCCCTTCCCTGGCATCCTTCATCCCCCTGCCCTGTGCGCCATTTGCCCCCGCGCCACGCACAAGCCTATAGTCGCTGACCGCCGCTCATTATGGGATTGCCCATGCCCGCCGTCGACGCGACCCGCGCAGCGCTTGCCCGCACCCCGATCCTGAAGCATCTCTCGGAGGAGGGCCTCGCCCGCCTCTCCGAACGCGGGCTCGCCTTTACGATACAGCCCGGCGCCCAGCTCTTCGCCCGCGGCGAACCGGGGGACGCCCTCTACGTGATCCTCGAGGGTGAAATCGAAGTCTCTCTGTTAACAGCAGCCGCCAAGCATGTGCGTCTGGCGAGCCTTGGCCCCGGCAACGTGGTCGGGGAAATGGCGGTCTTGGACGACCAAGGTCGCTCCGCCGACGCCAAAGCGCTGCGGCGCAGCCGTCTCGTCAAACTCGGCCGCGATACGGTTCGGGAAGCCTTGCTGGCCGAACCGGAAGCGCTGTTCGCCCTGGTCCAGACTATGGCGGGTCGGCTGCGCGCGGCCAATGACGAGCTGGAAGCCGCGAAAGGACTTGACCTGCGGGGCCGCCTCGCTCGCCTGCTGCTGCGGGAAAGCGAGAACGGGGCGCGCCTTGTCCAGCTCACGCAGACCGAAATGGCGCGGCAGTTGAGCGCCTCCCGGGAAAAAGTGAACCGCGCTCTGCATGGGTTTAGAGCCACCGGCGCAGTCGCTGTGACCCGGGCCGGGGTCAAGCTGATCCAGATCGCAGACCTCGCCGAGGCGGCGCATCAGCCTCCGGACGAGCCCTAACGCTCCCCCACCGTTCGGCGACTCTGGCCTCAGGGCTTTTGGGCGCGAAGGCGCGCTTTGGTCTGGATCGCTCCCTTCTCCCAAAGGGTTGGCTAAAGGCCGTTAGGCAAGGTGGGCAAGGGGGGACTTGCGTCCGGCGCGAGGACAAGGCATATCGGTTTTCGATAAATGTTCCGAAGCAGGATGCGGCGGCGCCGGGATCCTGTCGACCGGGGGAGAACAGAACCGTGAAACAATTCGCCATCACTCTCGCCGGCGTCCTTGTCGGCCTGATCCTGTTCTTGATCGTCGGCCCCATGATCCTGGTGACGATCATCGCCGCCAGCGCCGACGGCCCCCCGCGGCCACCGCAGGAGATGGTTCTGGTGATGGATCTCCGCGAAGACATGGCCGACCAGCCAGCGGGCGCAGGCGCCGGCCTGTTCGGCGGCGGCCCGTCTTTGATCGAAACCCTGCAAGCCTTGGATGGGGCCGCGAACGACGACCGGGTCAAGGGCATTTATATCCGCGGCAACACCCTCGGCATGCCCGCCGCCCAGGCCGAAGAGCTGGCGGACGCCCTGCAGGCTTTCGAAGACAGCGGCAAGTTCATCGTCGCCCATATTCAAAACGACGGGATCAGCACCTCCATGGCCGGATACCTGGCCCTGGCCCCCGCGACGGAGATCTGGCTGCACGAGGCGGGCGACATCATGCCCATGGGCTTGACCGCCGAGATGGACTTCTTCGGCGCAACCCTGGAACGCTTCCGGGTCGACATGGAGGTCGAAGCCCGGGAGGACTATAAAAGCTTCGCTAATATCTTCACCGAGGAGGGGTTCACCGCCGCGGATCGCGAAGCCACGACGGCCCTGCTTGGCGGCATCTATGACGATATGATCGCAGGAATCGCCAATTATCGCGGGCTCTCCGCCGAACAGGCCCGCGCCGCCATCGAACAGACCCCCATGGCCTCGGATCGAGCCCTTGAGCTCGGCCTCGTCACCCATCTCGGCCGTCCCGAAGACGCCGAACGCGCCGCCCTCGCCCGGGCGGGAGAAGACGCCGCACTCTGGGACTTCGAGGATTATGCGCCGGAAACGCCCCGCGGCCGCCGCTCGGTCATCGCGGTCGTACAGGGCGAAGGCCAAATCGTCTCCGGCATGCCGGATGACAACCCGTTCTCCGACGCCATGATGAATTCCGACCGCATCGCCCGGTCCCTCATCGAAGCCGCCGAAGACGAAGACGTCGCCGCCATCGTCTTTAGGGTGTCGAGCCCAGGCGGATCCGCTGTGGGGTCCGACCAGATCCTGCACGCGCTGCGCTACGCCCGCGACCAGGGCAAGCGGGTGGTCGTGTCTATGGGCGACGTCGCAGCGTCAGGCGGCTATTATGTCTCCGCCTCCGCCGACGAAATCGTGGCGAACCCCATGACCATTACCGGCTCCATCGGGGTGGTCGGAACCAGGGTCACCATCGGGGAAGCAATGGAGTATTATCTCAGCGCGCGGAGCGACTCCGTCAGCTTTGGGTCGCCCTTGCACAACTGGTTCACCGCCAGCAGGCCCTTCACGGAGGCGGAGCGGCAAGCCTTTGGCGCCATGATCGACGCAACCTATGGAGACTTCATGGGCGTCGTCGCCGCCGGCCGCGGCCTCACGGCGGAGGAAACCCGCGCGGTCGCCCAGGGGCGCGTCTGGACCGGCCGGCAGGCCCTAGAACGTCGCCTCGTGGATCACCTCGGCGGGTTCCGGGTCGCTGTGGACCGGGCGAGAGCCTTGGCCCAAATCAGCGAAGACGAACAGGTGGAGTTGCGCTTCTACCCCACGCCGCTCACCCCGCTTGAGGAACTGGAAGCCCTGTTCGGCGGCGGCGCCTCGTCCGTTCAAGGCTTGGTGCGCCTCTCCCGCCTGATGAGCGATCCGGACATCGCAGCGGCCTTTGCTGACATCGAGGCCGCAAGGCGCGGCGGGGTTCAGGCCCGGGCGGAAGACGTGGAGATCCGCTGAGACACGGCTGAGGCCCGGCGCTGCGCGCCATCCCGTAGCGCTGGGCCGCCCATCTTGGTAATTGTGGGTGATGACAGATCATTTCGACGTCATCGAACAAGCCCTGGCCCGCCTCCATGCCGGTGATCCCGTCGCAGCCGCTGCGCTTCTTCAGGACGGCATCCGTCGTTTCCCGAACGAACCAGACCTGCCGCTCAATCTGAGCCTGGCGCGTCGGATGATGCGAGATCTGCCCGGCGCCCTTGAGGCGCTTGATGCGGCCCTCGCCATTGACCCCTATTTCTTCATGGCGCTTCTCTCAAAGGGCGTCATTGTGGAGCAACTGGGCGACCAGCGCCAAGCGGCGCGGCTTTACGCCAACGCAGTCAAGATCGCGCCGAACCCGGACTCGCTGCCGCTCCCCGCCCGCCAAGCCTTGGAACGGGCGAAGCAGGTGGTCGCTGCCAACAACGCCGCCCTGCTCGTCCATCTCCAAAACGCCGGGGCTGCGGTCAAGGCGCGGTTCCCCGACGCTGATTTCGAGCGGATGGACGAATGCGCCGCGATTTTGGCGGGCGTCGCCAAGCCCTATGTGCAGGAAGCCCTGTTCATGACGGTGCCGCGCCTTCCCGCCATTCCCTTCTATTCAAGGGAATACTTCCCTTGGTTTGCGACCCTCGAAGCATCCGCCGCAATCATCCGAGACGAGGCGCTGACCGCCCTGGAACAAGCCTTTGGACGGTTCGACGCCTATATCCAACGCAACAAGGGCGACCCTCTCAATCAATGGGCCGAACTGAACGGAAACAAGGCCTGGAGCACGCTGCATCTCTGGCGGGACGGGCATAGGGACGACAGCGCCTGCGCCCTGCTGCCCCAAACCGCCGCGCTGCTCGACACCCTGCCCCTGGCTCGGCAAGCCGGTTTCGGCCCCACCGCCATGGTGTCCGTGCTTCAACCTCGGACCCGGATCCCCGCCCATACGGGATCGAGCAATGCCCGCCTGATCTGCCATTTGCCATTGTCGATCCCGCCCCATTGCGGGTTCAGGGTGGGCAATGTCACGCGGGAATGGCGGCCGGGCGAGGCCTTCGTCTTTGATGATACGATCGAGCACGAGGCCTGGAACGAGAGCGACGCGGTGCGCACGGTCCTGATCTTTGATGTGTGGAACCCGCTTTTGTCAGACGCCGAACGCGAGATGACCACCGTCCTCGCCAACGCCGCTCGCGCCTACAGCCAAGGCGGCTGATCGCGCCTCTTCAAGCCCCCCTCTTCCCCCGGCTCTTAAAGAATGGGCTCAAAAAAACGGCGGGCCTCTCGACCCGCCGTTTCTAGCGTTTCCAAAGCGATCCTAAGGCCTAGAAGTCGACCGTCAGACCCATGAAGATAAACCGACCCAGAGCATCGTAGGTCTGGGGATAGGTGTTGCCGTTGCCCGTGGTGCCAGGCAACGAGGTCAGCGGCGGATCGTCATCCAGGAGATTGTTCACCCCGAAGCGGAGGCTCGCGTTGTCCTTCACATCCCAGTTGCCGAACACATCCAGGTAGTGGTGGGCTTCCAAGAAGCGGTCGACCTGGTTCGGCGAGGTGCCGCCCAAGGTGAAGAGCTCAACCTCCCCATAGTAGCGCCAGGTCAAGCCAAGGCTCAGCGCCCATGGGGTTCTCCACTCCGTCCGCAGCCGGTGACGCCATTCAGGGTTCGGCGTGCCGCACTGGTTGGTGTAGTACCCGACGCAATCATAGATCCTGCTGCCGCCGCCTGGATCCGTTTCAAGGGTCTCCAGCAGCGTGCCCACCAGATTGACGTTCACCGAGCCAAGATCGCCCAGGCCCAAATCAGCGAGGTCGAACCCGTAATTGGCGTTGAAGTCGATGCCGGAGGTCGCGATGCTGCCGATATTGATATTCAAATCAACAACTTGACCCGTCCCCAACCATAATTGGCCGTTGGCGTTGCGACGGATGCGCGCGCACGCAGCCGGGTCGCCCCGCTCATAACACGCCGACAGCGTGTTGATCGGACCGAATGAGGAAATGGTGTCAGCCACCTCGATATTGAAATAGTCGATCGACAGATCGAAACCATCCAGGAAGGTGGGGGTGAACACCACGCCCACCGTGTAGCTGTCGGCAGTTTCCGGCGTCAGATTGGGGTTGCCGCCGCCGAACACCTGGTATTGTCCCGCGGGGCTGTCCAGGATGGCAGAATTCCCCAGATTGGCGGTCGGAACGCCCGTCGCCAAGCAGCGGGTGCGCAACGTCCCAGGGGTGACCGCTGCAGCAACCGAGCAGGGATCGTTCGCAATATCGAACAAGCCGAGACCCTGCGCTGCGAAGAGCTCGATCACGTTCGGCGTGCGGACCGCGCGCTGAACCCCGCCGCGAATGCGCAGGTCTTCGATCGGCGACCATTCAGCGTTCGCTGAATAGGTGTTGTCGCTGCCGCCTGAGGAATACTCAGAGTGGCGGAAGGCGCCGGACACCTCAAGGAGATGGAAACCAGGGATGCCTTCAGCGAGCGGCGCGCGGACCTCGGCGAACAGGTCGGTGGTGTCCGTGCTGCCCGACAATGGGATCGTTGGGCCGCCTTGACCTGCGAGGTCATTCGTCCGGAAAGCCTCGTCAGAGTCCGCCTGCAGACGATCCCGGCGATACTCAACGCCGAAAGCCACCTGGATGGGACGCTCCGCCGCCGGGCTTTGCACGCCCAGATCGCCGAACACGGAGGCTGTGACCACTTGCTGAGCGGTAACCCCCGTCTGAACGCCCGTGGCGCTGACATAGCTCAAGGCCGCGGCGGTGACGCCGCCTGGCTGCCAGATGTTCCAAGGCACACAATTGGGATCCTGACCGTTCAACACCGCCCGGCAGACGGCCTGGCCGGTGACGGGATCAGGCACCACGTCGAGGGCGAACACGGATTTCCGGTTCGACAACTCGTTGCGATAGGTCCGCGCCAGATTGGTCTGCGAGTATTGCGCCGCAATCTCGTAATCCCAGCCTTCCACCAAAGCGCCCCGCACGCCAAGCACGCCGCGATAGGTGCGATAATTCAGATCGTCCTGCCGCGGACCGCCTTCCACGTTCCGACGCCCGATATACATGGGAATGACATCGGTCGGCGCGGTGCAGCCGATGGCGGTGCGCTGGGCGGCGTTGAGAAGCGGGTTGTTGCACTGGATGCTGGCCGGCCCAAGGAAGTAGCCCGACGGCGCGATCTGGGCGACCGTGGCGTAGTCGGTGAACATCAGCTGCGAGAACACCTCCGCATGCGGGTTCAACTCATAGCGACCAAACGAACCAAACGACCAACGCTCATCGGGACGCTGGTAATAGTTCAGCGGACCGAAATTATACTGGTCTAGGCTGGAGTTGAAGTTACGGGTGTTGTTCGGGGCGGTGGCGTCGATCGTGATGTTGAAGTTGACCGCGTTGCCGCCGAAATCCGTGAATCGGCCGCCGGCGGCAGTCGAGGATCCGCCGCAAGTGAACCCCGTGGTCGACGCCGAACCAATCGAGCAGGCCGAATAATCGTAGTTGGCCTGCAAGATCGCGTCATTGTTCCGATAGGCGACATAAGCCGTGATGCTGCCGCGGCCATCGTCCGTCGACACGCCCATCACCCCGGTGAACTCTTTCGAGTAGCCGTGGATGACATTGTCATCCGGGATCCGGAACTGGCGCGGGTTGGTCAGCGCGCGCGACGCGATCACCGAGCGCAAATTGCCGTTGGTGTCGTAGTCGTTGTTGTGCTGGTAAAAGCCATACTGGGCGTCGAGCTGGATACCGTCGAAATCATCATTCATGATGAAGTTGACGACCCCAGACACCGCGTCCGCGCCATAAACGGCCGAGGCGCCGCCCGTCAGTACTTCCACGCGCTCCACAAGCTGACCAGGGATCTGGTTCAGGTCGGCCGCCGAAGCATTCGGCGATCCATAGGGAAGCCGACGGCCATCGATCAGGACCAGGGTCCTGTCCGCGCCCAGGCCGCGAAGGTCCACGGTCGCTGTGCCGGTCGCACCGTTGGACACGGTCGAGTTTTGCGCCGCAAACGCTTGAGGCAGCTGGTTCACCAAGTCCTCGACGCGGGTCACGCCCGCCGACTCGATGTCTTCGCCCGTCACCTGCGTGACCGGGCTTGCCGTTTCAAGGTTCGGTTGCGGGATCCGCGAACCAGTGACGACGATCACGCCATCATCCTGGGCCAAAGCCGGGGTGGCGACGGCGAGGCCCGCCGTCAGGGCGGCCCCCAAGAGCAGAGTTTGCGACAGCAAACGGTCGCGACGAGACATCTCAGCCAAAATGAGGCCCTCCTAATACGCTGCGTAGATCTCGGGGACGCCAGACAACCATGTCGAGATCGCCAGCGTGTCGCCTGCGCCCAAAGAATCTTTGACGGTCAAACTGTCCGCGCGCGCCGTAAAGCCGTCAACAAGTTGACACGGAACGACCGCAGGTTGGATGTGGATGTGACACAAATGCCTCAATTCTCGTCGGGAAATCGCGCCACCGGCGAGCGCCGGCCGCCAAACACCCGCCGCCGGTCGCTGCCCGTCCCTGGCGACTTCGACCGGCGAAAGCTTCTCTCTTTCGGAGCCCCCCCACCACCCAGCAGCACAAAAAACCCCAAGAAAAAGGCCGCGACAAAAGAGAGCGCAGAGGCGGCTCGCGAGGCGGCCGCCTCCATTTCCCACGCTCTTGGAGACCTGCCCTCAGCGCTTCTCTCAACCGGGGACAATGTCAAAGGCGACGGTCAGCCGCTCGGCCCCGCGCTCGAAGGCCTGGGTTCCATGCCACAAATAGGATGGGAAAAGGATCAGGTTTCCTTCGACCGGCTGAATCCAGCGTTCCGCTGGTAAGACCGGACAGGTGTCGGGGTTGGTTTCTCCCAGCTTGAACCAAGCCTGCCGATCCCCTTCTGAAGAGACCTCCGCCGGCAAAGTGACGTAGTAGGCGGAACTGATCCAGCCTTGCGGATGGATATGGTTGGTGTGGAAGCCGCCGCGTCGCAAAAGCACCGACCACGACCCCTGGAATCGAAACCCCTCTCGTTTCCGATTGAGGAACGGATGTCGGTCGTCTTCCGGCAAACCCGCGACAAACCCCTGGACGGCCTCATAGAGTTGCCGTCGCAGCAGCCCAATCAGAGGATGCGGGTCGTCAAACAGAGCGCCAAGGGTCTGGGTTCCTCCCCGTAAGGTCTGATCCGTCGGGTGCTGTTTAGCCTGGTGCTTTTCCAGGAGATAGGGCGCGAGGTCGGCATGGAAGGCCGCCATATCTCGATAGGAATGAGGCGGTCGCACAGGAATGACCTGGGCGAATTGGTCATAGTCAGCCAAAACCCTGTGCGCCGCCTCCTCTCCCAGAAGCCGCAGCGCGATGGCGAGCCGGGCGAGGTTCTCCTGATCATGGGGTGCGGCGGCGAGCGCCCGGCTCAAGACATCGTGCGCCGGCTCCAGGTGACCCGCCCGCAACTGGGCCTCGGCCAAGCGGCCGGCGATGCGCACATCGCCTGCGGCCGCCTTCTCCGCCAGACCGAAGACGTCGATGGCCTCCTCGAGCCGCTTTTGGCCCGCCAGCGCCTGCGCCAAAACATCCAAGGACTGCGCGTCTTGGGGTTGAATACTTAGCGCCGCGCGCGCCTGCTCTTCGGCTTCTTCATGGCGCCGAACGCGGTTCAAATGATGAGCGAACGCCCGACGCAGAGGGGGGCTTTGAGGCATGCGTTCGATCGCCATCGGGTAGGACGCCAGATACCCGCCTAACCCGGCTTGCCAGAGGGTTTCGTTGAGTTCTGCGTGGGCCTCCAGAAAACCCGGAGCAATCTCAATCGCCGTGCGATAAGCCCTGATCGCGCCTTCCATGTCGCCCAGGCGCCTCAACGCAGCGCCAAGCCCAAACCAGGAAGCGGGTTGGGCTGGCATCCGGGCGACAGCTTGGGCGAACGCCTCAGCCGCTTCGGGGTCGCGCTTCACCGCTTCCAAAGCGACGCCCCGATTATGCGGCAAAGTCGGGCTTGCCGGGGCCAGACGAGCCGCGGCATCGAGCTTCGCCAACCCTTCCGCGGCGCGGCCAAGACGTGTCAAAAGCGCGCCAAGCGCCTCAAGGGCTGGCCCGCTATGGGGCGCCGCCGCGACCGCCCGCTCCAAGACTGTTTCCGCCTCCGTCGCCTCGCCTAAGGACTCCAGGACAAGGCCCAGGCCCAGCAACGCGTCCGCTGCGGGCGGCGAAAAGGTCACGGCTTTTTCGAATGACCGCTTCGCCCCGTCGAGATCTCCCATGGCGCGCTGGGCATGCCCCACGCTCGCATGGACCCGCGGCTGGGCTTGTTGCGAAGCCAAAGAGCGCCGCCACAGAGCGACCGCTTCGTCCAAGCGTCCGGTCTGCCGGGCGATGGCGGCCGCCACATTCAATACCTCCGGCTCGGTTGTTCCCGCCGCAAGCAACGGCTGCAGGACGGCCTCTGCATCCTTTGGCCGCCCCCCCTGCAAATGCCGAAGGGCGGCCTGCAGCGTTTGGGCGACAGACAGCACGGGCCCAGTCATGGCGTCGTCCTTACTCATCGCACAAAAAAGGACGGCGACCCTTTCGAGCCGCCGTCCCCGTTCATGGTCCTGTGTCGTCTGTTAGTGACGCAGGGTCAGACCGATGCGGAAGGCGCGACCCAGCTGGTCATAGGTCGACCCATCCGTGTTGAACTGACCGAAGGCTTGCGCGTCCACAAAGATCGGCGGTTGCTCGTCAAGAATATTGTCGACGCTCGCAGACAGAGAGATCGAGTCATTCAGGTCGTAGCGCGTGCCAACACTCCACAGATTATAAGCTGGGATTTCGTAGGTATCGTTGAAGGGCTTCAGAGCATCCGTCCACGACCAACGCAGCAGCGTGGACCAACGCTCCGTGCTGTAGGTGAAGGACGTCACCGCGCGCCATTCGGGATCACCGCCCCCAATGCTACCGCTATGGGACCCAATGGTCCCGAACTCGTTCCGGTCGATCCAGGTCACCAAGGTCGCGACGCCGAAATCGCCATTCCAACCAATTTCCGACAAATCGTAGGACCAGCGGACATTGTAGTCGATGCCCTTGATTTCGCTGTGACCAGCCACGTTGGAACGGGTCTGGTTGACGAAATCGATCTGGCCGTCGCTTTGCCGCGGGGTCAGCGCGCAGTCCGCTCCGGTGCCTCCCTGCGCCGTGCAGCTATTGATGATAGCGGCGACGCTACGCAGGCTGATGCCGTCCTGGAGATCAAGCAAGAACACGTCGACGGAAGCGCCGATGCGACCCACCGGCCACCATTCCGGATTGAACACGACCCCATAGGTATAAGTGTCGACGATTTCAGGCTGGAGGCCCGGCGTCCCGATCTGAAACGCCTCGACTTGGTTGTTGACCGCGGTAAAGGCCGCGTTGTTCGGAGCGGCCAGGTCGGGGTGG
>JAGWZH010000197.1 GCA_018971945.1 Alphaproteobacteria bacterium | reverse complement strand
TGAGTATTCGCATCCGCTATCAGTGCCGTGCGAACTGACTGATCGAGCGATGCAAAATCAACAGTCCTTGAAGGAGTCGGAATAAAGCCACTGCTTGACCAAGAAATGTCGCTAACCCCTGCGGGCGCGTTGCGTATCCGGACCGCCTCCATACCAGGCATGGGCCCAACAAACATTAGCCCACTGGTTGCACCAAGACCCGCCAAGTTGCCCCGGAACACCTGAATGACGAGAGTGTTTCCAACCACGCTATTCACGGCGAACCCGACACCGCTAACCGAGTCGGTCCTTAAGACTTCAATACGCACGTTCAAGATTGGGCGGTTGGCGTTACCCAACCGATTCAACAACTCCAGGCCGGCTGGGGCGCTTAGGATACCCTGTATCCGCTGGTGGAACGATTGCTCCCACCAGGCCGGGCCCCTTGCCGCGCCGACTATCACCCGCCCAGACACCAAATTAGCGTCGAACCATTCAATTGTTACTGTTGGCGAAGGCATTACCGAACCCCTTCTGGACCAAACAAGTACTCCAGACATTCAAGATCGCACGGACGGGTCTGGGAAAGACGTAAACAGGCTTCAACCGACTGCCCGTAATCTTCGGGCGCGCGAGTCCACTGGTTGATCGCGCAAACGATCCGCGATGGCTCCGTTCTCACTTCGCCTAAAACTGCGTAAACATAAGCTACGCTGGCAGAACTTGAGAGAAGTGCGATGTGCCAAACGCCCCCTTCACCTTCCTCTCTACCGGTGTTCGCGCCGCTATCCAGACGGAGCCAGTGCGGGGGACTTCCAATGAAAAGGCCATTTAGCTGCAAAGGGCGAAAGTGGAGTTCTATACAACCCGCATCCTGGCATTGGCAGAAGAGTTCAGTCATTATTGGGTGACCCACGTTACGCGCAGCCGCCTGGACCAACTCCGTACTCTGACCGACATCTACAGCGTGAATGCAGCTCCGCTCGAACTGGATCGGCGCAAGTTGATCCGCTGCAACGGACTGCTCTGCATACACCTGCAATTGCCTGAAGCCCGTTGACACTTCGACGTCTTCGACCAAGTCAATACAAGGTCCGTCCTTACCTCCTTCAGCGCCAGCGTGACACCACGCTTGGTCCCAGATCTCAAGCGGGAAAAACGCCTCATATTTTTGGGCGGCACAACCAGCCAACCCAAATGCAAGTATAGACCAAAGGGAAAAGAGTAAGTATGCGCTGTTTGCCGACCTCACCGCTCTCTCCCTGCCTCACTCGTCGCCCGCGCAATCGGGCTTAAGAGATAGCTCAACACAGAGCGCCGGCCGGTGATCACCTCGACTTGCGCGGCCATGCCGGGAGAAAGGGGAGCGGTCGCGAGGGCTTCGCGTTCACTTGCGCGTTCCGCAGCGTCAGGGCCCATGAGCGCTGTCCCTTGTCCACTTGACGTCACGCTAAGTGTGGCTCCATTTGGCGTCAAGGGTAAAACATCCCGCAGTCGACCGCCGGTCAATACGACGCGGGCGGGAAAGACGAGGCCCCTTTGCTCATCCGCAATCGCGTCCGGCGAGACGTGCTCCACCACGCCTTCAAGCGCCCCGTGGCGGGTGAAGGGATAGGCCTCCAGCTTGATCGTCACGCGCTGGCCGGGGCGGACAAAGCCGACGTCCCGGTTCAAGACCATGGCTTCGACGATCAACTCGCTCTCGCCGCAATTCTCCGCTTCCGGGGCATCGGCGCAGGCCGGTGCGGTGGGCACGATGGTGATCAGCGGCGCCCCGGCCTCCACCACTTCGCCCAAAGTCGTCACCGCGATTTCGTTGACGATGCCGTCCACGGGCGCGACGAGCTGCTGATAGCCGAAGCGAAACTCCGCCCGGCGCACGGCTTCTGCCCTGGTCGCCACGATGGCTTCGGCTTCGGCGCGCTCGGCGGCGGCCTGGGCGCGAAACTCCTGGATCGCCTGGGATCGCTCGCGGCGCAGCATCGCGGCTTCTGCATTGGCTTGCTCGGCTTCGGCCCGGCGTGCGCCCACATCGCGCCGCATCGCCACCACTCGCTCCTCTTCCCGCAGAACCTGAAGCCGCGGCGCCAGCCCGCGCTCCATGAGCTCGCGCCGCGCAGACAGCTGCTCTTCCGCCAAGGGCAGGGTCTCCAGCAGCGCCATTTGCTGCTCTTCCGCCGCTCGCCCCGCGGCCATCGCGCCGACGATGCGCTGGTCGATGCCGCCCAGGCGCTCGTCCAGGGCTGCAATCCGCGCCGCGACCGCTGCTTGTTCCGCCGCTGCGGCGGCGGCGTCCGCGCCCTCCGGGGCCTGGAAGCGCGCAGCGCGGCCGTCCGCGTGGCGCAACAACGCCTCCGCCCGAGCCCGGGCCAACAGCGCGGTCGCATACTCGGTGCGGCTGGAGACGGCGTCGGTGTCTGCGACGGTCGGATCGAGGGCTAAGAGGATCTGCCCCGCCGTCACAATGTCGCCCTCGCGGACCGCGATCTCGCGGACGATGCCGGGCTCCGGCGCCTCCACCGTCTGCAGCCGCGC
>JAGWZH010000006.1 GCA_018971945.1 Alphaproteobacteria bacterium | reverse complement strand
AGGAAAAAATTTCCCGGCGCCTCGAACTCCCTTGACGCCTTGTCTCGTCGCTTCAGCCTCGACAAGGCGGGTTTTGATCTTTCTGACCGCAAGGGCCCGGGAGGCCATGGCGCTCTGAAAGACGCCCGTATGCTGGCGGAGGTCTATTTGGAGCTGCGCGGCGGCCGGGAGCAGAAATTAGCCCTCGAAGCCGTCGCCGAAGAAGCTCTGGAGGAAGCCGCAGGCGTCCGCTTTGAAGCCATTGTCCGACGCGAGCGCCGGCCCCGTCCGCTTCCCTCGCTTCTCAACCGTCAGGAGATCGAGGCCCACGCCGTCCTGGTCAGCGGTCTGGGAGAGGACGCGCTGTGGAATAAATGGAGCCCGTGAACGGGCGCGCTTTTTGTCAGGCGCAAGAGCAAAGGCGGCCAAGGACAAAGAGAGGCTGCGAAAGCCTCTCCAGAGGGGTTGGACAGGGCCTGCCTCAGGCCGCTGGGTTTTCTTCTGACGCCGCTTCCGCCGCCTTCGCCCGGCTCATCACTTCCGCTTGATAGAGCGGGCTGAAATCGATCGGATTGATCAAAAGAGGCGGGTACCCGCCCTCTCGGGTGATCTCAGCCAGCAGCTGCCGGCTGAAGGGGAACAAAAGCCGAGGACATTCCACCCACAATAAAAGCTCCACATCATCGGCGCGAACATTCACAAATTGAAACAGCCCCGCATAAACCAGGTCCGCCAAGAAAAGGGTTTCCGCGCCCCGTTTGGCCGTGACGTGAATGCGCAGGTCGACTTCATAAACATTGCCGTCGCTGCCGACGGGCCTGGACTTCACCTCTACGCCCATATCGATGACGGGCTGATTGTCCGCCGATCGCGCCGCCGCCGCCGCCAGAGGGTTCTCAAACGACAGGTCTTTAACATACTGCGCTAAGACGCGAAGTTGCGGCGCGTCCGTAGGTTGAGCCCCTTCTGGGGCGAAAGCCGTGGTCATCGTTGCGTCCGCTGTGTCATTGAGCGATGGAGCCTAGGCGGGCTATCACGGGTTTGCTGCGCCCGCAACGGGCCGGAGGGAAAGCGGCGGCACTGGCGCCGCATGGCTTGGCGCACTATGTGCAAAGATGGAGTCGCTAGAGAAGTCGCGATTGAAGGTGGGGGGCTGCGGGCGCGAACCGCAGCTTATCGCAAACGGAGTGCGGTGCGGTGAACGGTCAGTTGATTGAAATCCTGGTGCTTGCAGCCGTCGCGGGCCTCGTCCTGGCGAGGCTTTACGCGGTGCTGGGTCGCCGAACGGGGGCCGAACGGCCTGCTCCGCCGCCCGCCCGTTCCGCGCCGACCCCCGCCGAATATCGCGAGCCCACGCCTGCTCCCGCGGCGTCCGCGCCGGTGGAGGCGATGGGTCCGGCTGGGGCCGGTCTGGCGGCCATTCAGAAAGCTGATCCGAATTTCGACGCCGCCTATTTTATCACCGGCGCCCGCACGGCCTATGAGATGATTGTGCACGCCTACGCCGTCGGCGACCGCGACGCTCTGCAGCCGCTTCTGACCCCGCGCGTCTATGGTGTTTACGACAAGGCCATTGCCGACCGCGAAGCCGCTGGCGAAAAAGGCCCTGAACTCGTGCGCTTGAAGTCCGCAGAGATCGCCGAGGCGTCTCTGTCAGACACCATCGCCCGGATCGCGGTGAAGTTCGAAGCCGAGCTTGCCCACGGTCTTCATGGCTTGCGCGACACTCTTGAGAAATGGACGTTCGAGCGCGACCTCCGCTCTCGCGATCCCACCTGGCAGCTGGCCAAAGTCGGAGCGGCTTAGGCGCGATCGGGGATAGGCATGCGCCAGCTTCGGGGTCTTACCGCGGAGGAGGCCGCGCTTTGGCGCAGGGTAAAGGCGAGCGTCTCCCCCCTTGGCCCCAAGAACCGCGTTGGGCCGGAAAAACGCTCCGGGCCAGAAAACCGCTCCGGGCCAGAAAAACAGCGCGAGCTTGAAAAGCCTCCGGAACTCGAGCGCGGAGAGCCTTGTCCGACAGGGGAGGCCCTGACAGGTCCCAAGCCGCTAAAGCGCACGCCGCGGCCCCGCGCCCATTCCCCCAGCACGCCAGCCCCCAACCCCCATATCCATGGCCCGAACCTGCATTCCTCCCACGCTTTCTCTTCAAAGCCCAACCGCGCGGCCATATCGCACAAGGCGCGGCCTGAGCCGGCCTCTGTCGCTGACCGCGGCCCGGAAAAGCGGGTTCGCCGCGGCAAGGTGGAGGTCGCAGCCTCCTTGGATCTGCATGGCTGCACCCAAGACCAAGCCTGGCGCACCCTGCACGCCTTCCTCAGAGCCGAGCAACGGGCGCAAGCCTGTGTGGTGCTGGTGGTGACGGGCAAAGGGGGACGGCGTGTCGCCGGCGAAACCGCTTCGGGCGTATTGCGTCAGCGTTTTCCGGAATGGCTGCAGCATCCAGAGATCCGCGCCCTTGTCGGTGGCTACGCCACGGCCCATGCCCGTCATGGCGGGGGAGGGGCTTTCTATGTGTTCCTTAAAAGGCGGACCGACTGAGCCCATGATGAGCGATGGGGGCGGGTTAGCGAGCGTCCGCCAGGTTCTTGTCCCACAGAGCCCTTGTCGAGCCTCGCCCTCTGTTCGGCGCTGCGCGCCCCATGCGCGCCAAACCCCTATGCGCGCCAAACCCTCTTGCCGCGCGCCCCAGGACCTTCGACAGTCGGAAGTCGCCGCGTTCGCGTCTTAACAGAGGGTCCGCCCCATGCGTTTTCTCCATGCCATGGTCCGTGTGAAGGACCTCACCGCCGCTCTTGAGTTCTACTGCGACAAGCTCGGGCTTGAGGAGGTCCGTCGCTACGACAATGAGGCTGGCCGTTTCACCCTGGTTTTTCTGCGCGCCGCAGGCGACCGGGCGGCCAGCGACGCCGCCAGGGCGCCGGAGGTGGAGCTGACCTATAATTGGGATCGGGAAGACTACGGCGGCGGGCGCAATTTTGGCCATTTGGCTTATGAGGTCGAGGACATCTACGCCGCCTGCGAACGCCTTTTGCAAGGCGGGGTGACCATCAATCGTCCCCCGCGCGACGGCCGCATGGCCTTCGTCCGCAGCCCCGATGGCGTCTCGATCGAGCTCCTGCAGAAAGGCGGGCCCAAGGCCCCCGCAGAGCCCTGGGCTTCTATGCCCAATGTCGGCGCGTGGTGATCAGCTGACCGGAGCGGCCTCGCTTTGACGGGCCAGGGCCGTTTGCTTCGCAGCGGCGGACGCCGCCGCCGCTGGCGCAGCGTTCGGCGCCCCGAGGACGGAGGCGAAGATCGCGTCGACTTCTGCTTGATGAAGAGCGTAATAGTGCTCCCGAGGCGCCAGATAAATGATCGCCTGCAACCGTTCGTCCTGCGCCGCCGCGGCGGCGCGGCCCCTGATGTCAAGGCCTTCCTCGGTCTGCGCCGCGAAGGCGAACGCCACCCCGGGCCGACCTGCGAAGAGGGCCGGCAAGAGGGCCTCGGTCTCCACATTGAGATATCCCCACGCCTCGACCGACTGGGCCACGAACTCCACCAGCTCACGGCCGGTCATGTCCGCCCGGTAAACGGGCGCTGTTTCATCGCGTGTGGACGGCCGGATCAGTCCCGCTTTGGGTTTGATGTCGTGCGCCAGATAGAGCCGGTTCAAGAGCGGCCCGTCGATGGTGAGAAGCCGCACATTGGAAGGCCGTCCCGGCGTGACTCCGCTGATATCGCTCCAGCGCCGCCCCAAATTGACTTGATAGGCTTCTCCTGCCTCATAGGCTCCGGGTCCCGCTGCGGTCACCCCTCCAGCGCATCCCCCGAGGAATGAGAGGCCGAGAAAAGCGAAGACCAGGGCGGCCGCCCGAACGGGTTGGAATAGGCTCATCCTCTCCCTCTTAAGGCTGCGCCGCCCGCAACGCGGCGATGTCCTGTTCAACCAGGGCCCGATCGAGCGCCCCGGGCGCAAGGGCCAGATAAGTCTCATAAGCGGCCACCGCGCCAGCCCGATCGCCTGTGCGCAGAAGCGCCGTGCCGTGTTCGCGATGCGCTTCGGCGGGCGCGTCCGGATGGAAGAGGGCAGCAGCGTAAGCCTCCTGCGCCCTGGCCAGATCGCCTTCCCCTCGCCGCAGCCGATAGGCCTCGCCCTCATAATAGCGCAGAACGCCCAGATCTTCTCCGCGCCGACCGAGCCGGGCGATCAAAAACAGGCTCTGTCCATAATCTCGCCGCCGCAGGTCATCCCTGAGCCACCGTCCGAGGAACGGCCGGATCGCCGCGCGATACCGCTCCTGATGAAGCGCGCCGGAAGCCCCGCGCTCCGCCGCCATCTGGTCTAGCCGCGCAATCCGGTCCCCTGTGACCGGGTGGGTGGAGAAAATCGACCCCCGGGTGATGCTGCGCCGCGTCCGCGGATTGTCCGAGGCCTGCGTCTCCTCCACCAGCGACCGCCACAAATCCGCGCCCGCCCTGGGATCATAGCCTGCCTCGATGGCTCTTTCGAACCCAAGCCGATCAGCGTCATCCTCCATGTCCCTTGAGAACCCGAACACTGAGGCGATCGTCCCCAGATAGACGATATTCGACAAAGTGCTGGCGGCGTCTGAGATGGCGCCGACGGAATTGGGCGAATTGACCGCAGCGCCAGCTGCCGCCGCTCCCAGCACCATCCCAGCCACCATCGCCGCGGTCATCCGATCTTGGATCACGTCCTGCATCACGATCGAGTGCTGTTCGGTGAAGTGGCCGATCTCGTGTCCGATGACGAAGGCGGCCTCCGCCTCGTTGTCCGCCCGTAACAAGAGGCCGGACCAGATTTCTGTGTAGCCGTTCGGCGCCATCATCGCGTTGAAGAACGGACGATTCATGACGTAAAGCCGGATTTCCGCGCAACGCCCTGCCGCCACCCGACACGCCAGGTCGCGCAGATAGGCGTTGAGCGCCGGGTCGGTATTGAGCTCTGCGGCGTTGCGGGCGTCTCTCTCGCTCTCGTCGGCGAGATCCCAAAGACCGGCTTCCTCCGGCGCTGTTGGCCGGGCCGAGACCACGGGAGGAGGGGAGGGGCCGCTTGCGCCCGGGGTCGGCCCCGCTATTGGCGTCTGCGCAAGGGCGACCTCGCCTGAAGCCAGCATGACCGCCAGCGCGACGGCGAGAAGCCGTGCAGTCAAAGCGGCGCGCTCTGCAAAAGGCTCTCCACCAATGCAGCCGCGCCCCCCGGTTCCCGCATATCCGCGTTGACGCCCGCACGGGCCACATTGAACCAAACAATGTCGCCGCTCGAAAGATCGACGAGCGACGCGAAAAGGTCCTGCCCGCCCATCGTCACCCCCACGCCCAGCGCGGCGCCGACCGCCACGGCCGCAATCCGCCCGCCGCTGGCGTAGGAGCCGCGCGCATAAAGGAAAAGAGCGTAACGCGCGTCGGGCGCGTCGGAGTTCGCCGCGATCTCCTGGGCGCCTTCTCCCAAAGACCACGCGAAATCATCGCGTTTGGTGGGCAGCGGCATGAAAGGCGTATAGTGAACCAGAAGAATACTCTGCGCCACGGCCTCGTGGAGCCGCAGCACTTGTCCTGAACGGCCCTGCATGGCGTCGTCAGGCTCAAACGCCACCGCTCTATGGCCTTCTTGTTGGAGACGCTCCGCGATGCTCGCGGCCACATGCGCGCTCGCCTGCTGGGTCCAGTCAGACCGGGGCTGCAGCGTGCCGGCCGCTGTCAGGATCGAAAGCTGGATGTCCGGCGCCGCCACGATGATCGTGGCGTTCGCTGGCGGCGGCGGTCCCCCCCGCAAGGACTCGACGTGGCTGGTTGTCCCGCAGGACGACAGCGCCAGCGCGCCCAGAATGATCAAAGCCTTCTTGAGGTTCATCGTCGCTCTTTCAGCGGGACTTTGGGGAGGGTCCCACGGGCCTTGCGAGGATGCAAGACGCCGGTCGGAGTTTAATCGGCCGCCAGTAGCGCGCCAAGACGCCGCTGGTAGTCTCGATCCGCGGTCAGCGCGCTGAGCCGCTGCCGCAGATCATAGCCGATCATCCTGTACCAGGGCTGGCGTCGCCAAGGCAGACCGAGTCCCTCCAGCCGCTTCGCCATCGCCGCATAAGGCTGAAACATCGCGGGTCCCCAGGGCGCGATCCCGCCGTCCCATGGTTTGGGCCGCGAGGCGAAATGGATGATCGCAGGGTCGAGGGCGCGATAGTCGGGGAGCGTCATATGCGAGCGCAAGAAGTTCCATCGTGCCGACACGTGCTTGATCCGATCGTAAGCCACCGCGTTTAAGGCGCACTGATCGAAATAGAGGCAACGCTCCGGGTAGCGCTGGTAGAAGGCGAGCGCTGGCGCAGCGACCGACCGCCAGGCCGCGAGGTCGCCGAGCATCATGCCGGAATTGAAATAACCGCCCCAATGTTTTTCCGGCAGTCCCAAGGAAGTCAGGTGGGCCCGTTCCCGCTCATGGCCGGGCATGTCCGGCGACGCGTGCAGCGCCACCCAGTCCTTCACCACCAAGAAATGCCCTGCGGGCGCAGGGATCGCGAACAAGGGCGCGAGCGGCTTGAGGACCTGCATGTCCCCGTCCAGATAGAGGATCCGATCATAGGCGTCGCCCAAAAATTCCGGCAAGAACAGACGCAAAAGCGCGCTTCGGCTGAGATAGCTCCCGGTGACGACCGAGTCATGCGGCCGCACCGAAGCGATCTGCGCGCGCACGGCGGGGCCGGCCAAACTGACGCGCACCCCGGTCTCCTGAAATATCCGTTCCACTGTGCTGTCGGGAAGGGAGTCCGCGTCCAGGATCAGCCGCACATCAACGCCCAGCGGGGCGTTGTCGACCGCCTGTTTTCCCACGACGAGAGAGGGGAACAGATACCCAAGGTCGCAACTGAAAACGATCGCAACGCGTTGGCCGGGCTCCGCCATAGGAGGGTGCGCCTTGTCCTGGTCTTATCGGGTCTCCGATATCCTTTCAGTGGCGCCCCGCGCCAGGAGTGTCCAGCCCCTTCGCGGTAAGGAGGGGGTTATGAGCAAGCGAGCGCCCGTGGGGGGATTTGCATCCGCGCACAAGCCGCTCTAAGAGCAGCCCGAGACCGCTGATCCGTGCGTGAACGGAAAAACCGAGGGGCCCGATGTCGATTTTGGTGAACAAAGACACCCGCGTCATTTGCCAGGGCTTTACGGGCAAGAACGGCACGTTTCATTCCGAGCAGGCCATCGCCTATGGCACGCTTATGACCGGCGGCGTGTCCCCGGGAAAAGGCGGCTCCTCCCATCTTGGTCTGCCTGTCTTCAACAGCGTCGCCGAAGCCAAGGCCGCTGTGGGCGCGGACGCCACAGCGATCTATGTGCCCCCGCCAGGGGCGGCCGCCGCGATTGAGGAGGCCATCGACGCTGAGATCCCGCTCATCATCTGCATCACCGAGGGCATCCCGGTCATGGACATGGTCCGGGTCAAAGCCAGGCTGGCGAGGTCCAAGTCCCGCCTGATCGGACCCAATTGCCCGGGCGTTCTGACGCCTAACGAGTGCAAGATCGGCATCATGCCTGGCTCGATCTTCCAGAAGGGCCATGTCGGGATTGTCTCCCGGTCGGGCACACTCACCTATGAGGCAGTGTTCCAAACCACCACTGAGGGCCTTGGCCAGTCCACCGCCGTAGGGATTGGCGGCGATCCGGTCAAAGGCACCGAGTTCATCGATGTCCTGGACATGTTTTTGGCCGACCCTGAAACCCACGCGATCATTATGATCGGCGAAATCGGCGGTTCGGCGGAAGAAGACGCCGCACAATTCCTTGCCGATGAGGCGAGGAAGGGCCGCAAAAAGCCGATGGTCGGCTTCATCGCAGGCCGCACCGCCCCCCCGGGCCGCCGCATGGGCCACGCCGGAGCCATCATTTCGGGGGGAAAGGGCGACGCGGAGAGTAAGATTGCGGCCATGGAAGCCGCCGGCGTCAAAGTCGCGCCTCACCCAGCCGCCCTTGGCAAGACTATGGCGGAGCTCCTGAAAGCCTAAGCTGGGGGAAAGCGCAGGCGCGATGGGAGCCCAGCGGGATCCAGCCGTGGCGGCGTCGATCATGATCAGGCGCTGCGCTAAAGCGCGCGGCGTCCTCAGGGCCGGGTGAGACGATTGGGCCTAAGCGCCCGCTAGGCTGAGGCCCGCGCCCGGCGGCGACCCGGGGCGCCAACGGGCGCCAAGCACAGCGCGGCGACGGACGCCTTCTCTGCGCTTTCGGGGGTTCACCCCGCCCGCGCACCTCGTTATGAGATGCGGGATTAACGCTGAGGCCCTATATCGGGGCGACCTCTTTTTTCGATCCCATCAGGACCATAATCGCCATGGCGGACGACGGCCGAAGCCTTCCCAACGCTGCTCTTCTGGAAACCAGCTTTCTCTCTGGCGCCAACGCTTTGTTCGTCGAAGAGATGCACGCCCGCTATGTGGACGACCCGATGAGCGTCGACCCGGCTTGGCGCGCCTTTTTCGAAGATCTCCGCGACAGTCCGGACCTGGTGCGGGCCAAGATCGATGGTCCAAGCTGGTATCGCCCCGACCTCGCTTTGCCTCGCGCCACCGAGGCCACCGCTCTCCTGGACGGCAATTGGGCGGCCCTGACCGATACTTTCGAACGCAAGCTTCAGGCCCGTCTGCCCAAAGCCAGCGTCAAGGACGTTCAGGCCGCCGCCCGCGACAGCGTGCGCGCCCTGATGATGATCCGCGCATACCGGACGCGCGGGCATCTGGCCGCCAATCTCGATCCTTTGGGCTTGCGCGAGACCGACGCCCATCCAGAACTCGATCCTGCCTCCTATGGTTTCACCCCGCAGGACTGGGACCGCCCGATCTTTATCGACAAGGTCCTCGGGCTGGAAAACGCCACCGTGCGCCAGATGCTCGACATTCTGAAGCGCACCTATTGCTCCACGGTGGGCGTGGAGTTCATGCACATTACCGACCAGGCCGAGAAAGCCTGGCTGCAGGAGCGCATCGAGGGACCTGACAAGGAAATCGCCTTTACGGTGGACGGAAAAAGGGCGATTGCCCGCAAGCTCATCGAAGGCGAGACGTTTGAGCGCTTCTTGCACAAGCGCTATCCTGGCACCAAGCGTTTCGGCCTGGACGGCGGCGAGGCCATGCTTCCGGCTCTTGAGCAGGTCATCAAGCGCGGAGGCGCCCTCGGCGTTGAGGAAATCGTGTTCGGCATGGCCCATCGTGGCCGCCTCAATGTTCTCGCGGCGGTGATGGGCAAGCCCTATCGGGTCATTTTCCACGAATTCCAGGGGGGCTCGGCCACCCCCGACGACGTGATGGGCTCCGGCGACGTCAAATATCACCTTGGCGCGTCCTCCGACCGGGAGTTCGACGGCAACAAGGTCCATCTCACCTTGACCGCCAATCCCTCCCACCTTGAGATCGTCAATCCGGTCGTTTTGGGTCGCGTCCGCGCCAAACAGACGGCCTTGCAGACATTCTCCGCCGACGAGGATGTCAAAGAGCTGCGCTCGCGCGTGATGCCGCTTCTAATCCATGGCGACGCTGCCTTCGCTGGCCAAGGCGTTGTGGCCGAGTGCTTCGCGCTCTCGGGTCTCAAGGGCTACCGCACCGGCGGCACCATTCACTTTATCGTCAATAATCAGATCGGCTTCACCACGAGCCCGCATTATTCGCGGTCCTCGCCCTATCCCTCTGACGTCGCCCTGATGGTTCAGGCGCCGATCTTCCACGTCAATGGCGACGATCCCGAGGCCGTGGTTTTCGCAGCCAAGGTTGCGACCGAATACCGCCAGAAGTTCGGCAAAGACGTCGTCATCGACATGTTCTGTTACCGCCGCTTCGGCCATAATGAGGGCGACGATCCGAGTTTCACCCAGCCGCTGATGTACAAAATAATCAGCGGTCAACCCTCCACCCGCGAGATCTATGCTCGGCGCCTCGTCGCTGAGGGCGTCATCTCTGAAAGCGACCTGCAGGGCTGGATCAAAGAATTCGAGGCCTTTCTCGATCTCGAGTTCGACCAGGGCAAGAACTACAAGGCCAACCGGGCCGACTGGCTTGACGGCGTCTGGACGGGCCTCTCCACCGCCCCTGACGGCGAGGAACGCCGCGGCGACACGGGCGTTCCTTTGGAGAAGCTCAAGCGTCTAGGAGCCGCCATCACCCAGGCCCCGGCAGGCGTCGATATGCACCGCACCTTGCGCCGCGTCGTCGAAGGCCGCGCCAAGGCCATCGACACAGGCTCAGGGATCGACTGGGCCCTCGCCGAGCATCTCGCGTTCGCTTCCCTCCTGGACGAGGGCTATCCGGTCCGCCTGTCGGGCCAAGACAGCTGTCGCGGCACCTTTAGCCAACGGCACTCTCATTTCGTCGATCAGTCCAATGAGAAGCGCTACACTCCCTTGAACAATCTTTGGCATGGCCAAGCGCACTACGAAGTCATCGATTCGCTTCTTTCCGAAGAGGCGGTCCTTGGTTTCGAGTATGGCTATTCCTTGGCTGCGCCGAAGACCTTGACCCTGTGGGAGGCCCAGTTCGGGGATTTCGTAAACGGGGCCCAGGTGGTCATTGACCAGTTCATCTCCTCCGGCGAACGCAAATGGCTGCGCATGTCAGGCCTCGTGATGCTTTTGCCCCATGGCTATGAAGGCCAGGGTCCGGAGCATTCGTCTGCGCGGCTGGAGCGGTTCCTGCAGCAGTGCGCGGAGGACAATATCCAGGTCGCCAATTGCACCACGCCGGCGAATTATTTCCACATCCTGCGCCGCCAGCTTCACCGCAGCTTCCGCAAGCCTTTGGTGATCATGACGCCGAAATCTCTGCTGCGTCACAAAAAATGCGTGTCCACACTGGGCGAAATGGCCGAGGGCTCGTCTTTCCATCGCGTTCTGTGGGATGACGCCCAACTCAATGCGGGCCTCACCAGCGTCGCCTTGAAGCCAGATGACAAGATCCGCCGGGTCATTCTGTGCTCGGGCAAAGTCTATTTCGACCTTCTCGACGAGCGCGAAAGACGCGGGGTAGACGATGTCTATCTTCTGCGCCTGGAGCAGTTTTATCCCTGGCCCATGAGGTCGGTGTCTGGGGAGTTAAAGCGCTTCCCCAACGCTGAACTCGTGTGGTGCCAGGAAGAGCCCAAGAACATGGGCGGATGGACTTTTGTCGACCCCTGGATTGAGCTGACCCTGGAGAAGGTGGAGACCAGAGCCAAGCGCGCCCGCTATGTCGGCCGGTCCGCCAGCGCCTCCACCGCCGCCGGGCTGATGAGCAAACACACAAAAGAACTCGAGGAAATTCTGAGCGAGGCCTTCGCCTGAGCTGGCAGCCGACCAGAGCAGCAGAAAAGATGGGAACCGCGGAGGAAGGGGACAGACCGCCCTCCCGCCGCTGCAGGAGCCGAACTGATGGTTGATATCGTTGTGCCCACCTTGGGCGAGTCCGTAACCGAAGCGACTGTCGCCAAGTGGTTGAAGCAGCCCGGCGAAGCTGTGGCGAAAGACGAAGTCTTGGTGGAGCTGGAGACAGACAAGGTTTCCGTGGAGGTGTCTGCGACAGCAAGCGGCGTCCTGACCGACATTGTCGCTTCAGAAGGCGCCTCTGTCGGCATCGGCGCGCTGCTGGGGCGTCTCGAAGCCGGAGCCGCGGCGGGCAAGGGGGCCGCGAAACCGGCCTCCGCCGCAGCCTCCCCGCCCAAGACGTCCCCGCAAGCCCCTCCGGTCGCGCCGCCGTCCGTTCAGCGGATCGCTGCTGAAAACGGATTGAACCTCAATGGTCTGCAGGGTTCCGGCAAAGACGGCCGCCTGACCAAGGCTGATGCGCTGGCCGCTCTGGAGTCTCGCCAGCTCGCCCCCGTCGCCGCCCGGGCTGCCGCGCCGCCTCGCGCGCTGGATCCCCGTGAGGAACGCGTGAAGATGACCCGCCTGCGATCCACCATCGCCAGGCGTTTGAAAGAAGCGCAAAACACGGCCGCCATGCTCACCACCTTCAATGAGGCGGACATGACCCAGGTGATGGCGGCGCGCAACAAATACAAAGACAGCTTTGAGAAAAAACACGGCGTGAAGCTCGGCTTCATGAGCTTTTTCGTGAAGGCCTGCGTCAGCGCCTTAAAGGAAATCCCCTCCGTCAATGCCGAGATCGACGGCGACGACATCATCTATAAGAACTTCTACGATATCGGCATCGCTGTTGGCACCGACCGTGGCCTCGTCGTGCCTGTGGTTCGCGAGGCGGACCGCAAATCCATGGCCGAGATCGAAAAGGAGATCGGCGAGATGGGCGCCAAGGCCCGCGACGGGGTCCTCAAGATGGAGGACCTCCAAGGCGCCACCTTCACGATCACCAATGGCGGCATCTATGGCTCCTTGATGTCCACGCCTATCCTCAACCCGCCGCAGTCGGGCATTTTGGGCATGCACAAGATTCAGGACCGCCCTGTGGCGCTTGGCGGCCAGATCGTGGTGCGTCCGATGATGTACCTGGCCCTGAGTTATGACCATCGCCTCGTCGACGGCAAAGAGGCGGTGACGTTTCTCGTCCGTGTGAAAGAGGGCCTTGAAGATCCCGAGCGGATGCTGCTGGATCTTTAGGCGGAGCGTCACGGGAGGGGAGGGTGCTAGCGTCCATCGTGGCCACCGGTTTGTGTCTTTATGTCGCCTCGGGGACTCTCGCGATCCTGTTCGCCAAGGCGGAGCTCTCCTCCGACATCGCCCGAGACGAGGCCGTGCGTCGCTACCACGCCATGATCAAGGACTATATGGGCGGATGGCGCGTTTACGGCCTCGCCGCCGCCATGGCTGGTTACGCTGCCGCCGCCGCGGCGCTTTTCACCCGTGACGCCGCAGCGGTCTACTGGCTGGCCGCCGCCATCACGATTGATTGCGCGATCTTTTTTCTATGGCCCCAAAGGCGCGCTTTCCTCGCAGCCCTTTCGCCCCAAGAGAGAATGGGCGATGCGGGCGGCGTCGCCGCCCTCACTATCGCGCTCGCTCTCACCGTTTATCTGCGTTTTTCGGGGGCTCTGGCGTGACGCCGGCGAAAGGCCGGTGTAGGATTTTTTCGGCTTAGGCCGCAGAGGAACCGGTCATGTGGCTTCTTCGGGCCCTGGTGATTGTGATCGTGTTCGTCCAGTGCCTCTGGATGGTGACGGCCGCTGGTCTGCCGATGGCGTTTTTGCTGGACGCAGACGCGATCCGACCGGCGATGGACGCTCTTTCCAAGTCCGCCACAGGCATCGTCGTCGCCACCACGGCGTGGGAGATCGGTCTGTCTCTCGCGGTCTTGTTCTTCTTCGTTCTTGCCCTGGTTCGCCTGATCCGCCGCACGAAAGCCTTTGCGGTCTGGTTTTTGGGCTTTTTATGCCTTCTCGCGCTGCGCTCTTTGCAGGGCATCGCCGCCGACATGCAGGGCGCGTCTCTACCAGATTTGGCCGATCGCGCTTTGGCCAATTTGATCGCCCCGGATTTCCTCTATTTCAACGCAGGCGTATTGGCTTTCAATCTTTTGATCGGCGTCGCGATCCTGTTTGTCGACGGCGCCGACGCCCGCCATTGGGCGGCTTATGAAGGCGAGACGATCTGACCCTGCAGCCAGGCCCATGCTCAACAAGCCCGCGGTGCGCCCTAAAAAATCCATCAAGCCCGCGCCGCGCCAAGGCCTGAAAGTCAAACATGCTTGACAAGTCAAAACGCTAAAGCGCGCCAAGTGGTTCGTTTTGCTCAGAAGCGGGCGTTTTTCTGCGCCACGCGCCCGGCCTTGGTCCGAAAGACGGCGACGCCTTGAATGCCCCCCGAACGTCCGTTCTGCGGCCTCGTCTCCTGTGGCCGACGATGCCGCCCTCTTGGGCGTCGGCGGATCGCTGCTGGGCTAGACCCTTGCGGCGAAGTCGCGGCACACTAGTGTTTCGATCATGAGCGCCTCTGTTCTTGATATCACCGACCTTAAGGTCTCCTTTGACACCCCCGACGGCGTTGTCGAGGCGGTCAAGGGCGTGTCTTTCAGCATCGCCCCAGGCGAGTGTCTCGGCGTGGTCGGCGAAAGCGGATCCGGCAAGAGCCAAACCTTTCTCGCCGCCTTGGGTTTGCTTCCCCACAATGGCCGCGCCGCGGGCGCGGTTCGCTTCCTTGGTCAGGATATTCTGGGCGCCTCCCCAAGGATTTTGAACAGCCTTCGCGGCCACAAAGTCTCTTTCGTGTTTCAGGACCCCCTGACCGCCTTGACCCCCCACCTGCGCATTGAAACCCAGATGATGGAGACCTTGATCCAACATCTGAAGATGGACAAACCGGCCGCCCGCGCCCGGTGCGTCGAATGGCTGGAGCGCGTCCGTATCCCAGAGGCGGCCCGCCGCCTGCGGCAATATCCCCATGAGCTTTCCGGCGGCATGCGCCAGCGGGTGATGATCGCCATGGCGATGATGACGGATCCCTCGCTTCTGATCGCAGACGAGCCGACCACCGCTTTGGACGCCACGGTTCAGGCCCAGGTCCTTGACCTGATGGAGGATCTCCGCCGCGACACCAACACCGCTGTGGCTTTGATCACCCATGACATGGGCGTGATCGCCCGCATGGCCCAGCGCGTGGTGGTGATGCGTCGGGGGGAAATTGTCGAGCAGGGCCCCGTCGGCGCGCTCTTTCACGAGCCCAAGCATGACTATACCCGCATGCTTCTGGAGTCTGTGCCCCGCATCTCGTCGTCGCGCTTGGGCGCTGAGCGCGCGCCGCCTCAGGACGGGCCGCCCCTGCTCAGCGTCAAAGATCTTAAGGTGCAGTTCCCGGTCGTTGTCGGCGACGGTCTGATCCCCAAAATCAAGCAACTCCGCGCTGTCGACGGCGTGGGCTTCACCCTGCAGCCGGGGGAAACCCTCGGCGTCGTCGGCGAAAGCGGCTGCGGCAAATCCACTTTGGCCCGGGCCGTTCTCCAGCTTCTCCCCGCGAGCGCTGGCGGGGTCAGTTTTCTGGGCCTGGGCCTGAACCAGAAAGAAATCCGCAATACCCGCAAGGACCTGCAGATCGTCTTCCAGGATCCTTTGGCGAGCCTTGATCCAAGACAGACCGTAGGCGCTTCCGTGGCTGAGCCCTTGCGCAGTTTCCGGCCCGAGCTGAACCGTCTGCAGCGCGAGGACCTGGTCCGGGAAATGCTTGTCAAGGTTGGCCTCGATCCCGCGCTCATCAACCGCTACCCCCACGAGCTGTCCGGCGGCCAGAACCAGCGCGTCGGCATCGCCCGCGCCATGATCATGCGCCCCAAGCTCGTCGTGTGCGACGAGGCGGTCAGCGCTCTCGATGTGTCCATCCAGGCCCAAATTGTACGCTTGTTGATGAACCTCCAAAAAGAGTTTGGGCTTTCCATGCTCTTCATCAGTCACGATTTGGCGGTCGTGAAGGAGATCAGCCACCGTGTGATGGTGCTTTATTTGGGCCGGGTTGTGGAGTGCGGCGCCTCGGAGGTCATCCTCGCCGATCCTCGCCATCCCTATACCAAGGCGCTCCTGGCCGCAGCGCCGGAGCCGGACCCAGAGGCCGCCCGCAACCGTCCTCGAGTCCGTCTCGAAGGCGATTTGCCTAGCCCGCTGGATCGGCGCGCCGCCTTGCGATTCTTGAAGTCCAAGCTCGTTGACGATCCCGAGATCGAGCAATATCGACCGCAACTTCTCGAAGTGGCGCCCGGCCATTGGGTGGCTGAGTTCGACCCTCAAGAGGCGATCCATGAAGCGGCTTGAGGAAGCGAGCTGAAAGAGGGGAGGGGCCCATGAACAAAATAGCCTTAGCCTTAGCCGTTGTCGCGCTTTGCGCCGTCTCCACGGCGCAGGCCCAAACGACCCATACCCAGACCTCCCATATCCAGACGACAGCCCCCGTGGAGGTCCGCGAGCGCGGGACCCTGACCCTTGAAAACGTCCCCGAGACGCCCGTGGAAGTGGGTGAGCGCCTCCGTCAATATGTAAACACCCGCTCCGCGGCGTTTTTGGACTTCCTGCCCGACGGCGGCATTCTGATCTCCACCCGGTTCGGCGACACCGCCCAAATTCACCGGGTGAGCGCGCCGATGGGCCAGCGTTTCCAGCTGACATTTTATGATGAAGCCGTAGGCGGCGGCGATGTGCGGCCGGGAGGCGGCGCCTTCTTAATGACGCGCGACGTCGGCGGGAACGAGAATTTCGGCGGCTATGTGCAAGACTTGGGCTCCGGCCGGGTCACCGCTTTGACGTCCCCGGGCTCGCGCAATCAGGGTTTTGTGTGGAGCCGCGACGGCCGCTTTATCGCCTGGGCCTTTACCCCCCAGAACGACCCCAACTACGACATCATGATTGCAGACCCTTCAGATCCGGAGGGCCGTCGTAAAGTCTTGGATGGCGAGGGAGCTGTGTCCGTTTTGGACTGGTCGCCGGATGGTCGCTCCCTTTTGATCGGCCAGTCCATCTCAGTCGCGAAGAGCCGCCGGTTTGTCCTTGATATCGCCTCCGGCGTCATGACCGAATTGGCGCCCGATTTGGACGCCGCCTTTGACGGCGGCGAGTTCACCCCCGACGGCCGCGCGGTCATCCTGGCGACGGATGCGGGCGGGGAGTTTCTCCATCTTGTCCAGATCGACCTCGAGACGGGCGAGCGTCTGAGGCTTTCGCCTGAAACGACTTGGGACGTGGAGAACTTCGACCTCTCTCCCGACGGCCGCACCATCGCCTACGCTGTCAACGAGGCCGGCCAATCCCGCGTGCGCCTCCTGAGCGTGCGGTCCGGCCGCGTCGAGCGCAGCCTGTCGCTGCCGCCAGGCGTGGTCGGGGGCGTCGCGTGGGACGACGCGGGCGAGCGCATTGGCTTCACGCTGGCCGCCGCCGCCGCGCCGGCCGAAGCTTATGTCTACGAGCGCCGCGGGGCCCGCTTGACGCGATGGACCCAAAGCGAAGTCGGCGGCCTAAACCCTGAGACTTTCGTCGCTCCCTCCCTTATCGAATGGACAAGCTTTGACGGCCGCGCCATCACCGGTTTCTATTATCGGCCCGCGCGAGCCGCCGCCCGTCTCCCTGTGATCATCGACATCCATGGTGGACCGGAGGCGCAGAGCCGGCCTGTGTTTTCTTCCACCCGCCAATACTGGGTCAATGAACTGGGGGTCGCCGTCATCACCCCCAATGTCCGCGGCTCCTCTGGCTTTGGCCGCACGTTCCTGTCCCTCGACAACGCCGAGCGACGCGAAGACGCTGTGCGCGACATCGGCGCGCTTTTGGACTGGATCGAGACCCAACCGGATCTCGATCCGAGCCGCGTGCTTGTCTATGGCGGCTCGTATGGCGGTTACATGGTTCTTGCCTCCATGGTTCATTACAACGACCGGCTCTCGGGGGCCGTGAACATTGTCGGCATCTCGAACTTCGTGACGTTCCTGGAAAACACCTCCGGCTATCGCCGCGCGCTGCGTCGGGTGGAGTATGGCGACGAGAGCAACCCCGCGATGCGCGATATCTTGGAGCGGATATCGCCCCTGACGAATATCCACCGCGTGTCTCGCCCGATGTTCGTCATCCATGGGGCCAATGATCCGCGCGTGCCGGTTTCCGAAGCCGAACAAGTCGTCGCCGCCATTCGCGCCAATAACGGCGAGGTCTGGTCGATGATCGCCTCCGATGAGGGCCATGGTTTCCGCCGCCGGGTGAACCAGGAGGCCCAACGCGAGGCCGAGACACTGTTTTTCCAAAGGGTTTTAGGGGTTGCAGCGGCGCCCTGATCGGCCGGCGCGCGCGCGGTCCTGCGGGCGTGGCGTTTCTTCCGCTCTGTGAGCGAGGGGGTGGGACGACGAGAGCATTCGCGGCTCCTGCGCGTTTTCCGCCGCCGAGCTTGTCGGGTGGGTTGCAGGGCGGCTAGGGTCCGCGCGCCATGGCTGATGATTTGTCCTCCCACGCCGCCTTACCCGTCACTGTCGCCGATATCGAGGCCGCCGCCGTCCGGCTGAGCGGCCAGATCGAGCGCACCCCGATGCGCTCCGCGCGCACGCTCTCCGAGATCACCGGCGCGAAGATTTGGGTGAAGTTCGAGAATCTCCAGTTCACGGCGTCCTTCAAGGAGCGGGGCGCATTCAACAAACTCGCCCAGCTGACCGAGGCGGAACGGCGCGTCGGCGTCATCGCCGTCAGCGCCGGCAACCACGCTCAAGGCGTCGCCTATAACGCCGCCAAGCTCGGCGTGCCCGCCACCATCGTGATGCCGCTCGGGACCCCCTTCACCAAGGTGGAGCATACCCGCCGGCATGGCGCGCGCGTCTTGCTCCATGGAGAGACTTTCGCCGAAGCCACAACCTACGCCTACCAGGTCAAGGAGCGTGAGGGTCTGACGTTCGTCCATCCTTACGACGACCCAGCCATCATCGCAGGCCAAGGAACCGTCGCCGCAGAGATGCTGGCGGACGCCCCTGACCTTGACACCTTGGTCGTCCCCGTGGGCGGCGGCGGCCTGATTGCCGGGGTCTCCATCGCCGCCAAGGCGATCAAGCCGGACATCCGCATCGTCGGCGTCGAAGCCCGGATGTATCCTTCTCTCCACGCCGAACTCCGGGGCGAGGAGCCCCAGTGCGGCGGCCAGACCATCGCGGAGGGCATTGCGGTGAAGCAGGTTGGCCGCTTGCCGATCCAGATCGCCAGGGCGCTGGTCGATGAGGTGGTGCTGGTGGACGAACCTCATCTCGAGCAGGCGATTGCTCTTTACGCCAATGTGGAGAAAACCGTCGCCGAGGGGGCGGGGGCCGCTGGCCTTGCCGCCCTCTTGGCCCACCCTGCCAAGTTCGCCGGCCGCAGCGTCGGCCTGATCCTCTGCGGCGGCAATATCGACGCCCGCCTTTTGGCGAGCGTCCTGACCCGGGGTCTTGTGCGGGAAGGCCGGATATCCTCCTTGCGCCTGATCGGCGACGATCGCCCGGGTTTGCTCGCCCGCGTCTCCAAGGTGATCGGCGATCTTGGCGCCAACATCATCGAGGTGGCTCATAATCGCTTGGCCTTGGACGTGCCCGCCAAAGGCGCGGAGTTCGACATCCTGATCGAAACCCGCGACGCGCAGCACACCCAGGAAATCGTCGACGCTCTTGGTGCGGCCGGCTACCCGCCGAGGCGGCTCTAGCAAGAATGTTTGCTGGGCCGCCAAAGCGCATCCGCCCAGGCGGCCCTCTGCGCTGAAGCCAAACCGGCTGCGTCCTGGCCCCATATCCCGCCTTGACCGCGCCGCAAACCACCCCCAAACCCCACACCCATGACGATCCCCATCCTCTATATCGGCAACAAGACTTATTCCTCTTGGTCCATGCGTCCCTGGCTGGCGCTCAAATGGGGCGCGATCGCTTTTGAAGAGCGCCAGATCCCTTTGGGGGGCCCGGGTTATGGCAGGAGCAAGATCCCGGATGTTCTCGCTGTCAGCCCGTCCGGCCGCGTCCCCGTCTTGCATGTCGATGATATGATCATTTGGGACAGTCTCGCGATCTGCGAGTGGGCCGCCGAGCAAAACCCCACCCTTTGGCCCCAAGAACCCGCCGCCCGCGCTGTCGCGCGCAGCGCCGCGGCTGAGATGCATGCGGGCTTTGCCGCTCTTCGCGGCCATTACTCGATGAACCTGCGGCGCAAGGCGGAGCCCGCCAAACAGCCCGCGGGGGAGAATGTCCTCGCCGACATCGCCCGCATTGACGCGCTCTGGAGCGAACTTCGCGGACGGTTCGGGGGGGCAGGGGCGTGCCTCTTTGGTCAGCGCTCGATCGCCGACGCGATGTTCACGCCGGTCGCCACGCGCTTTCGCAGCTATGGGGTTGCGCTTTCCGCCCCGGCGCAGGCTTATGCCGACGCCCTGCTTGCCGATCCAGATTTTCAGGACTGGGACGCTGCTGCGCAGCAGGAGCCTTGGTTTATGCCCGCTGTCGATTCCCTTTGATTCTTGAGACGGCGTTTCACGAGGAGTGCTTTCATTGCCGAAACCCCCTTTGGCCTTGGCCGTCTTGAGTACGGCGCTGGCTTTGACGCTGGCGGCCTGCGGCGAGCGCAGCGGCGTGGAAAACGCCATGCGCGCCGAACAACAAGAACGCGAAGAGGCCTTGGCGGACGCCCGCGCGGCCTGCGACCAGGAAGACTCCCGTCCCGAGACCGCCACGACCCAAGGCGGCGTGCAGGTGACGCTCACCCGCCGCACCGCCGATCCTTGCTTGCCGCAGCCGGGCGCGGAGAGTTTTGTCCTCGTGCATTACGAAGGGGCGCTCGTCGCCAACGGAGCTGTCTTTGACAGCTCCTATGCCCGCGGCCAGCCAGCGGAGTTTCCGCTTGCCGCCGTGGTTCCTGGTTGGCAGGAGGGTCTGCAATTATTGAAGCCGGGCGACGAAGCCTCTCTCCAGATTCCCGCAGCCCTTGGATATGGCGCGCAAGGCGCCCCTCCAGACATCCCCCCCAACGCGGACCTGCGCTTCAAGGTTGAGCTTTTGGCCTTCGCCAACCCGCCGACAGAAGCCTATTATGCGCCGGGCTTCAACCTGCAGGAGGGCGAATAATGCGCGCTTTATTGGCGGCGGCGATGACGGCGATGATGGCGGGGTGCGCCTCCGGCGGCGACGACGGACCTGTCCGCCGCTCAGCGGCCGAGCCCATGGGCGCGTCCACAGGTCTTGTGGACCGCGCTCCGATCCGCGCTTTGACCGCGGAGCAAAATCGGGCTCGTTCCGCAGCGTTCATGGCGGCCAACGCCAGCCGGCCAGGCGTCGTGTCTTCGCCGTCGGGTCTGCAATATCGGATCGAGCGCCCTGTGGCCGCCGACATTCCCCGGCCCAGCGCCTCCGACAGGGTTCGCGTGCATTATGAAGGCCGGCTTTTGGATGGCCAGGTCTTTGACAGTTCCTTTGAGCGCGGCGAGCCCGTAGAGTTTCCCCTCTCGGGCGTGATCGGCGCCTGGCGCGAAGGCCTGCAATATGTCAAGCCCGGCGAAGTCGTGACCATCTGGGCCCCGGCCGAGCTCGCTTATGGCGCGCGCGGCTCGGGCAATGGGGAGATCCCGCCTTTCTCCGCCTTGATCTTTCGGGTCGAGCTCTTGGCGTTCCAACGCCCGGACGGCGCTGTGGTCAGCCCGCCCTAGAGGTGGCCGCGTCAGGGGAGCGGGTGACTTCCTGCCGCTCCTCTGCCATGGATAGGTCATGACCGAAGACATTCTCGAACGCTTGATCGCTTTCGACACCACTTCTCGAAACTCTAATCTTGAATTGATCGCCTGGGTGGAGGCTTTCCTGGCCGCGCGCGGTGTCGCAAGCCGTCGTGTGGAGAATGACGACGGAGACAAAGCCAATTTGGTCGCCATTGTCGGCCCGGCGGTGGAGGGGGGCGTCGTCCTGTCCGGCCACACCGATGTGGTTCCGGTCGACGGCCAACCCTGGACGACCGACCCCTTTGTCTTGACCCGCAAGGATGAGCGCCTTTATGGCCGCGGCGTCTCCGACATGAAGAGCTTTCTGGCTCTGGCCCTGGCTCATATAGACGCGGCCTTGGCCGCCTCGATCAAGCGGCCATTGATCTTGGCCTTCTCCTACGATGAAGAGATCGGCTGCCTTGGCGCCCCGCGCTTGGTTGAAAAGCTCGGCGGCATCGCCCCGAAGCCCGAGGCCGTCATCATCGGCGAACCCACCGAAATGCAGGTGGTCTCGGGGCACAAGAGCATCAGCACCTTCATTGTGGATATGATTGGCCGGGAAGCCCACTCAAGCCAGATAAGGCAAGGCGTGTCCGCCATCATGGCGGCCCTGCCGCTGATGACCCTCATCGCTGAAATGGGCGCCGAGGCGCAGGCGGCGGCCGATCCTTCGAGCCCCTTTGACCCCCCTGGCGCGACCATGACCATAGGCACGGTGGAAGGCGGTTCCGCTGTGAACATCCTGGCTCGCCAATGTCGTTTTGTCTGGGACCTGCGCTGCCCGCCTGACGAGGACCCGGGCGTCTACGAGGCTCGCTTTCGCGCCAAGGCCGCCGAGATTGAACGCGCCATGCAGGCGGTGGCGCCGGAGGCTCGGATCGAGATCACTCGCCGCTCCGACACCAAGGGGCTCAGGGTTGATCTTGGCAGCCCAGCCGAGCGTCTTCTGCGCGCTCTCACTGGCGACAACGCAACGCGCACCGTCGCCTTCGCGACCGAAGCCGGTATTTTCCAGAACGCCGGCTTCCCCGCGGCCGTCTGCGGGCCGGGCTCCATCGCCCAGGCCCACCAGCCCGATGAATGGATCGCTCTTGATCAGCTGCGCCGCGGCGAGGCCTTTTTCCAAAAGCTGATCGCGCGCCTCGCTGCCTGACCGTTCAGATTTTTTCCGAAATCCGGATCGCTGCCCGGCACCCTGCTTTGATTACGGCGGCGAAGAGGCCATAGCCCAACATCTCCCTCGCGCCTTCGGACAGGGCGGTGTCCTTGTGCGCCGTCTCGTCCTTTCCGAACTCTTCAACAAGCGCAGCGAGCGCCGGGTCCCGGCCCCTCAGGCGCGCAGCTTGGGCCGCATAGTGCTCTTCGATCACGTCTTCCACGGCTGCCGTGCATGCATAGGCGGCCTTTTCTCCCAAGAGCGCGGTCCCTGCGCCAAGGGCGTATCCGGCCGCCCGCCACAACGGCGACAGCGCTGTCGGCCGCACCCCGCGTTCGGCCAAGAGACGGTCGAACGTGTCAAGATGATGTTGTTCGCCCGCTTCCATCTCTTCCAAAAGCGCGCTGATCCGCTCTTTGCCCCGCGCAGAGGAGAAGACGGCCCGTTGCCCTCGATAGATCTGCACCGCGCCGAACTCCCCGGCATGGTCTACCCGCAGGGTTCGCTCGATCAGGCGTCGCATGCCCCCGTCGCCGGGCAAGGGAGGGCCTTCGCTCAAGCGGCCTTGGTTCAAGTCAGGGGCGGCGTCAGCCAAGGGTCAGCTCCATTCTCGCAGGCCTAGCCAGGGCGAAGGAAAAACTGAGCCCAGCCAGGACGAGCGACGCAAGCGCGTTATAGCCCGCCATGCTGATCCCGAACAGCCGCCAGCTGGGCGCATCGCATCGCGGCGCAGCGATGGGCGAGGAATCGACGCCGAGCATAAGATCGCCAGAGACGCCATAGGCTTCGCACTGCGCCAAGAGCCAGCCCTGCTCCACCGCCACATGATAGAAGGCGATCAGGCCCCCGGTTAAAAACACTAGTCCTAAAAAGACATTGAGGGTCTTTAATAGCTGCGGCCGGGACGCAAAGCGCAAGGCGAAGAGCCCAACGACCGACAGCGCGATGGCGCCCCAATAGATCTCTCTCTGCCGCAAGCAAAGCGGACAAGGATAGAGGCCGCCGAAACGCTCCAAGCCGTGCGCGCCCGCCAAGATGGCCAAAGACGCGCCAAGAGCGATCCAAGGCCAGCGTGGGGCGATGCCTCTGAGGGCGGAGGAGAGATCAACACGCATGGCCTATGAATGTAGTCGGATCGCCACGAAGTCTCGTGCGGCGCGGGGCCGCAGGCTTTTGACGCTCAAGGCTTTTCCTCGGTGTGAGGCGTCCGGGAAAGTTCTTTCGGAAACCAGCGATTTCAGGGGCGGCTTAACCAATCACGCACGGCTGGGGCGTGCTGTTGAAGCGCGTCGGTCGCAAAATTCGCGCCGTGAGCCAGCGCCGCCACGAGCGCCACGAGCGCCATAATCCAGGCCATGGCGAGCCCTCCGCCCACCCCCGTGAACAGCCCGTCGCGCTGAATCAAACCCAAAGCGATCGCTGTGATCGCCGCTGAGGGAATTGTGTTGGTGATCGGCAGCATGATGGTCATCGCCGCCAGCGCGACGACAAGACCCAAGACGCGCTCCGCCGGCCCAGCGGCCAGCAGGCGCAGCCGCGGTCGGGCGACGCGCTCGGTCCAATGCAACCGTTTGTCGCAGAATCCCGCGACCCCCTCAAGCCAGGCCTTTTTCACGCGCATCCGCAGAAACCAGCCCGGAAGCCATGGCTCTGTGCGTCCGATCAAGAGCTGCAGTCCCAACAAAAAAATCGGGATGGCGATGATCTGCGCGCCCGGCAATCCGGGAACCAGGCATGGCAAGGCGAACAATAGGATCAAAAGACCAAAAGCCCGTTCATCGAGTTGATCGACAATCTCTCCGATCGTGAGACCGTCTTGTCCGGCAGCGTCAGCCAGAACGCGCGTGGTAGCGATGAAGCCGCGCGCGGGATCGTCGGTGGGTTCGGGATTGTCGAAGGGGCGTTGGGTCATGGCGGCGGCCATAGCCCGCCTCCGCCCGAAAGGCGAGGGGGCGCCGCATCCTCCTTGACGGGCGCTCTCGCCCGCGGCATCAACCCCGTCCTGGTTGGCCAATTGGCGGAATTGGTAGACGCAGCAGACTCAAAATCTGCCGCTCGCAAGGGCGTCTCGGTTCGACTCCGAGATTGGCCACCAGTCCCCTCGCAGTGAAAACGGTTCGTCTCCGAGTTTGGCCGCCCGATTTCAAATTTTCGCCGAACCTGCTGCCTTTCACCATCCAGCCGCCAACGGGCGCGCGCCAAGGATCCTGTCGATCAAGACGCCCTGATCGGTGGCGCGATAGAGACGACATGCTGTCCATGGACGAAGCCGCGACCTTTGGCTCCCAACATACTGCTGGCCCTCCCCAAAGCTGGAAACGCGTCCAGCAGCTCAAATACCCTGCGCAAAGAGGCCACCGAGCAAAGAGCCTGTTTCTCGCCGAACAGGGCAATGCCAAAGGCGATGATGTCTTCAAGGTCCGCCGCCGCAGCGCCCTTAAGAGCCAATAGGTCAAGCTCGGCCGGCAGAGCCGCTCTGTCCTTGGCCGCAATCATGATGTCCTCGGCGCTGCGGGTGCTGATTCCGCTCGCCCGAGCCGCTTCCAGAGCGTCGGCGAGGAGCGCGCAGCTTTGCAAAGGGGTCAATAGCGAAACGCACCCGAGCCCCTCACCACCCCGGCTCCCCCCGCTCCGCGATCAGCCGCTCCGCCTCCGCCGCATCCTCTGGTGTATCGATGCCGCCGAGATCAAACGGCGAGCCCTCGCTCAAGACCGCCCGCACGGTCATCCCGTTCTCCAAAAAGCGGAGCTGCTCCAGGCCCTCCAGCGCCTCATACCGACCCATCGGAAGCATGACATACCGCCCGAGCGCCGCGAGCCTGTAGGCGTAAAGCCCCACGTGCCGAAGGACGGGGCAGGGCTCTCCGGCCGCGCGCAACTTGGCCTCAGTCCGGATCGCCGGGATGATCTGTTTAGAGAACCACAAAGCCCGCCCGTGTGCATCAGCGATGCAGGTCGTGCCTGAAAACGGCGAAGTCTTCTTGTGTTCCCGCAAGGCGTCGAGCGCCGTCCAGCTCATGGCGCTGACGGGTGTGTAGACGTCGGCGCTCACAGCGTCCCGCCGCGCCGCTTCGATCAGCGTCGCGATCATCGCCGGCGGTGTAAACGGCGCATCTCCCTGGAGATTGACGACGAAATCAACATCAAAGCCCTGGGAAGCTGCGAACGCGCGGTCTGTGCCGGAGGGCAGGGCGGGGTCGGTCATCACCGAAGCGACGCCAAGTTCGGACGCATGCGCAGCGATCCGATCGTCGTCGGTCGCCACCACAAATTGCGCCCCTGTCTGCGCGGCGGCGGCCCGCGCGACTTGCGCCACGCGCGCCAAGAGCGTCATGCCGGCGATCAAATGCAGCGGCTTGGCGGGAAACCTGGTCGAGCCGTACCGGGCTGGGATCACGATCAAAGGGCGCATGGCCAAGCCTTGTAAGCATCCCGGTTCCCGGCGGAAAGGCCTTCCGCGCAAGAGCCCCTTGCGGAAGGGCGCTCCCCGGGCGATATCGAAGGGGCAGACAGGCGGTGGACGGTCGTCCCGCCAACCCGGTCAGGTCCGGAAGGAAGCAGCCGCAACGGGTTCCGCTCGGGTCGCCGTCCTGTCTGTACACTGTGTGGCCCTTCCGCCTTATCCAAGATTGTGTTCTGGGCTGATCGCCCGGGGCGGCGGGTCTTGTCTTGATCTGTCAGGACGGGGAGGGATGAGACAACGACCCCGTGACGTCTCCGCCTGCTGCGCCGTGAGCGCCGCGGCCTCCTCACCGCTCGCAAGCGGCTTTCGCGCTTGCTATACCCCTTAAACATGAGCGAAGACGACGTTCCCGCCCTTTTGGACCCCAGCCTGTTTGGCGAGGCTCCCAAGCCTCGCGAGGCCTATTTGGTTCTCGCCAGAAAATACCGTCCCAGTCGGTTTGAAGACCTGATCGGCCAGGACGCGATGGTGCGTACGATCGCCAATTCCTTCGCCCTGGGCCGAATTCCTCAGGCCTACATGCTCACTGGCGTGCGCGGAGTAGGCAAAACCACGACCGCCCGCCTGATCGCCCGGGCCCTGAACTACGAAAGCGAGACGGTTCGCGGGCCCTCGATAAGGCTTGATCCTCCTGGCCGACACTGCAACGCCATCATGGCCTCCAGCCACCCCGACGTTTTTGAGATGGACGCCGCCTCTCGGACCGGCATCAACGACGTCCGCGAGATCTTGGATGCGGTGCGCTACGCGCCAGTGATGGCCCGAAAAAAGGTCTATATTATTGACGAAGTGCACATGCTCTCCACCGCCGCCTTCAACGGCCTGCTAAAGACGCTGGAAGAGCCGCCCCCCCATGTCGTTTTTATTTTCGCCACCACAGAGATTCGCAAAGTGCCCGTGACGGTGCTCTCCCGATGCCAGCGCTTCGATCTCAAGCGCATCGATCCCGGGGTTTTGGCGGCTCATCTCAAAGCGATCTGCGCCAAGGAAACCGTGCCAGTCGATGATGACGGCCTGGCCCTTATCGCGCGCGCCGCTGAAGGCTCCGTCCGAGACGCCTTGTCTCTTCTCGACCAGGCGATGGTGCAAAAACCGACTGGCGGCGGCGCCGTAGGCGCGGCCCAAATTCGAGATATGCTGGGCTTGGCCGATCGCGGGCGAACCTTGGCGCTGCTCGAGGCGCTGGCGAACGGCGACGCCGCTGCAGCCTTGGGCGAGCTTCGCGCGCAATATGACGCCGGCGCCGACCCCTCCCTGGTGCTTCGCGACATCCTCGACATTCTTCATGAGGCTGCGAGGGCTCAGGCCTTGGGCGGCGCTGCGAAAATCATTGGCGGCGCGGACTGGGTCGCAGGGATCAAGGCTCTGGCCGCCCGCCTTACGCCCGCGCAGCTTTCGCGTCTGTGGCAGATGGGTTTGAAGGCCCTTGACGAAGTTGGCCGCGCCCCTGACGCGCTCGCGGCTTTGGAAATGGCTTTGATCCGCATCGCCGCCGCGGCAGGCCTGCCGCCTCCTGAGGAGGCGGCCCGGCTCTTGCGCGAAGCCGCCGGCGCAAGCGCCGCCGCCGGCCCAGACGCTGGTGCGATGGGAGGCGGCCCCCGGCTTTCTGCTTTTCAAGATGTGGTGGCTTTGGCCGCGGAGGAACGTCAGGTCAATCTTCAAATTGACCTGGAGCGGTATGTGCGCGTTTCTCGCTTTGCGAGCGGAGAGATTGTCTTCGCTCCCGCCCCCGGCATGCCGGAGGACCTTCCCCTGCGCCTCGGCCGCTTCCTGAAAGCCGCCACCGGGGAGACCTGGCGCATCAGCGCCGAGGCGGCGATCGGCGAACAAAGCCTCGCGGAGCGCAGGAAAGCCGACCTTGCGCGGCAAAAAGCCGAAATTGCGGCCCATCCTTTTGTCGCCGAGGCCCTTGCCGCCTTTCCCGACGCCCGCATCACCGCGGTGCGCCGGCCGCCGCCCGTCGGCGAAACGGCCAAGATCGTGCCCTTGCGCCACGCCGCGCCGGACCTTTTGCAGGATGAAGACGAATAAGGACCGCCTTCCATGAAAGACATCTCTCAGATCATGCGTCAGGCCCAGCAGATGCAGGCCAAGATGGAGGAAACCCGCAAACGCCTTGAGGCCATGGAGGTCGAGGGGACGGCCGGGGGAGGCCTTGTCACGGTCAAACTCTCAGGCAAGACCGAACTCCTCAGCGTCGCGATCGCCCCGTCCATGATGGGCGACGAGGCCGAGATCTTGGAAGACCTGATCAAGGCCGCTCACGACGACGCCCGCCGTAAATTGGAAGACGCCCAGAACGAAGAGTATAAAAAGCTCTCTGGCGGCATGGGGGGGATGCTCCCCGGCTTCAAACTGCCATTTTAGGCTTCAAGGCCCCCTCGTGGCGCGCATGGGTTTGGCCTGCGATCCAGAAGCGCCGGCCAAATCCGAAAGGCTTCGATAAAGCGTGCGCTCCGCTCTCGGTCTTTGGGCGAGGAGGAGCCCCGCGCGCCGGCGGCGCCCTTAAGCTGTCCCCAAGGCGCCGCGCCTCTTGGCGGCCCGGCCGAACCCGCCTAAAGCCGACGGCACGGTGATCGACCCATGCGTTCCAAGACCACAGTCGCCAGTCCCGAAATCGAGACCCTGATCGGGTTGCTCGCCAAGGTGCCGGGTCTGGGGCCGCGCTCGGCCCGCCGCGCGGCTCTTCAGCTTTTGAAAAAGCGCGAAACGCTTATGAAGCCTCTGGCCGACGCCATGGCTGTCGCCGCCGCCTCTGTCAAAACCTGCAGCGCCTGCGGCGCTCTCGACACCCGAGACCCTTGCGGCCTCTGCACCGCCCCGGGCCGCGACGATGGGCTGATTTGCGTGGTCGCCGATATTCAGGACCTGTGGGCGCTGGAGAGGGCGGGGGTTTTCCGCGGCCGCTATCATGTTCTGGGGGGCCTACTTTCGGCCTTGGATGGCGTTGGTCCGGATGATCTTCTCATTGCAGGACTGGTCGCCCGCGCAAGCCAGGACGGCGTCCGGGAGGTGATCCTCGCCTTGTCGGCCACAGTGGACGGCCAGACCACCGCCCACGTGGTCACCGAGCGTTTGGCGCCCCTCGGCGTTCCTGTCACCCGGCTGGCCCATGGCGTTCCGATCGGGGGGGAGCTTGAATTGCTCGACGACGGCACATTGTTCGCCGCCCTGCAAAGCCGTCGGCCGTTGTGAAAAGCGAGGGGACTGCGCGCCCAGGCGCTAAAGCGTTTCTTCCCGGCATGTGTGGGAAATGGTCACGATCCGCGGGTCAGGGGCGCCCATCGCCTCCAGATGCGCCAAAGCCTCGGTCCACTCCTCCGCCGTAAAACGCCTAGTGATCTTGTCCCAGGAGCAAGCGCAGAAAGCCTCGCCTCCGCGGCACGCGGCGATAAACGCCGTTTGCGCCTCCGGCGGGAACGGATTGGGCGGGGGCGCGCTGCTGCACGCCACTGACCACAAAAGCCCAATCGCCAAAGCAAGCTGCCGCATGGCTGGCCTCCCTTTGGCAGCAATGATAAAGAAAGAATAGTGAAGATCCCGTTTAACGCCGGGGCTCACGTAAATCCTCGTCCAAAGCCTGATCGATAAGCTTCAAGTCCAGATCCATATCGCGCCGATCTTCAGCTTTCAGCGCAGCCTCGGTCTCCTGGAAAAGCCGCTCCATCCGAGACAACACGCGCCGCACATTGGCCAGCCGCGTCCCATCGGCGCCGAGCATGGGCGATGCGGCCATCTCCGACAGCTGCGCGGCCTTTTCCGCGTGATAGGTCAAAGCCCGCTGCGCGGCGTCAAAGCCTGACGGCTGGTCCGCGACAGCCTGGCAGATCCGCCCGCCGATCGCCGCAATCCGGGTCAGCACCGCGGCGGTTTCCAGATCAAGGACCGTGCCCGCCGCCGTGTCGACGGTTCGCAGATGCCCCATGGCCTGGGTGATCACACTGCGGATGAGGGCCGACCGCGGATCGTCGCCGGCCACGCTCGGGTCGATGAGACGCGGCGCCTCCCGCCGCTGCGCCCTGGGCGGCCGGACGATCCGCTCGTCCCAGGCCTTAAGGGCGTAGGCCAGCCCGCCGCCCGTCAACAGCCCGACGCCGACAGCCGCCGGCGTGACCAAACCCGCCGAGGCTGCAAGCCCGCCGGCCAACAGACCCGCCCCGACGCCCAGCAGATCGCGCCGCTGCCGCAACTCTGATCGCCGCCGTTTCTCCTCTTTTTCCAACCGCCGCTGCGTCGACGCGCCCAGATCGTCGCCAGACCGCATCGCGTTCGCCGCCGCCGAGACGATGTCGGCCACGTCCTCGAGTGCGTCTTGGCCGCGGCCGGAAGCGGAGCGCTGTCGACGATTTCCCATGGGAGAGAATGTGGCTGTGTCCACGCGGCCGCGCAAGCGCTGCTGGAAACGGCTTCTGGAAACGGCTCAGGCAGGCGGTTTGAAGAATCGCGGTCGCCAGATCGCGAGGCCGATATTGGCGACGGCGACCGCCAACAGCACCCACAGCGTATTCACCGTCGCGCTAAGCAGTGCGCGCGAGGCTGCAGCTCCCGCTCCGTCAAGACCCAAAGCGCTCCGCTCCGCTTCCCCCTGCAGCGGCCCCAGCACATGCACCCCGGCCTGAAACACCAGGATCCCGGTCGCAGCCTTGGCCCAAACCCAACCCGCGTTCTGGAAAGCAGGCGTCACAACCATCGCCAAAAGACCTGTCACAATGACAAGAAGCATCGAAGGCGCGATCACCCATGCCGCAATCTTGGCCATGCCGACGGCGAGGGCGGCATAGCCACCCGTGGCCATCGCTTGAGGCGCGAGCAGCGCAAGCGCTGCGAGAGCTGCGCCGCCGCCCATAATCCCCGCGGTGGCGGTGGTGTGCAAGAGCTTCAACAAACGGCGCACGGCGACCCCCGAAGGTCTTTGTCCATCCTGAGGACCGACGCTCAGCCCGGCCCGTCTTCCAGAATGCGGCGCGCGATGACCTGCGCCTGGATTTCGCCAGCGCCTTCGAAAATATTCAGGATCCTTGCGTCTTGGAGCACCCTTGAGATCGGATACTCTAGCGCAAACCCGTTCCCGCCGTGGATCTGCAAGGCGTTGTCAGCAGCCGCCCACGCCACGCGGGCGGCCAACAGCTTCGCCATCCCGGCCTCGAGGTCGCAGCGTTTGCCGCTGTCTTTCTGCCGCGCGGCGAAATAGGTGATTTGCCGCGCCGCCATGATTTCAGCCGCCATCATGACGAGCTTGTCCGCCACCCGCGGGAAAGCGAAGATTGCGGTTCCGAACTGGTGCCGGTCGAGCGCATAGCCAAGACCAAGTTCAAGCGCGCATTGCGCCACTCCCACGGCCCGCGCTGCGGTCTGGATCCGCGCGCTCTCAAACGTGGCCATCAATTGCTTGAAGCCCTGTCCTTCCTCTCCGCCGAGAAGATTGGCCACAGGCGCGGTAAAGCCGTCGAAACCGATCTCGTATTCTTTCATCCCCCGATAGCCCAGCACCTCGATCTCGCCGCCCGTCATGCCTGTGGCGGGGAAGGGGTTCTCGTCCGTGCCGCGCGGCTTTTCCGCCAGGAGCATTGAAAGACCTCGGAAGTCTGTGGTGTTCGGATCCGTCCGCACCAGAAGCGTCATCAGGTCCGCGCGCGCCGCGTGGGTGATCCAGGTCTTGGCGCCGGTGACCATATAGTGATCTCCGGTCTTCACCCCGCGGGTGCGCAGCGACCCGAGGTCCGATCCAGTATTCGGCTCTGTGAACACCGCCGTGGGCAGGATCTCTGCCGAAGCGATCCGCGGCAGCCAATAGTCCTTCTGGGCGTCCGTCCCGCCTGCCAGGATGAGCTCCGCAGCGATCTCCGATCGCGTCCCCAAGGACCCAACCCCGATATAGCCCCGCGACAACTCCTCCGAAACCACGCACATGGCGATCTTGCCCATGCCCGCGCCGCCATACTCTTCCGGCAGCGTCAGGCCAAACACGCCCATCGCGCCCAGTTCCTCGATGACCGACAATGGGATCAGCTCGTCCTTCAGGTGCCAGGCATGAGCAAAGGGCGCGACTTTCGCATCGGCGTATCTGCGGAACTGGTCGCGGACAATCTCGTAGTCCGCCTCCAGCCCGGTGGCCTCCACCGTGGCTCTGCCCCGGGACTCTTTCAGGAGCGCCGCCAGCCGCGCGCGGTCCTGAGCGGAAGCCTTCAAGCGCACCGGCGGAGCGGGGAGATCATAGTCCGAGGGGCGGATCATCTCCACTTGGGTCATCGGCAGCCCGCCAGCGAGCTGGGCGGCGTACTCCGAAGCGACAATCTTCGCAAGCAGCTGTTCAATCTCGCCAAACGTGCCGTCCGCCGACAGCCGTGTCGTCCAGGCATGCACCTGGCGGAGCGTTTCTGCATAGGTCGCCACCCAAGCGAGCCCATGCGCTAGGTGCTGTTGCGCGTCGATCGCCTTTCGGTCGATCTTGCCGCCCGGCGCAGCCAAGGCGCGGGTGACGCCCCGCACCGCGCGCTCATAGCCGCCGGCGTCTTCCGCCGTCGCGGCCAGGAGGTCGATCAGTTCGGCGGGCGAGCTTGGGACGGAGTGCAGGCTCATGGGACGATCCTTTCGCGACGCAACATAGCACGCACGCCGAAATGTCACCCCTCTGCGCCAAAAAGGCGCGATGTTCCTTCAGATGGTCGACCTTTGGCCGCGTGCGGGGCAGGGCTCAAGGGGCGGTTTCACAGCCGCCTTTCAAGAGCGCAGCCCTCCACGCACGCGTTGCAGCGATGAGCCTGCCACCCTCGGGTCTGGATGGGGTTTCTGGCCGCCATGACATCGCGCCCCTCAAAATCGCGCGCTTCAAAACCGCGCCCCCTGTACCCCTCAAACCGCGCCCCCAATCAGCGCCGGCAGAACCGCAAGCCCCAAGAGAGCGACGAGCGACCAAGCCCAAGCGCGCCGCGTCCTAGAGCCCGGCGGCCGCGGCCAGGTCCTTTAGCGGGACCTCAGGCCGCGGGCCCATGTGCGAGATCACTTCCGCCGCGGCGATCGACCCGAGCCGCCCACAATCGCCCAGGGTCTTTCCCCGGGCGAGGCCGAACAAGAAGCCTGCCGCGTAAAGATCCCCAGCGCCAGTCGTATCGATCACCGCTGGCGTCGACGCCGCGGTCACCACGACCATGTCGCCTTCCGGCCCTGCGACCAGCGAACCCTTTTCCGACCGCGTCACCGCCACGATCGGGCAATGCCGCCGCGCCGTCGCGAGCGCTTGATCAAGATCCCCGGTCTGATAAAGCGCTAAAAGCTCCGCTTCATTGGCGAAAAGCACGTCGATATGCCCGCGCACGAGATGCTGGAAGCTCTCCCGGTGGCGTTCCACGCAGAAGACGTCTGAGAGCGTCAGCGCCACCTGCCGACCAGCCCCTTTGGCGATCTCAGCCGCCTTCACAAAGGCGCGCTTGGCGTCTTCCCGGTCGAAGAGATAGCCCTCAAGAAACGTCAATCGCCCGGACCGGATCAGAGCAGCGTCCAGATCGGATTCGGTGAGAAGCGTCGAGCACCCGAGATAGGTGCTCATGCTGCGCTGGCCGTCCGGCGTTATGGCGATCACGCACCGCGCTGTTCCCGGCGGTCCTGGGCGCGGCGGGGTGTCAAAAGCCACGCCGGCGGCCCGGAACTCTCGCGTGAACCGCTCCCCGAGCGCGTCATCGGCGACCTTGCCGATATATGCGGCTTTTCCCCCGAAGCTTGCGACCCCTGTGACCGTATTCGCCGCCGATCCTCCCGCCGCAAGCGTCGCCTCGGCGAACACGCCTGTCAGATAGAGCGCGCGATCCTCTTCGATCAGCGTCATCGCACCCTTGGCGATCCCGTGCGAGCCGAGGAAGTCTTCCGGTGTGCGTTGCTGTATATCAACGATCGCGTTGCCCACGGCGACGACGTCATAAAGAGCGGCGGACATGCAAATCTCCGGCAGCGGATTTGGCCAGAGGGGTGTTTGGCCTGTCCCCGACGCCCCTGCAAGTCCTGGCTCAAGCTTCAGTCAGCCATTGCGCGCGGTCCGCGGCGCCTGTTAGCAGCGTCAGCCATGAAGACCATCGCCCTGTCCGCCGGCGCCGTTCTGGCGCTCGCCGCTTGCGCCACGACCCCTCCGGCCCCGGTTCCGCAGGGCGCCGTGCAGCGTCCTCGCAGCGTCGTCGCACCTTTGCCGCCGTCGCCTGAAGTCGCGACCCTGCTGCGCCGCGCCGGCCGTGAGGACGCTCCTTTCTATGAGGATGTGCAGCGCCTTCTCGGCCCCGCCGACGTCGCCCGCCGCGAAACCGCTGGCGCCCTTTTGACCTATCGACTCGATGGGTGCGCCCTGGTTTTAGCCTTCGCCATGGATAATCTTAATCGTCTGCGTCTGATCGAAGTGGCGCCCGGCGCGGTCCGCTTCGGCGATCCGGCCCCGGGCCTTGACCAATGCGCCGCCGCCCTCGAAGCGCGCCGCGCGTCCTCCCCAGGCTAGGGACATGCGCATCGCCTATCTGAACGGCCGCTCCTGGCGGAAAGAGCCGCTCCCACCCGGCGAGCTGCCGGCGCCCGAGGCTGAGGATTTCGCCCTTGTGGCCGCAGCGGGCCAAGCGGCGGGTCTTTGCTTCGAACACGCCTATTGGGACGACCCCACGCTGGCTGACCGGGGCTATGATGCGCTTCTGATCCGGTCCTGCTGGGACTATGTCGATCGGCTTGAGGCGTTCCTGAAGACCATGGAAAGCCTCGCCGCCCGAGGCTGCAAGGTTGTCAACCCGCCTTCGGTCTTGCGCTGGAATGCGCACAAAACCTATCTCCGTGATCTGGCCGCGGCGGGGGTCCCGTGCATCGACACGCTATGGCTCGACAGGCTTGACCCGCACGCCGTCGCCCGGGGGTTTGAGACGTTTGACGCCGCCGAAATCGTTCTCAAACCCCAAATCGGCTCTGGCAGCCGCGACACGATAAGACTGAAGCGCAACGCCTGGAGCGAGGGCGATCTGATCGCGGGGCCCCGCTCCGAAGCGATGCTCCAGCCATTTCTTGCAAGCCTTGAAACCGAAGGCGAAATCTCTTTGTTTTTCTGCTTCGGACACTGTACCCACGCCATCCGGAAGCGTCCGGCGCCCGGCGAATGGCGCGCCAATCTCATGGATGCCGTGATCACCCCCCATGACCCGACGACGGCGCAAAAAGACACCGCTTCCGCCGCCCTCGCGGCCGCGCCGAGCGGCCTTGCCTATGCGCGGGTGGATCTTGTCCTTGCGGGCGGCGCCTGGCGGGTTATCGAGCTTGAGCTGATCGAACCGCGCCTTTATTTCGCCTATGCGCCCTCCGCCGCCGCCCTTTTCGTTAGCGCTTTCGGGGCTGGTTTGGCGGCCTGAGCCGGGGTCTTGTCCTTGTAACGGCAGAGTGCGGCGATGACGCAGGCCGGGCAGCGCGGCTTTCGCGCCAGGCAGGTATAGCGGCCATGCAGGATCAGCCAATGATGCGCCTGGCGCAGCCGCGGCCCCGGCGTCGCCTTCATCAATCCCGCCTCCACTTGCTCCGGCGTCTTGCCTTTGGCGAGGCCGGTGCGGTTCGCCACCCGGAACACATGGGTGTCCACCGCGATGGTCTCCGCCCCAAACGCCTCAGCCAGCACCACGTTCGCGGTCTTCCGTCCAACCCCAGGCAGCGCCTCCAGCGCCGCCCGGTCCTGAGGCGTCTGGCCGCCATGCTTGTCGACGATGATCGAGGACAGGGCGATGATGTTCTTTGCTTTATTGCGCCACAGCCCGATGGTCTTGATATGGGCGGCCACGCCGTCTTCGCCCAAAGCCAACATCGCCTCTGGCGTACTTGCTGCGGCGAAAAGTCCTTTGGTGGCCTTGTTGACGCTTTTGTCGGTCGCCTGCGCCGAGAGCGCCACCGCCACGACAAGCGTGAACGGATTGAGATAGTGGAGTTCTGTCCGTGGCTCAGGATTGGCCGCGGCCAGGCGGTCATAGATTTGCGCAGCGACTGCGCGCGACATCGAACGACTCATGGGTTCAGTCTCGCAGCAAAGGGTTTCTTGAAACAACAGCGGCTTTCCTTCTGAGCGTCTCTGCTCCAGGATCGGCCAACATGACGCCGAACTGGGAAAGCTGGCCCCACGCGCCCCCCGCCGCCTCTGAGGGCCTTGTGATGGACGCCGTCCTCACCCCGCATCGGTCCTTGAGCCGGCGCGGTTTCGCACGGCTATTGGGCGGCTTCGCCCTTTTGAACATGGCTGTGTCCATAGGCTTCGCTCTTAGCGGCGCCTATCCGGTCGTGGTCTTCATGGTTTTGGACGTCGCCCTTTTGTGGATGGCGTTTCGCATAAACTACAAGGCAGGCCTTGAGGAAGAGCGCGTCCAGGTTGCGCGGTCTTATCTCTATGTCGCCCGCCGCGACCCCAAAGGCCGCGCCGCCCATTGGGTGGTGAGCCCCTTTTGGGCGAGCGTCAGCACGGATGAAACCAGCGTCAGAATTTCCTCGGCGGGCAAGACGGTCTTGATTGGCGGATTCTTGTCCCCCGAAGAACGGGAGGATTTCTCACGCGCGCTCACGGTGGCTTTGTCGACCGCCAAGCAGCAAGTGCGATGACAGCCGATCCCATCGCCTCTGTGGCGCTCGGTGAAATTCTGCTCCGGGCCCGTCTGGCGAGGGAAGAACGCGAGCCCGCCTTTGGCGCAGCAACTGAGCTGCGTTGCTTGAGCAGGGGAAGGTCAAGACGAACGCCCGCGTCGCCGCGCCAAGCAAACCGGGCGGCTCAGAAAAAAGCCCGAGAAAACAGAAGTCCAAACGAACAAAAGCCCGAAAAAAAAGCAAACTAAACCATTGGCCAATCGAAAGTTTGGCCAATCGAAAGTTTGCCAAGAGCCTCAGGCGCGCAGGCGTTCTTCGCCGTCCGCCAGAAAACCTGCTGCGAGCGATCCAAGGGGGTCAGCGCCCGGCTTGTACAAAGACGCGCGCGAATGCGCGAACCGCATATCGCCGCCCTTCTGGTGCGGGCTGAGCGAGCAGTGCGCGCCGCCTTTGCTTGACAAGCCAGTCGAGTGTGGGAGTGCTGACGCGAACGCGGAGCGGGTGTTTTGAGCAGACAAGGGCCGGCTGAAACGACGTTTTGGTTCAATCGGCAAGGCGGACCAGAGGCCGGGAAGTCGCGATTGAAGGGGCGGCGACGGGCGTTTGCGCGCGCCTTGGGGCAGTGGACATCTTAATCGCCGCAGGCTTGAAGGCCAACCACGTCAGTGATCGCGTAAAGCCCCGGCGACCGCGTCAGCGCCCATCGCGCAGCCGCGAGCGCCCCATCGGCGAAAACGCCCCGATCCAAGGCCTCATGCCGCAGGGTCACAATCTCGCGTTGTCCGGCGAAGAGCACGCTGTGCCGACCCACAATCCCGCCCCCACGCGTCGCCGAAAAACCGATTCCGCCTTGCGGTCGCGGCCCGGTGACGCCGTCCCGCGGCGGCAGCCTCAGGCTCGCCAAGCTCGCCCCGCGCCCCGCCGCCGCCGCGTCGCCCAACATCAGCGCCGTTCCCGAAGGCGCATCGACCTTGTTTCTGTGATGCGCTTCTTCAATCTCGATATCATAGCCCGCGCCCAGCGCCCGCGCCGCCTGCCGCACAAGCGCGCTCAAGACCGCGACGCCGAGGCTGAAGTTCCCCGCTTTCACGATCGGCAGACGCTGCGCCGCCAGGGCGATCTTCGCTTCCTCGGCTTCCGACAAGCCGGTGGTGCCGATGATCGCGGCTTTGACCCCTGAATCCGCCAACGCCGCCGCGGCCGCCACGCTTGCCGAAGGCGTTGTGAAATCGATCCACACGTCCGCCCCTGCCATGGCGTCCGCGGGCGCAGCGAACAGCGGAAAGGGCAGGGCCGCCTGAAGCCCAGTGTCGCGTTCTGTACCCGCAACGATGGTCAAGTCAGGCTGGCCCTCCGCTGCGGCGAAGAGCGCTTGTCCCATCCGACCGGCAGCGCCGGCGATCGCCAACCGGATCGCGCTCATGGTCGCGGCGCCGCTTTGGCGTCGGGCCCCGTTCCGCGATCCACTGGCGGAGGGACAAACACTTTCGTCTGGTAGAAACGCCAAACGATCGCCCCTGCGGCGAGGATGGCCAGCGCCGCCAGCGCCCGCAGGCCGCCTTCAACGCCCGCGAGGTCAAACAGCAAGGCTTTGGCCAAAGCCGCCAGCACAAGCGCCAAAGACCCCGCCCGCAGAAGCGTGCTTTTCCGCTCCATTCCCAAGATCAACAAGGCTGCAGCCCCCGCCATCGTCGCGCCGGTATAGATCCAGCGCTCAACCTCTCCCTGCGCTGCAGAGTGCATCGCCGCCCCGGCGAACCCACGCCGCAGCTCCAGGATGATCTGGATGAACGCCAAGAGCCCTGCAAGGCCTCCCATCCAACGCGCGCGGTTTGTCTTATTTTCGCTGGCGCAAGCGAAGGCGTAGAGCGCGAGCGCCGCGCCCGGCAATCCGAACCCCGCCATGAGGTCGTTGAACACGGGGACCGTCGGCGCTGGGGCTGGCGCAGAGCCCCACCAAGGGTTCAAAATAAAGCCTGCCCCCACCAGCGAGAACCCGATCCCCGCCGCCAGCGCCAAGCCCTCCGCGAGCTGGAAAGGCTGCGCGGGCTTGGTCTGGTCGCTGACCCGAAGCGCCAGCGCAAGCCCGATCCAGATCGTGGCGTGCAGCCCAAGCTCGGCCAGGCTCGTTGGCGGCGCGATCATGGCCGCCCCAGAGAACGCATGCCGCACCTGCATCGACAAGAACGCGGCTCCTGTCGCCCAGGTCCCTGCGAGCAGACACTGCCGCGCCAGGGGCGCGCTTCGCCAACCGGCGTCATCCAGCAGCCGCGCGCCAAGATAAAGAAACATCGCCGAGGCTCCGTAGATCGGCAGGAGCATGTTGAACAAAGGCGTATCGCCTAGGGGCCCCGCCGCCGCCGCCCACGGCGACAAAAGACGCAAAAGCGCCGCCGCCGCGACCAGCACCGCCGTTCCGGTCAAGGCCGCGCCGCCCCGCTGCTTGTCGATCCAGACAAGCGCTGGCGTGAGGGCCGCCAGCGCCACGGTCAGCCACTCCGCAGGCGCCGCCGCCGCAACCGCCAGCGCCGTCGCGGCCCCAGCGATCGCCATCGCGGTGGTGCGCGCCGCCGCCGCCCCCTGGCTGTTCTCGACTTTGCCGCCGAACCCTTGCGCCATCGCCGCGCTGGAGGCTGCCGCCGCGAGCGCGCCTCCGGCCAGCCAGGGCGCTTCCGCCCCTTCCAGCCGCAGCGCTCCGGCCCCAATCGCCAGAAGCGGCGCCAGCGATCCGAAGGCGATCGCGTTGCCTTCTCGGCCGAGGCCCTGCGCCTCCCGCCAACCCGAGACGACGCCCAGCAGCGCCAAGGCTCCCGCCGCCGCCAGCACGGTCTGATGGTCGCTCAGCCCCGCCTGAGCAAAGCCTATCCCTTGTGGCCAGACTAGAACCGCGAGCGCTGAAACGCCGGTCAGGATGAGGGCGTAGCCGCTCATGCCAGGGCGAACGGCGCTGACAGCATGCGCCAGAGCGGTCAGGGTCAGGAGCCCAGCCGCCGCCTGTGTCCCGGTCTCCGGCGCCGCCCTCCACACCGTCAAGGCCAGCAACAACCCCGAAGCGAGGGTCAGCGCGGCCCCGACCTTGGTGGCTTCCTTGGAAGCCTGCAGCCGTACCCACAGGGCGGTCAACGGCCCTGGCGCGCTGCTGTCGTCCCACAACAGGCACAGACCCAAAACCCCAAGCGCCGTAAGATAAACACTGGCCATCGGGGCGTCCTGGATCGCCTCCGCCACGCCCCAGATCAACGCTGCCCCGACAGACGCGAACGCCCAACCATTCAAGCCTGGCCGGAAGCCAGCCGCCAAAAGCAGCGTCGCCGTCGTCGCCACCAAATGTCCGTAGCGCACCAGAGCCTCGGCCGCTCCGCTGAAAGACGCTGGCGACGAGGATCCGATCGCTGCCCCGACTTGGATCAAAAGCGGCGTCGCCATCCCGAGAACCGCCGCGACCCCGGCCAAAGCCCGTCCGCTCCAGACCGACAAAGCGGCGGCGGTGAGACAGGTCGCCGACAAGGCCAAAAACCCTGATCCAGCGTCCATAAGGTCCAAAGGACCCGCTGCCAAGGCGATGGCTGCGGCCATGACCAAGGCGCCGATTGGCGGCGCAAGGCGGCGGCCCCCGGCATAGCCGAAGAAGCCTGCCGCCATCAGCGCCGCGCCGGCGCCGAAGCTGACGGTCGCCGTCGCCGCCGCATTGATCACCTGATTGGCCCCGAGGAGAAGGACAAAAAGCGCCGCGCCCGCCGCCGCGATTGCGCCCCAAGGCCACTCCTCGAGGCTCTCGGCGTCGGGGCCCTCTTCTGTCGCCTTGACCGGTTTGGACCGGGGCGGCGGCCGAGGGGGGTCTGCGCCCATGGAGGGGCCAAAAGAGGGCGAAGAGGCAGGGGAGGGGGCAGGAGAGGCGGCTGCATCCGGGGGCGCGGGTCTCTCTTCTCGCGCCGCTCCAAATACCGACGCGGAGGGCTCCGCCAAAGCGGGCGCCTCTGGTGCGGCGAGCCGCCCTGCAAGGGTCTCTTCTGAGGAGATCGTCGCGACCGCGCTCTCCAGCCTCTGAATGCGTTGCCCCGCCTCCGCCAGGGCGCTGTGCATTTTCGACACCTGGAACAAGGCATAGCAGAGAAGGAAAATGCACGAAAACAGCAAAAACACGCCGATGAGGAGGGCCGCGATGATGAGTTCCGGCACGATGAAGCCCCGCCTGCGTGGAGTGACGCCCGTTCCCCGTCAGAGGCGGAGCGTGGACGCAGGGTTATTCACGCATCGTGCCGCGTCAACGCTGAGGGCCTTCCGCCCCATCGAAAAAGCGCTTCACGCTCTCAAAAAAGCCGCGGCTTTGCGGATGGCTGTCTTCTCCGCAACTTTGAGCGAATTCTTCCAAAAGCTTGCGCTGCTTGGCAGTGAGGTTCACCGGGGTCTCCACAACGATTTCCACGTGCAGGTCCCCCCGGTTCCGGGCTCTGAGCGAGGTCATGCCCTTGTCCTTGAGCCGCAGCCTCCGCCCTGTTTGCGTGCCCGCAGGGATAGAGACTTTGGACCGCGCCCCGTCGATTGTGGGAATGTCCACCTCGCCCCCAAGGGCTGCTGTGGTCATCGGCACCGTCGCCCGGCAGTAGAGGTCTGGCCCGTCCCGTTCAAACAGGGGGTGCGGTTTCACCGACAAGAAGAGATAGAGGTCTCCTGGCGGTCCGCCGCGCGCCCCGGTGTCGCCCTCGCCAGAGAGACGGATCCGCGTGCCGTCCTCTACCCCGGCAGGGATTTTGACAGAGAGCGTCCTGTCCCTTGTGACTTGGCCCTGACCATTGCAGGACAGGCAGGGATGAGGGATCGTTTGTCCGCGTCCGGCGCACATTGGGCATGTCCGCACGACCCGGAACATGCCTTGCGCTGCCCGCACTTGCCCGGAGCCCTGGCAGGTGCGGCATGGTTCGGGCTGGGTGCCGGGCTGAGCCCCGCTGCCCGCGCAGGGATCGCAGCGCATCGCCCGGGGCGCGGTGATCTCGCGTTCCAGGCCGCGCAGCGCTTGTTCCAGCGTGATTTCGATATCGTAGCGCAGATCGGCGCCGCGCTCGGCCCCGCCGGCCCGGCGTGCGCCCCGGGCGCCGAATAGATCGCCGAAAGCGTCGCCGAACACCTCGTTGAAGATATCGGAGAAATCCTGAAAGCCTGCAGATCCTCCCGCCCCGGGGCCTCCCCCGGAGAACGCCGCTTTGCCGAACCGATCATAGGCTGCGCGCTTCTGCGGGTCCGACAAGACCGCGTAAGCCTCGTTGATTTGCTTGAACGTGTCTTCCGCCGACTTGTCGCCCTGGTTCTGGTCAGGGTGATATTTCATCGCCAGTTTACGGTAGGCGCTCTTCAAAGCCTCCGCATCCGCGCTGCGCGGCACGCCCAGAATGTCGTAATAATCCCGGTCGCTCATCGGAATACCCTGCCAGAAAGGGCGGCGGGGACGGCGCCTTGGCGCATCCCCGCCGACCCCTGCGCCTGATTACGCGCTGCGCTTGTTCTGGCCGTCGACTTCTTCAAACTCTGCGTCCACGACGCCTTCGTCTTGGCCGCCCGTCGAACCGCCTTCGCCGGGCGCTGCGCCGCCGCCGGCTTGACCGCCATACATCGCCTCGCCGATCTTCATCGACGCCTGAATGAGGGCCTGTGTCTTGGCTTGAATGTCGGCGGCGTTGTCAGATGACAAAACGCCCCTCAGATCGGCGATGGCGGACTCGATCGCCTGCTTGTCGGCTGGGCTGATTTTGCCGCCATGTTCCGCGAGCTGCTTCTCTGTCGTATTGGCGATCGCCTCGCCCTGGTTCTTCGCCTCTGCAAGCTCCCGGCGCGCCCTGTCTTCGCTGGCGTGCTCTTCGGCCTCCTTGACCATACGCTTGATGTCGTCTTCCGACAGCCCGCCCGAAGGTTGGATCCGCATGGACTGTTCTTTGTTCGTGGCCTTATCTTTCGCCGAGACGCTGACAATGCCGTTGGCGTCGATGTCGAAAGTCACCTCGACCTGCGGCATGCCGCGCGGGGCGGGGGGAATGCCGATCAGGTCGAACTGGCCCAGCGGACGATTATCCGCCGCCATTTCCCGCTCGCCCTGGAACACCCGGATGGTCACGGCCTGCTGGTTGTCCTCCGCGGTCGAAAACACCTGGCTTCGCTTGGTCGGGATGGTGGTGTTTCGGTCGATGAGCCTGGTGAAAACCCCGCCAAGCGTCTCAATGCCCAAAGACAGCGGCGTGACGTCGAGCAGAACCACGTTCTTCACGTCGCCTTGCAGCACGCCTGCCTGGATCGCGGCGCCCACAGCCACCACCTCGTCAGGGTTGACGCCTTTGTGCGGCTCGCGGCCAAAGAACTCCTTAACCACCTGCTGGATTTTCGGCATGCGCGTCATGCCGCCCACAAGCACGACTTCTTGAATCTGCGCTGCCGAGAGGCCCGCGTCCTTCAGCGCCTGTTTGCAGGGCTCCAGCGTCCGCTGCACCAGATCCTCCACAAGCGCCTCATATTTCGCCCGCGTGATCTTCATATTGAGGTGCAAAGGGCTCCTGGTGTTCGGATCCATCGAAATGAACGGCACGTTCACGTCGAAATCGGCCCGCGAGGACAATTCTTTCTTGGCCTGTTCAGAGACGTCCTTAAGCCTTTGCAGGGCCATTTTATCCCCGCGCAGATCGACCCCGGTCTGCTTTTTGAATTCGTCTGCGAGATAGTTCAGGATCCGACCGTCGAAGTCTTCCCCGCCAAGAAAAGTGTCCCCATTGGTGGAGCGGACCTCGAACACGCCGTCCCCGATCTCGAGGATCGAGATGTCGAACGTGCCCCCGCCCAGATCATAAACGGCGATCGTTTTGTTCCCGCTGCCTGTCTTATCGAGGCCGTAGGCGAGCGCGGCCGCGGTCGGCTCATTGATGATCCGCAGAACCTCGAGACCCGCGATCCGGCCTGCATCCTTGGTGGCCTGACGCTGGGCGTCGTTGAAATAGGCGGGCACGGTGATGACGGCTTTGGTCACCGGCTCTCCGAGATAGGCTTCGGCAGTTTCTTTCATCTTCTGCAGCACGAAGGCGCTGACTTCCGAGGGCGCGAACGCCTTATCACGGCCTTGCACCCAGGCGTCGCCCGAAGGGCCTTTGACGATTCGATAGGGCACCAGGGCCGCATCTTTTTTCACGATCGGGTCTTCGAAAGTCCGCCCGATCAGCCTCTTCACGGCGTAATAGGTATGCTCCGGATTGGTCATGGCCTGGCGCACGGCCTGAACCCCGATCAGGCGCTCCGCGCCTTCTGTGAAGGCGACCACCGACGGCGTCGTTCGCGCCCCTTCGGCGTTCTCCAGCACTTTCGGCTGGCCGTTTTCCATAATCGCCACGCAGGAATTCGTGGTCCCGAGATCGATGCCGATAACCCTGCTCATGTCGCGTCCTTGTCCTCACTCTGCGGCGGCGGAGCCTACCCTTGACCCCCGGGCCCGGAGAACCGGCGACTGGGGAAAGGCGGGATCGCCCCTCATCCGAACGGCTGTGGCCTCGCGCTGAAAGCGCTTGGCGGTCCAAGCCTGCCAATAGCGTCCAGCTGGTGCCCCAGCCAAACGACCTCAGCGCTGATATGGGAAGCCCAATCTTCCTCACAAGCCGCCCGCCGCACAAGCCGCCGCTGAATCCCCGCCGCTGAATCCCCGCCGCTGAATCCTCGTCGCTCCAACCCGGCCTCGTCCCGATCCCGCGCGGCGCGGTCGATTGGGCCCCTTTGCGTGCGCCCCGGTCTGGGCAAAGTCTCCAAAACTCTGTAACGGGCGGCGTCATGACCGATTTATTGTCCTTGGCGGGCGCCAATCTTCTGTCTCCCCCCGTGCTTTTCTTCGCTCTGGGGCTGGCGGGCGGCTTTGTTCGGTCGGACTTGTCCATTCCCGAGCAGGTCGCCAAAGGCCTTTCCATTTATCTGCTTTTGGCGATCGGCTACAAAGGCGGCGCTGCCGCCGCCGCCAATGGCCTGGACCAGGCGTTTCTTTCCGCCATAGCCATTGGCCTCGCTTTGTCTTTGGCCATGCCGGTCCTCGCCTTCGCCCTGCTCAATGGCGCCAAAGGCGTCGACCGGGCCACCAAAGCCGCCACGGCCGCCCATTACGGCTCCATCTCCATCGTCACCTTCGTCGCCGCCATGAGTTTCGCCGAAAGCGCGGGGCTCAACCCCGGTCGGTATCTGTCCGCCGTCGCCGCCATCATGGAGACCCCCGGCATCATCGTCGCCCTGCTGCTGGCCGGAGGCCAGAGGGGGGAAGCCCAGGGCGAAAGCCGCCGCGGCGAATTGCTCCGCGAGGTCTTGCTCAACGGCTCCGTCGTGGTTCTTGTCGGCGCTTTCCTTATCGGCTTGTTGACGGGCGAACGCCATATGGCGCGCCTCGACATTTTCATGAATGGTCTCTTCGCTGGCGCCTTGTGCTTGTTTCTGTTGGAGATGGGCCTCGTCGCCTCCCGCCGTCTCATGGGCAAGAACCGCCTCACCCCGTATCTGGTCTGCTGCGGGCTCATGATCCCGGCCATTGGGGCGGGGCTGGGCTTGCTCGGCAGCCTAGCCTTGGGCGTCTCCGCCGATGATGCGGCGATCCTGATGACTTTGGCCGCCAGCGCTTCCTACATCGCCGCCCCCGCCGCCATGCGCATCGCGCTCCCCGAGGCCGACGCGGGCGTTTATCTGCCGCTGGCCATCGGCGTCAGTTTCCCGTTCAATATCGTTGTCGGCATTCCCGCCTACGCCGCGCTCGCGCAAATGGTGTTATAGCCCCATGCAGACCCATCCCCGCACCCGCATGGAGATCTGGCTCGAAGCCCCGCTTTTGAAGCGCGCGGAAGAGCTCCTCGATAAGGCCTCGGTCTCAGTCTACGCGGTCTTTGACGGGCGCGAGGGCAAGGGCCTTTCCGGCGCCTGGAGCGATGCGGGGCTTAAGGACGTCCACGACATGCGCCTCGTCGTCGCCATTGCACCGCCGGACAAGGTGGACGGCCTCTGCCGCGCCTTCACCGATCTTTTCAAACGTTACCCCGGCGTGATTGTGCTGTCTGAGGTGCAAGTGATCAGGCCGGAGCGGTTTTGAGCGGGAGGCGCGCGGTTCTGTGGCCGACGGACCTGAGAGCGGTCGACAAAACGCCTTCCCGCAGGGTCAAAACGCCGCGCCCTGGCCAAACGCAAACGGCGTGAGACGGCTTGAAGCGTCGGCGGGAAAGCCCGAGCGAGGATGAGCCGGCGGACGCCTCTCCCAAAAACAGGCCCCCATGAAACGGGCCCCCATGAAACGGGCTCCCATGAAACGGGCTCCCATGAAACGGGCGCCATGAAATAGGCCCGATGAAAAAGGCGCGATTCTGAGCCTTGGCGAAAATCTGATCCTCGGCGCGGAGAGCGGCCTTGACGATGAAAGCCCTCCAGACAGAGACAGGCGACGCGTGGCGGGGCGGAGCCTCGCCTCGCCGTCATGGGCCGATAGGTGTCGCCATCGATGACGACCGACCCCCTTGACACCCCTTGCCATCCTCTGTGATTCGCCCCCACGGTCGGCAGGATGGCGACGCTGACCGCTCTTGACGGCTTCCGCGTGCTCCCCGGCTTCCTTTCGCGGGGCGAGCAGCAGGATCTTTTGTCCGACGTCTTCGCCCGAGCCAAGCAGGCCCCTTTCTACACGCCCACCATGCCCAGAACCGGCGCGCCCATGAGCGTGCGCATGACCAATTTCGGCGCCTTCGGCTGGGTGACGGACAAGGAGCAGGGCTACCGCTACGAGGTGTTCCACCCCTTTACCGGCCGGCCCTGGCCGGACATCCCAGACCGCCTTCTCGAAATCTGGCAGGAGGTCTGCGACTACGACGCAGAGCCTGAAGCCTGCCTCGTCAATCTCTACCAGGGCGACGCCAAAATGGGGCTCCACGTCGACAGCGACGAAGAGGCCTGGGACGCGCCCGTCCTGTCCATCAGCCTCGGCGACACCGCGCTCTTCCGCATCGGCGGCGTACTGCGCTCTGATCCCACGCGGTCGGTGCGACTATCCTCCGGCGACGTGTGCATCCTCGCCGGCCCCTCGCGTCGCGCCTTTCACGGCGTCGACCGCATCTTGAACGGCACCTCAAGCCTGATCCCCCAAGGCGGCCGCATTAATCTGACCTTGCGTCGGGTGACCGAGCCCTAAGGCTGGATCACCTCGATCCGCTCCACCATCCGTACCATCCGCGCGCCCCGCGTATCGCCGGCGACGACGACCCGCCAAGGCCCGTCCGAGTCTGGCAGGGGCCTGCCGTCCACCTGGTCCGCAAGAAGGATCGTGCGGCCGCTGGTGGCGGCGTCAAGCTCCCCCACCCCGAAGGCCGCCACGTAGCCGTCCCGAGCGATCACAACGACCACAATGCCAAGATCAGAGCCCCGAACCGGCTGCTGAATATTGGCCGCCAGGGCGGCCACATCGATCAGGGCGGGTCCATTGAACACATGCGTCTGCCCGTGCACCGTCGCCGTCGCCTCGATCCGGGGCAGGGCGGCCAAGGCGGGGTTCGCTTCATTGAGCAGCACGACCCCGTCGACGGCGGGTCGTTCAATGACGGAGGCGTTGATGCTCACACACGCGGTGAGCGCAAGGGCGACCGCAAGAACAGAAGCTGGAAAAGACGCTTTTGTCATTCCCCGCCATCAACCACGACGAAATCGGGCCGGTACCCCTCCGGCGGGCCGAGCGGCCCCTGCGGATAGCGGCCGGCTTCCATCTCGTGGGCCTGCCATGTCATCGCCATGTGGATTCGGTCATAGCCCGACGGATGGGTGTAAAACAGCCACTTCTCGAGCGGTCCTGGCTGCATTTTGCGGTATTCTGAAAGGAGCAGCGCCGTTTCCGCAAACCCCGCCGGCTCCCTGCTGGCGTTGATTCCGAAAATGTCCGCCTGGTGCTCGTGGAAACGGGTGATGTTGTTGAACAGCGGCGTCGCCAGGGTGAAAAGGGTGGCGGCGACTGCGATCACCAGGGGTAGGCCCGCCGGATCGCCGACGGAGCGGATGCCCCATCGCCCATCGCCGATCAGCCGTGTCATCGCCGTCCCCAGGAGCGCGAAGACGATGGCGACCACAAAGAGCGTGAAAACCAGGATCGACACCACGTGCCGCAAGACATAGTGGCCGATCTCGTGCGCCATCACCATGCGCACGCCCTCCGGCGACACCCGCTCCAGAAGATTGTCCGCGAGGGCGATCCGTGTCGTTCCGAACAGGCCGGACACGTTTGCCGTCACCCGGTTCGATTGCCGGCTCTCGTCAAACACGTAGACATCGTTCGCGGGCACGCCGTTGGCCTGAGCCATGGCGATGATATCGTCCCGCAGCGGACCGGGCTCCATCGGCGTGTAAGTGTTGAACAAGGGCGCGATGAACACCGGCGCGATGGCGATCATTAAGGCCATGAAGGCGCCCGTGACGCCGGCGCCCCAGATCCACCATGTGTTCGGCGCCCGCTTCACGATCTGATAGAGGCCCGAAATAAACAGCGCGCTGATGATCAGATTGATCCCGAACCCGATGGCGAATTCAGAGAGCCAGGCGGGCAGGGTTTGGGTGGCCAGGCCGAACTGGTGCTCCCGGTAAAAGCCCGCATAGAGATCGAGCGGAAAGGAGAGGATTGACAGGGCGATCGTCGCAACAATGACGAGGATCGCCCCCTGCACGAAGCCGTTTTTGATCCGCCCCTCGATCCCGTCCCGCACCCGCGGCAAAAGCTTCAGCCAGATCAAGAGGATGCAGGACACGACCGTCACGGCCCATCCTGCCAGCATCAGAAAATACCCGCCCTCGAAATAGCTGTTTGAGCGCGCGATCGCCTCCGGCCCCATGGTGGCGATCCAGGCCTGTGTCGCTTGTTCCGGAATCATGGCCGAGCCTCCCCGCAGCCAATATCGTTTCTCGATAATGGCCTCAGGGAAGCTGGACCGTCAACCGCTGGCGACGTCTTTGGCCGTGAACACAGAAAGCAGCCGCACGTCCTCTGCGGCGAGGGCTTCCATCGCGCCTTCTTGCCGGTCGATGACGGTGACCGCAGCCTCGACAATCCCGCCCGCTTCGCGCACGGCGGCGATCGCCTGCAACAAAGATCCACCCGTGGTGGAGGTGTCTTCCACAGCGATCACGCGCTTGCCCTCTAGGCTTTCGCCGGGTCCGAGCCCCTCGATCAGCTGCTTCGCGCCGTACTCTTTTGCTTTCTTGCGCACAAAAAAGCCGGGCAGGGGGACGCCCCGCTGTGCGCTCGCCGCCGCCATAGTGGTGACAAGCGGCACCGCCCCAAGCTCAAGTCCGCCGATATAGGCCGCAGGCTCGCCCTCGATGGCGTCGAGCAGAGCGTGGCCTAACAGATGAGCCCCGTCCGGATGCATCATGGTCGGCTTAAGATTGAAATAGAGGCTGCTCTTTTTGCCCGAAGCGAGGGTGAAATCTCCCGTCGCGAACGAACGGGTGCGGATCAGGCCGAGAAGGCGGTCGCGGGTCGGAGATGACATAAGCAGTGTTGTTTCTCTCTCCGCGCCCCTGGTCAACCCGCCCCCCAAAGCGTAGCTCAAAAGCCGTCCCGAAGGAGCGCTCCATGTCCACCCTCGAAGGCCCGAACGTTCTGAAGCCCCCGTCACGCCGCGCAGCCTTGGGCGCGGGGATGTTCTTCGCGGGCTACGCCCTGGCCGCGGGCCAGGCCCAGGCTCAGGCCATCGAAACCGACGCCCGCGGCCTAGAGATCGAGGAGGCGACCTTCTTCGGCCATGACGACTATGAGCTGCCCTTCTACGCCGCGCGCCCCGAAGGGCCCGGACCGTTCCCGGCGGTCATCGTGGTCAATGAGGTCTTTGGCGTCCACGCCTACATCAAAGACGTCTGCCGCCGCCTCGCGCACGCGGGCTATTTCGCCGTCGCGCCCGACTATTTCGACCGCGCCGGCGACCCCGCAAGCCTCGCTTCCATTCAAGACATCCTCCCCCTCGTCGGCGCGACCCCGCAGTCCCAAGTCATCGGCGACACCGAAGGCGCGGTGCAGTTTCTCCGCGGTCGCCGCGATGTGTTTCGTCAGCGCTTGGGGATGACCGGCTTTTGCTGGGGTGGCTCCATCGTATGGCTCGCCGCTGCGCAAATCCCCGGCATCCGCGCTGGCGTCGCCTGGTACGGCCGCCTCACCGCGAGAAGGGAAGGGGACTTTGGCTATGCCGGCCCCAGCCTTGGCCCCATCGACGTGGCGCCGCAGCTCCAGGCGCCGGTCTTGGGCCTTTACGCCCAGAACGACGGCGGCATCCCGCTCGAAAGCGTTGATGTGATGCGCTCATCGCTGGCGCTCTCGGGCAACCCGAGCGGCTCAGAAATCGTGGTCTATCCCGACACCCAGCACGGCTTCCACGCCGATTACCGCGCGAGCTTCGACGCCGAAGCCGCGCGTGACGGCTGGCGCCGCATGCTGGCCTGGTTCGAAACCCACGGCGTCGCATAGGCCCCAGGCGCCCCAGTTTCGGCCTCGGTATCGGGTTGACAAGCGTTAACCTTTACGAGTTTGTGGTCATTACGCACAAGCACAGCGCCAAAGAGCGCTGAGGCGGCGTCGCGAGCCCGCCGGGAGGAGCGAGAGAACCATGTCCATCAACCCTGCCCTCGCAAGCGACGCCCGCGCGTCGGTCCTGCCGCCGGACGCCAAAGCCCGGTCCGGTGATGTCCGCTTCTACCGCAACCTGTTGACGGTGATGGCCATAGTGCTTGTCAGCGGCTTTGTTGTGCAGTTGGCGGCCGGCCGCTCAAGTTTTTCAGCGCCCGCGGTGGTGCACGCTCATGCTGTTGTCTTCATGGGTTGGGCAGCTCTTGTCGTTACCCAGGCCTGGCTAGCGGGATCCGGCTCCTTCGCTCGGCACCGCCTTTTGGGCCGCATCGCGATGGTCTGGGCGGCCGCGCTTGTGGTGATGGGGCCCCTTGTCACCCTGGAGAGCGTGCGGACGGGCAGAGCGCCGTTCTTCTTCCAGCCGCAGCACTTCCTGCTCGTCAATTCGATGGGCGTGCTGGCTTGGGCCGGGCTCTTTGCGGCCGCTGTCGCTTTGCGTCGAAACACCGAATGGCATGTGCGTCTGCAAGTCGCCGCGTTCTTCCTGCTCTTGGGCCCGGGCTTCGGTCGTCTCCTGCCGTCCCCGCTGATGACGCCCTTCGCCTTTGAAGTCTCGGCTGTGGCCGGGCTGATCTTCCTCGCTGCCGCCATGATCAGGGATTGGCGGGCGCAGGGCCGAGTCCATGCCGTGTGGTGGATTGCGCTGATTGTCTTGGTGGGTTGGCTTGGTGTGGCCCGTGCAGTGGCGTTCTCGCCCGTCGGCGACGCGCTGTACGCGGCCGCAACGGCCAACACCCCGGTCGAAGGGGCCGATGGCCGCGCGTTCCCGCCGCCCCCTGGCCCGTCCCCCATGGCGCCCTGATCGACACGTGGGTATGGTCCGGCTCCCCCCGCACAAGGAGCCCCCATGCGCTACAAAACTCTTGGCCCCACGGGCCTTGTCGTCTCGGAAATCTGCCTGGGCACGATGACCTTTGGCGGCGACGGCTTTTGGCGCGTCGTCGGCGCCCAGCCGCAGGATCAGGTCAATGAATTGATGAAGTCCGCCGTCGACAGCGGCGTGAACTTCTTCGATACGGCGAACATTTACTCCAACGGCCTCTCAGAAGAGATGCTGGGCGTCGCCATCGATCAGCTCGGTCTGCCCCGCGACGAGATCGTGATCGCCACCAAGGCCCATGGCCGCGTGACCCCGCAGCTCGGGCCCGATGCGACCGGCGCGCAAAAGGCCGAGCTCGAGCGCCGCATGGGCGTGAAAAACATCTCAGGCCTATCCCGCAAGCACCTGTTCGATGCGGTGGACGCAAGCCTCGCGCGCTTGGGCCTTGATCACATCGATCTCTATCAGGTCCATGGCGCAGACCCGCTGACCCCGCTCGAAGAAACCCTGGAAGCCCTCGACGATATCGTCCGGTCGGGGCGCGTCCGATACATCGGCCTCTGCAACATGGCCGCCTGGACCATCATGAAGGCGCTTGGCGTCTCCGAACGCAAAGGCCTGCACAAATTCGTTTCCTGCCAGATGTACTACTCCATCGCAGGCCGCGATCTGGAGCGCGAGATTGTTCCGATGGCGAAGGACCAGAACCTCGCCATCCTCCCCTGGAGCCCGCTGGCAGGCGGATTCCTTTCCGGCAAGTTCCAGCGCGAAGGAGGCGGCCCGAACGACGCCCGCCGCGCGATTTTCGACTTCCCGCCCGTCAACAAGGACAAAGGCTTCGACATTATCGACGTCATGCGCCCGATGGCCGAAGCCCGCGGCGGTTCTCCGGCGCGGATCGCGCTAGCGTGGCTGCTGCATCAGCCTCACGTCACAAGCGTCATCATCGGCGCGAAGACGCCCGAACAGCTTGCCGACAACATCGCCGCGACCGAAGTGACGCTCACAGCGGAAGAGCTTTCAGCCCTGGATGAGGTCTCCAAGCTCCCCGAGGAGTACCCCGGTTGGATGCTCGATCGCCAAGGCGCCGACCGCCGCGGCTCCATAAGCTGAGCAGCTAGTGGATGGGGCGGTCGCGTGTTTCCGGCAGCGCGACCGCCGCCAAAACCAACGCAATTCCGGTCACGATCAAGGGGAACCAGAGCCCCGCATAGATGTCTCCCGTCGCCGCCACGATCGCGAAACTGATTGCCGGCTGAAGGCCGCCGAACCACCCCGTTCCGACGTGATAGGGGAAGGAGAGGGCGGTGTAGCGCACCTGCGCGGGGAACAACTCCACCAGACACGCCGCAAGCGGGCCATAAAGCGCCGTCGCCGCCACAATAAACGTGACGAGCACCGCAAAGATCAGCGTCCAATTCATTGCCGCTGGATCCGCCGCCGCGGGATAGCCCGCCGCCGTCAGCCCAGCCCGCACCTCATCCGCAAAACCGGTCCGGACCGCCCGCACCGCGCCCATCGCTTGCCCCTCCGCAGATGGCGCAGTGAGTTGCGCATCCCCGATGGCGATCACCGCGGGCGCGCCGGCAGGCCCCTCAAGCGTCGTGTAGGACACCCCCGCCGACGACAAAACGCCCTTGGCGATGTCGCAGGACGACGCGAACTGATGGGCCCCGCCGGTCAGATCGAGTTGGAACGTGCAGTCTGTGGGATCAGCCGTCACAGTGACGGGCGCGGTCGCTTGCGCCGCCGCGAGCGCGGGGTTCGCGGCCCGGGTCAGAAGCTGAAAGCCAGGGAAATAGGCCAGCAGCATAACCACCATGCCGAACAGCATCACGGGCTTCCGACCCACCTTGTCAGAAAGCCAGCCGAAAAACACATAGAGCGCCGCCGACACGATGGTCACCCCGATCATCAGGATGTTCACCGACACCGGCGGTACCTTTAAAAGCCGTTCCAGGAAGAACTGGGAATAGAAATTTCCCGTGTACCAAACCACGCCCTGCGCCATCATAAGCCCAAACAGCGACAACAGCATCAGCCGCACCACAGGCCAGCGCCCGAACGTATCCCCCAGCGGCGCTTTCGATGCGCGGCCTTCCTCCTTCAGCTTCTGAAACGCGGGGCTCTCCCCAAGTTTCGACCGGATCCAGATCGAGATGATCAGAAGCCCAAGGGACAGCCAGAACGGCACGCGCCACCCCCAATCCCGGAAGGCCTCTTCCCCCATCAGCGTGCGGGTCAGGAGCGTCACCCCCAAAGCCGCAAACAGTCCCAACGCGGCGGATGTCTGAATCCAGCTGGTCGCAAACCCGCGCCGCCCCGGCGGGGCGTGTTCCGCCACATAGATCGCAGCGCCCCCGTATTCGCCCCCGAGCGCCAAACCCTGCAGCACCCGGCACAGCACCAGAAGGATCGGCGCCATCACCCCGACCTGCTCGTAATCCGGCAGACACCCGATTGCAAAGGTCGCGGCCCCCATAAGCATTATGGTGACCAGAAACGCGCCCTTCCGGCCCTTCTGGTCCCCCATCCGGCCAAAGAACAAAGCCCCAAGCGGCCGCACAATGAAGCCCACCGCAAATGTCAGCAGCGTGAAGATGAAGGCCTGCGCGTCCGGTAGGTTGGCGTAGAAATGCGCCGAGATGATCGAGGTCAGGATCGCGAAGATAAAAAAGTCATACCACTCAAACACGGTCCCCGCGCTCGAGGCGATGATCACCTGCCGCAGCGTTTGCGGCGAAACGCCCCCCTCCGGCGACGGCGACGATTCAGCGACGCTCATGCTGGCCCTTCCCGCTCAAGCCCAAACTTTCCAACACCTTGAGCCCACCATGGTTTTTCCGGCGCTTCAAGCCGCCCTTGACGCCCTGGCTGCTTTGCGGCGATGGCGATTGTGATGCCCAACCGCCTGACTGCCCTTCTCGTCCTGCACAACGCCGAAGCGCTCCTGCCGGAGTGCCTTGCCTCTGTCGCCTTCGCCGATGAGATCGTGGCGGTCTTGGACCGCTGCACCGATGGCACCAAGGCCTTGTGTGAAAGGGCAGGGGCCAGGCTCGTAGAGGGCGCCTGGCCCATCGAAGGCCCTCGGCGTAACGCCGGCCTCGCCGCCAGCGCCGGCGACTGGATTTTGGAGGTGGACGCCGACGAGCGCGTCCCGCCCGAACTCGCCGCCGAAATCCGCGAAGCGATCGAAAAGGCCCCCAAGGGCGCGATCCTGATCCCCTTCGACAACCGCATCGGCGGTGTGCCCGTCGCCCATGGCTGGGGCGCCTATAATGGTGTGTCGGCCAAACGCTGTCTCTTCGCGGCGGGCACCAAACATTGGGGCGACCAGCGCCTCCACCCAAGCCTCAGACAGGCCGAGATCGTGCTAACGCTCAAGGCCCGCATGATCCACCATGTCTATCGGGACTTCCCCGACATGTACGCGCGGCTCCTGAAATATGCGCGCCTTGCCGCCGAAGACATGGTGGAAGAAGGCAAGATCCCGCGTCCCTCAAAGACCCTAAGGCGTTTCTTTAGCCGCTTTTGGAAAAGCTATGTCTCGCGCCAGGGCCGCAAGGAGGGCTTTTACGGCGTGGCGCTTGGCGTTTTCTCCGCGCTGTATCCCGTCCTGAGCCATTTGATGGCGTTGGAGCTGCAGGCCGCCAAGAGGCCTCTCTCGGGTGGGGCGCTGTAGGACGCAGCGCCCTGGGAACTGGCGCCCTGGGAACTGGCGCCCTAGAAAATGGCGCTTTGGGAACTGGCGCTTTGGGGCTTGGCGAAGGAGCCATTGCGGAGGCCCGCAAGACCCCAAAAAAGCGAAGGCCCGCGATCAAATAGCCAGCGGACAAAGGCGCGGCGGACAAAAGGGCGGCGGCTGTTGCCCCGTCCTTCCCCATGCGGCATAAAGCCCGCCACGTTTTCCCTAATCTCCGGACCCCGCCCGCATGGCCGCCGAAAAAGGTCAAAAACCCGCGCTCAAGCGCCTCTATGTCGAGACCTACGGCTGCCAGATGAACGTCTATGATTCCGAACGGATGAAGGACGTCCTGGCGCCCTTGGGCTATACGCCGACGGAAGACCAATCCTCCGCCGACATGGTCATCCTCAACACCTGCCATATCCGGGAAAAGGCCACCGAAAAGGTCTATTCCGAGCTTGGTCGCCTGCGCGAGCGCAAGGCCGAGCGCGCCAAAGAGGGCATGGACACCACCATCGTCGTCGCCGGCTGTGTCGCCCAGGCCGAAGGCGAAGAGATCATGGCCCGCGCTCCCGTGGTGGACCTGGTCGTAGGCCCCCAAGCCTATCACAAGCTGCCCGAATTGATCGCCAAAGCCGCCCGCGCCAAGGGCGAACGCCTCGCGGCAGACTTCGACGCCGAAGCCAAGTTCGACAGCCTCCCCGAACCCAAGGCGGAGGGCGTGACGGCGTTCCTTTCCGTGCAGGAAGGCTGCGACAAGTTCTGCACCTTCTGCGTGGTGCCCTATACCCGCGGCGCGGAGTTCTCCCGCCCTGTCGACGCCATCGTCGCCGAGGCCCGAAGTCTTGTCCGCCAAGGGGTGCGCGAGATCACGCTTCTGGGCCAGAACGTCAACGCGTTCCATGGGACCGGCCCGGACGGCAAGGACTGGAGCCTCGCCCAACTCCTCGGCCATCTCGCGAAGATCGATCGCCTCGACCGGCTCCGCTACGCCACGAGCCACCCCAACGAGATGACCGACGACCTCATCGCCCTTCATGGCGAAGAGGAAAAACTGATGCCTTACCTGCACCTGCCCGTGCAGACGGGCTCGGACCGTGTGCTCAAGGCGATGAACCGCAAGCACACGGCTGAGCGCTTCCTCGCCATCATCGATAAAATCCGCAAAGCCCGCCCCGACATCGCTGTGAGCTCTGACTTCATTGTCGGCTTCCCTGGCGAGCGCGACCAGGATTTCGAAGACACGCTGAAACTCGTCCGCGCCACAGGCTTCGCCTCCGCTTTCAGCTTCAAGTATTCGCGCCGCCCCGGCACCCCCGCCGCCGAAATGATGGCCCAGATCCCGGAGGACGTGAAAGACGCCCGCCTTCAGGCGCTTCAGGCCGTCCTGCGCGACCAGCAAAACGCCTTCAACCAGAGCCAGATCGGCAGGACCTTGCCTGTCTTGGTCGAGCGTCCCGGCCGCAGGCCGGGCCAATCCCAGGGCCGCAGTCCCTATATGCAGGCGGTGCATTTTGAGTCCCATCGCCCTGACCTCATCGGCGAGATCGTTCCTGTCACGATCTGCGCCGCGAGCCTCAACAGCCTGACCGCAGAGGCCGCATGACCAAAACCCCGCCGCTCACAGCCGCCGTGGCTTTCCCTGATGTGGCCGTGGCGCAGGCCGTGTGCGGGCCGCTCAATAGGCATCTGGCGCTGATCGAAGAGAATTTCCGCGACCGCGGCGGCCCTCGGGGCAAGCCGACTTACGCCGTGCGGCTCGAACTCAAGGGTGACCAGGTCGAGCTGGAGGCCCGCCCTGGCCATGAAAAAGAACTGCGCTGGGCCCTATGCGCGCTCGAAAGCCTCGCCGCCCATGCCAAGGACCGGCGCAAGGTCCGCGAGAGCGACGTGCAAAGCGCGCTGGCGTTCTGCAGTCTTGATCCGGATCGGGCTGCAGGCCCCCTGACGCTTCCCCAGGTCGGCGGCCTGACGATCCGAACCCCGCGCCAGCTGCACTATGTCGAAGCCATGCAGGAGGAGGCCTGCGATTTGGTGTTCGGCGTCGGGCCCGCCGGCACGGGCAAGACGTTCCTCGCCGTCGCCTGTGCCGTGGAGGCCCTTAAAGCGGAGCGTTTTGAGCGGATCGTGGTCACCCGTCCGGCCGTGGAGGCTGGAGAGCGCCTCGGCTTTCTGCCGGGCGCGATGGAAGAGAAAGTGGATCCCTATCTCCAGCCGATTTGGGATGCGTTTCGCGGCCAGCTTGGGGAAGTGGACCTGAGAAACCGTCGTGATCGGCGCCAGGTGGAGGTCGCCCCGTTGGCCTTTATGCGGGGCCGCACCCTGGCCAACGCTTTCGTGATCGTCGACGAAGCCCAAAACGCGACCATCCCTCAGATGAAAATGGTCCTCACGCGCCTGGGGGAGGGTAGCCGCATGGTCGTCACCGGCGACCCCAGCCAGATCGACCTGCCGCGCGCGACGCCCTCAGGCTTGGCCCATGCCCTGCGCCTGCTCGAGGGTGTGACCGGCGTGGAGGTGATCCGCTTCGCCGCCCAAGATGTGGTCCGCCATCGCCTTGTCGCCCGGATCATCGAAGCCTATGACCGCGACGAGGCCCGCGCCCGCGCTGCGAGCGTCGAAGACCAGCAAGATGTCTGAACTGACCATCGATGTGCTGGTCGAGGATGAGGCCTGGACCGCCCTCGTATCCGATGCGGCAAGCCTTGTCGCACAGGTTTTGAGCCACGCCGCCGAGGCCGAGGCCGTATGCGGCGTCGTGACCGTGCTTCTGGCCGATGACGCAGCAGTCCAAGGCTTGAACGCTCGTTTTCGCGGTCAGGATAAGCCGACCAATGTTCTTTCTTTTCCCGGCCCAGACCTTGGCGCCGGCGCGGCCGGCGCTGTCTTTTGGGGCGATATCGCCTTGGCGTCCGGCGTCCTTGCTCGTGAGGCGGAAGCCGGGGCCAAGCCAGCTTCCGCCCACCTCGCCCATCTGGTCCTTCATGGTTTTCTGCACCTACTCGGGTATGACCATGAAACCGAGGCTCAGGCCGCCGCCATGGAAACCTTGGAAACCAAGCTTCTTGCAGAAATGGGGTATCCCGATCCATACTGAGTGACGTCGCCGCATGGTCGGCGATAGAGGATGCGTTGAGCGAGAGTGACGATCGAGGCGAGGGCCAGAGGCGCCCCGCGGGACTATGGATGGCGCAGATCACGCGCTGGGTGCGTCGCAAGGCGACCGCGGAAGATACCCTGACCGAGGCGATCCGCGACACCGTCGCGGAAGACGAGTCGGTCGACTTCGCCCGCAAGGACATGATCCTCAAGGCTGCCGGCTTCGACAGGCTGCGCGTCCTTGACGTCATGCGTCCTCGGGCCGACATCGTTGCCCTTGACGTCTCCGCAACCTTGGCCGAGGCCGCCCGCCTGTTCTCTGAAAGCCAACATTCGAGGCTTCCGATCTATCGAGAGAATCTCGACGATCCCCAAGGCTTCGTCCATGTGCGAGACGTGATGGCGGTGATGGCGCCTGGGGAGGAGGGCCAGCTCCGCGCCAAGCCGGGCGACCGCATCCTGTCGCGGGTGAAGCGCGAGATCCTCTATGTGCCGCCATCGATGAAGCTGTCTTCGCTTCTTTTGAAGATGCAGTCCTCAAGGATCCATCTGGCGTTGGTGGTGGACGAGTACGGCGGTACGGACGGCTTGGTCTCGATGGAGGACATCGTTGAGCAGATCGTGGGCGAAATCGACGACGAACATGATGTGGACAGCCCCCTAATCCAGGAGCGCCCCGGAGGCGCTTATGAGGCGGATGGCCGCGCTGACATCGCCAAACTCGCCGCGCGTTTAAAGCTCGATCTGGCCTTGCCCGACCACGAGGGCGAGTTCGACACCGTTGGCGGTCTCGCCGTGGCTCTCGCTGGTCGGGTGCCGCAGCGGGGAGAAATTCTCCACCATCCTGCAGGCTTCGACCTGGAAGTGATCGATGCTGATCCCCGGCGGGTCAAGCGCCTGCGCTTGCGCCCCGCCCAGGACCGTGCGGCCGCCCCAAATCCCTTGGCCGCCCCCGACGGCTTGGCCGCCGCAAAGTGAAAGCCGGCGCTTGACGAGCGCCCTTTCTGCAGGTTTCCAGGGCGTCGCCGCCCTGCGGACCTTGCGTCGGAGAGACACCAGTGACCGCTGCCGCCCAGTCCCCCAGCCAAGCCTTGCCGATCCGACCGCTTCTCGCGCGGCTGACCGGCTGGCGCGCCCATGCTTTGGCATTGGCGGCAGGGGCCATGGCCACCCTGGCCCACGCCCCTTTTCATGTTGTTCCCGCTCTGATTGTGGCGATGACCATTCTGGTCTGGCTGATGGATTCAGCCCCGCTTAAGACATGGCGAAAGGCCGTCTTCGCCCGCGCGTGGTGGTTCGCCGCCGGCCACTTCGTCAGCGGCCTGCATTGGGTGTCGCAGGCCTTCGCCGTGAACCCCGATTTCAATCTGGCTCTCGGCGTCTTGGCGACCCTTGCTTTGGGCTGCGGTCTTGCTGTTTTTCCTGCGGTTTGTCTGGCCCTCGCCAAGCCGTTCTGGACGGATGATTATCGCCGCATCCCGGTCTTTGTCCTGGCCTACACCCTGGCTGACCTGCTCCGGGGGCACCTGTTTGGCGGCTTCCCCTGGCTTTTATCCGCCTATGTCTGGGCGCCGGGGGGGGCTGTCTCTCAAACCGCCTCCGTTGTCGGGGCCTATGGCTTGACCGTGCTCACCCTGCTCCTCGCAGCGTCCCCTGCGGCCATTTTCGACCATGGCAGGGGTGTCCGCCGTTTCGGTTTTGTCATGGTCAGCGCCCTTGGCTTCGGTTTGCTCTGGGGCTTTGGTTTCCAGCGATTGTCCTCCGCCAGCATCGCTGTGCCCGGCGCGACGCCTGTCGTGCGGGTCGCTGAACCAGGCTTGAGCCAACGCGAGAAATGGGCTTCTGACCCAGACGAGGTGCTCCTCGCCTATCTGGGCGTGTCAGGGGATTCAGAGACGAGCAGCGCTGATTTCGTGATATGGCCCGAGGGTGCGATCCCCGCGAGCGCCTACACCCTTGTCAACCGCGTCGAACCCGGCAGCCGGACCTATGTGCTCGAGCCCGTTCGTACGGGGTTCATCGCCGAGGTGATGGGCGACCGCGTCCTGATCACCGGGGCGACGAGCTGCGCCCCCGACGAAGCGTGTCGGGCTTATTTCCGCGGCGAGCGGGGACTTGAGGGCCTTGTCTTCGCCAACTCCGCTTTGGTCATCGACGCCGTGACAGGCTCCCCGCGCCCTGCCGGTTTGTACGACAAGCACCGCTTGACGCCCTTCGGCGAATTCATCCCAATGTGGTCTTTGATCAGCACCCTGAACATAGCGCCCCTGCAGCGCATCGGCGCTGGCTTCAGCCCTGGTCCGCCGCCGCAACGTCTTGTTGTGGACGCCGCGGCTGAGCCCTTGGTCATCCACATCTGCTATGAGTCGATCTTCCCGGGCTTTACGCCTCGGGGCGATGCGCGTCCTGGTTGGATCGTCAATATCAGCAACGACGCCTGGTTCGGAGGAGGGGTGGGGCCTGCCCAGCATTTCGCCATCGCGCGCTATCGCGCGATCGAGGAGGGGCTGCCCTTGGCGCGCGCCGCCTCGGGCGGGATCTCCGCGATCATTGACGCCTATGGCCGCGCCGTCGACATCGCCGACCCGGCCCTGGGCTATGCTGAAGCGCAGCTGCCCGCGACCTTAAGCGAAACCCTCTATGCCCGTTTTGACTGGTGGATGATCGGCGGTTTGTTGGCCGGGCTGGTCGCCATGCGCTTGGCCGCGCCGCGCTTTGCGCCGCGGGACGTCCGCCCCTGAGGGCCTGAACGCCGCTGGCGACGCCAGCTTCGATGGCCGGGCCCCCTTGGCGACCGCCTGCGCGGGAGCGACGACCGCGCCTCCAAACCGCCTCCAACGAGCTGTCGCGGGGCGGCTTTGGGGCGCCGTTTTCAGCGATCGCGGCCGGGTCGAGCTACCGCCTCCCCAGGCGGGACCCAAGCCGGACCCAGAGGCCGGACCCAGAGGCCGGACCCAGAGGGTTGCGCATTTAAAGATATCTTTATATGAGGGTCGCTCCCGGGCGATGAAGGCGCGATGGTCGCCGCGCCCTGTCCGCACCAGGAGGGTCAAAGCCGTGCACCGCCAGGATTACGTGTTCACCAGCGAAAGCGTGTCTGAAGGTCATCCGGACAAGGTTGCCGACCGCCTGTCTGATACGGTCGTGGACGCCTTTCTGGAGCAAGACCCCGTCGCCCGCGTCGCCTGCGAAACCCTTGTGACCACCCAACGCATCATCCTGGCCGGCGAGGTGCGCACCACCGACGATCGGATCAAGGCGATCATCGACGGTCTGGAAGACAAGGTCCGCGCGGCGGTGAAGGACATTGGCTACCATCAGCAGGGCTTCCACTGGGCCACCGCCCATTATGAGTGTCATCTCCACGCCCAATCCGCCGATATCGCCATGGGCGTTGACGCGACAGCGAGCAAGGACGAAGGCGCTGGCGACCAGGGCATTATGTTCGGCTACGCTACCAATGAGACGCCTGAGCTCATGCCGGCCACCTTGCAGTACAGCCACAATATTTTGAAAGTCCTGGCCGAGGCTCGCCATTCCGGAGCAGAAACCGGTCTTGAGCCCGACGCCAAGAGCCAAGTCACGCTGGAATACCGGGACGGCAAGCCTGTTCATGCCCGCGAGATCGTGCTCTCAACCCAACACAAAGAGGGCTTGGCTCCTTCCGACGTCGCCGAGATCGTGAAGCCTTATATTCTTCGCGTTCTCCCTGAAGGTCTTGTCGATGAAAAGACGGTGTTTCACGTCAATCCGACCGGGAAATTCGTCATTGGCGGACCCGACGGCGACACCGGGCTGACCGGACGCAAGATCATTGTCGACACCTATGGCGGCGCCGCCCCTCATGGCGGAGGCGCGTTCTCAGGCAAGGATCCAACCAAAGTGGACCGGTCTGCGGCCTATGCCTGCCGCTATCTGGCCAAGAACGTCGTCGCCGCAGGCTTGGCCGACCAGTGCACGATCCAAATCAGCTACGCCATTGGCGTCGCAAGGCCCCTCAGCTTTTATGTCAGCCTGGTCAACGCTCAGATCGATCCCGCCAAACTGGAGAAGGCGCTGCCCGAACTCATCGGAGGCTGCACCCCGCGCGCCATCCGAGAGCACCTGAGGCTCAATCGGCCGATCTACGCGCGAACGGCCGCTTATGGACACTTTGGCCGCACGCCTGAAGACGACGGCGGCTTCAGCTGGGAGAAGACCGATCTTGTGGGGTCGCTGCGCGGTCTCGTTTAAACGAGCGCGCGGCGCGCGGGCCCGGGCCCGCGCGCCCATGCCGATCCCGTCCGCCATCGGCGCCAGCGATCCGATTTGCTGACGCCGCCACACCGATCGGCGGTCAATCTTCGGTAGCATTTTGAATGAGGCAATGCGCCCCAGGACCCTCTTTTAGCGGAGACTGTTCGTTTGGCGATCTGTCAGACGGCGAGAAAGGGATGCTGGTTTTGGAGACGGCGCTAAGAAGCCGGCGCGACCTCTTCGCCCTGGAGCCGTTTTCTCGGCCCGCGCCTCTAAAGCTTGGTCTTGTGGAACAGAAAAGCCGGGACGGCCCGGATGATCAGCAGGATATACCGCCAGAACCAGGGCGCATAGGCGACCGGTCCGCCTTTCTCCGCGGCCCGGACGATCACATCGGCCACTTGTGCCGGGGTCGCCCATAAAGGCCCGCCTTTGGCGAGCCCCGCCGTCATGGGCGTGTCCACAAAGCCCGGCTTGATCGTCACCGCCCGGGCCCCAGATCTGGCGAGCCGGTGCGCGATCCCTTGCGTCAATGTGGCAAGCCCTGCCTTCGCTGCGCCATAAACATAGTTCGACGCTCGCCCTCGGTCTCCCGCCACCGACCCGATGACGAGCAGCGTCCCGCCCCGCTGCCGCTCGAGAAGGTTCGCCGCCGCTTGCGCCCAAAGCGCAGCGCTCGTGAAATTGACGGCGATCTGTTGCTGGGTGAGGGCCAAATCCTTTTCCGAAGCCGCCTGGTCGCCCAAAACCCCATAGGCGATGAGCGCCACGCTCACTCCCCCGAGCAGGTCCGACCAGGTCCGCATGCGCCCTTCCGGATCGGGCTCTGCCGCCAGATCGCACAGGGCGATGTGCGCACAAGTCGCTCCCCTGACCATCAGGTCAGCCGCGAGCTCCTTCAGCCGCGCCTCGTCCCGCGCGACGAGCACGAGCGCTGCCCCGCTCGCCGCAAAGCGCCGCGCCGTGGCTTCCGCGATCGCTGACAAAGCGCCCAAAATGACGATACGGTCGCTCATCCTTGGGTCACGCGCGTCCAGAAATCGCTGCTGATCCCTGGGTCCCGCAACCGCTCTATCTCCTCCCAGCGCGGATACATGGCCTGGAAAACCTTGGCGGGGATGCGTCCATCCTTGGCTGGGTAGAGCCGGCCGCCCGCCTCAAGCACGATGGCGTCCAGCCTAGCGAACAAGGCCAGCGTGGCCTCGCCCCGGTTTTTGAAGTCCAAAGCCAAG
>JAGWZH010000196.1 GCA_018971945.1 Alphaproteobacteria bacterium | reverse complement strand
TGAGGCGGACGCCACGCCGCTTTGCTGAGGCACTACCCGCCCCCTTCTTCAAGGCGTCCTTGACATGTCTTCTCAGACCCGGGCTCCGTCGCCGATGGGGGCGTTGCTTGAGATCGTGTTTCATCTCGCCGCGCGCTTGAGCACAACTTGGCTCAGGACCGCCGCGGCGAGGAGCGCTGCGCCGAGGATTATATAGACGATATGGTAGTCGAGGGCGCTGCTCATGGGCCCTGTGAGCAGGGGTGATGAAAACTGGCCCAGAAAAACCGCGGTCCCCAAGCCGCCCATGACGCGCCCGCGGAAGGCGGGGTCTGCGACCTCCGACAACCAGCTGGCGCACGAAGGCATCAAGACGCCAAAGGCCGCTCCGGTGACGGCGAGGCCCAGCAATAAAACAGGCAGGGTATGGGCGAGCCCCACGGTGAAGAAGCCAATACCCATCAATCCAAAGGCGACGGCGATGAGGACTGCGTAAGGCAGTTTTGCGCGGACCCTGGCGTAGTTGGAGGATATCAGGGCCATGGCGAGCGTGCTGACGGCGATGGCGGCGCCGGCCGCGGCGCCCGTGAGGGCGTAGTCCTGGGCCAGCACGAAAGGCAGATTCACCGGGATCGTGTAAAACGCCACCTGGCTGAGAAAGGCGCCGCCATAGATCGCCCAGGCGATGCGCAAGTTCTGCTTGGGCCTGGCTTCGGCTTCGGCGAACTCCTGGCGCTTGGGTTCGGGGAGAAACGGGACCGCGAACGCCAAAACCAACAAAGAGGCGAGATAGATAAAGAACGGGGCCTGCCATCCAAGCTCTGAAAGGACGCCGCCCAAGACAATGAACACAACCCCTCCCCCGCTGGCGAAGGCGGCCTGAAGACCCATCAGCCGCAGGCGGGCGGGGCCGTCAAAATAATCGATCAAAAGCGTCGTGGCGCAGGTCATGACGCAGGCCACTGCGAGCCCCAGGAAGGCTCGGCTCAGGATCAAGAGCTCCAGGCTCGGGGCGAAAGCGCCCGCCGAACCGGCGACCGCGTAGAGCGCCAGACCCGCCAGCAGCAGTCTGCGGCGGCCTAAGGTGTCGACTATCCAGCCAGCTGCCGGTCCGCCGATCACGATGAACAGGGCCGGCACAGTGAGCACGAGCTTGACCATGAAAGCGGCGTTGGGGTGGTCGGCGAAGGCCTCGGCGATCTTCGGAAGCGCGGGACTGATCGTCGCGCCGGACATGACAGTCAGGGTCGCCGAGAACAACAAGGTCAGGGCGACAGGAGGCCAGGTCCAAAGCAAAGGCTCAGCTTTCGTGGGGATCGACCCCCGCAAGTGGGGCGGCGGCCGGCTGGGTCAAGAGCAGGCCCATCAGGACGGGCTCAGTTAGTCCACTGGCTCCAGACGCCACAAGACTCCAGTGCGCGAGCCGGGGTCGCGAAAGCCCTGGGTCGCTGTGGTCAGCAGGTAAAGATAGCCGTCCGGACCCTGGCGGACATCACGAACCCGGACCGCGCCAAGATCGATGCGTTCCTGGCCGATCAAAGCGCCGCCCTCATCGAGATCCAGGCGCAAGAGCGCGCCTGGATGAGGGGCGCCGTCGATGCGCAAAGCGCCCACGAAAAGATCGCCGCGCCAGGCTGGATAGATGTCGCCTGAATAGACCGTGAGGCCGGATGGAGCGATCGCTGGGGTCCAAACGGCGAGCGGGTCTACCAGACCGGGCGCGGTTTGGTTTGGGGTGATGAGGCGGCGCTCGGGGCCGTATTCAACGCCATGGGTGGCGCGGGGCCAGCCATAATTCTGGCCCGCGGCGATGAGGTTTAGCTCATCGCCGCCCTGACTGCCATGTTCGGTCGCGTAGATGCGCCCAAGCATGGGGTCATAGGCCAGGCCCTGGATATTGCGGTGGCCGATGGAGAAAAGCTCCGGGCGGGCGCCCTCTTGGCTGAGGAACGGGTTGTCGGCGGGGACCGCGCCTGCGTCGGTGATGCGGAGGATCTTGCCCAGATGGCTATCCAGGCGTTGGGCCTGCTCGCGGATCAAAGCGCCGCCCAACGCGCGGGGCGGGTTGCCGCCGTCGCCGACGGCGACAAGGAGCGAGCCGTCCGGCGCCCAGAGAAAGCGCGAGCCGAAGTGCTGTGCGCCGGATTTCGCCGGGTCGGCCTCGAGCAGGACCGTGACGTCCTGGAGTTGGCCCTCGCGTAGGCGGCCACGGGCGACAGTGAGGCGGTTTTCGACCTCCGCACCAGCGGAATAGCTTAGATAAATAAAGCCGTTCCTGGCGAAGTTCGGATGGACGGCCACATCGAGAAGCCCGCCCTGGCGATCGGCGTAGACGGTGGGGACGCCAGCGATGGGCTCGGGCTGGAGCACGCCATCGCTTATCAGGCGCAGACGACCGAATTGTTCGGTGACCAGAAGATCGCCATTGGGCAGCCAGGCCATTCCCCAGGGAGCATCGAGGCCTTGGACGAGCGGCGTCGCCTGGACGCCTTGGGCACGGGGCAGCGTCCTGGGATCAACAGCTTCTATGGGGCTTGGCCCAGAAGCCTCCGGG
>JAGWZH010000005.1 GCA_018971945.1 Alphaproteobacteria bacterium | reverse complement strand
GAAACTGGCATAGCCCTTCGACACGCTTTTCAGCCGGTCGTAGAAGTCGAACACGACTTCGTTGAGCGGCAGCTCATAAACAAGCATCGCCCGCGCGCCGACATAACTGAGCTCCACCTGCACCCCGCGCCGGTCCTGGCAGAGCTTCAAGATCCCGCCGAGATACTCATCGGGGGTCAAAATCGTCGCCTTGATCCACGGCTCGTGGATCTCCTCGATCTTCATCACATCCGGCATGTCGGCAGGGTTGTGCAGTTCCAGCACCGACCCGTCCTTGAGGTGCATGTGATAGATCACCGACGGCGCGGTGGCGATCAGGTCGAGATTAAACTCCCGGCTGAGCCGCTCCTGGATGATTTCGAGGTGCAAAAGGCCCAAGAACCCGCAACGGAAACCAAAGCCCAAAGCCGCGCTCGTCTCCATCTCGAAGGAGAAGCTGGCGTCATTCAGGCGCAGCCTGCCCATCGCCGCGCGCAAATCTTCAAACGCCGCCGCGTCCGTGGGGAACAGCCCGCAGAAAACCACCGGCTGGGCGGGCTTGAAGCCCGGAAGCGCCTGGGTGACGCCTCCTTTTTCAGAAGTGATCGTGTCCCCGACCCGCGCGTCCGCCACTTCCTTGATCGAGGCGGTCAAAAACCCGATTTCGCCAGGACCGAGACTCTCCACATCGCTGGCTTTCGGCCTGAACACGCCGACCTTGTCCACGCCGTAAAGCGCGCCTGTGGCCATCATCTTGATCCGCGAGCCTTTTTTCAGGACCCCGTCGATGACCCTCACCAGGACGACCACGCCAAGATAGGCGTCGTACCAGGCGTCCACGAGCAGAGCCTTGAGCGGCTGGGTCGGGTCGCCTTCCTTGGGCGGCGGCAGGCGGGTGACGACGGCCTCGAGCACCTGATCGATATTGAGCCCGGTCTTGGCGCTGATGGGCACAGCGAAGGAGGCGTCCAATCCGATCACCTCTTCGATCTGTTCCTTCACCCGTTCGGGCTCGGCAGCCGGAAGATCGACCTTGTTCAGAACCGGGACGATTTCGAGATTATTGTCGAGCGCTTGATAGACATTGGCGAGTGTCTGCGCTTCGACCCCTTGCGAGGCGTCCACCACCAAGAGCGCCCCCTCGCAGGCCGCAAGGCTCCGGCTCACCTCATAGGCGAAATCCACATGCCCGGGCGTGTCCATCAGGTTGAGGACATAGGTCTTGCCGTCCTTGGCCTTGTAGTCGAGCCGCACGGTCTGGGCTTTGATCGTGATCCCGCGCTCGCGCTCGATGTCCATATTGTCGAGCACTTGCTCGGTCATTTCCCGGTCGGATAGTCCTCCTGTGAACTGGATCAGCCGGTCCGACAGGGTGGATTTGCCGTGGTCGATATGGGCCACGATGGAGAAATTACGGATCAGGTCTCGGGCGGTTCTCATGGGCTTTGAGGTAGCGTGCTTGCTGCGCCGCGGGAAGGGGCAGGTCTCAGATGGGCAGCGCCAGCGCAAGGGGGCTCCAGACGCCCTCCCCGACCGAACCGAAAGAGCGCGACTGCAGCCATCATGGCCCGCCGACGGCTGCGGCGGAGGTCCTGGGCTGCAAGAGCCAGGCATGCGGTTTGGGGTGATCGAGGGGTCCGGTCTCGACCAAACAAACTTTGCTGTAGCGCGACAATCTGGATGAGACGAGTGGCCGGTTCAGGGATAGTGTCTCGGTGAGATTGTCGCTGGCAAGCGTTGATTGACGCTGCGCGTCAATAAGTCGGTCAGCGGCGGCGGCGTCTGCCGCCCTTGCCGATCGGCCTTTGTCTAAGCGGCGAGGATACCGCACGGGCGCGCCGAAGGCGGCTCAGACTGCGGAAGGCGAGGCGTATTGATCCCCGCCTCAGCTCTCGTGGCGGCGGCGACCGCCAGAGCCATGGCCCCGTGGCGCGGGCGTAGAATGCGCTCTCCCCCAAGCTTTGCGCACAGCGTCTTAGAAACGCGAACTCAGCGCCAAACGCATGCTCCGCCCGGGTCGAGGCAAAAGATCCTTCACAAAGGAGGAATGCACCCGCGCCTCTTCGTCCGTCAGATTGCGCCCATCCAGCCGGACGACCAGCCTGTCGCTCTCCGCAACCGGACGGAACGAAATATGAGCGTTGAAGAGGTCATAGCCTTCCGTGACCGTCTCAAAGTCGGCCAGATCTTCCGCCTCCGCGACACTCACCCATTCAACGCGGCTGCTGAAGCGCCCCGTCTCTCCGGTGAACCCAAGCGTGAAGCTCCGCGGCGGGATCCGGGGCGCATTGCCCCCAGCGTCGAGCTCCGCCCGCACAATGTCGGCCGTGGCGTCAGCCCTGAAGGCCCAATCACCGCGGGCGAACAAGCGCGCCGAGGCGCTCACTTCACCGCCTGTGAAGGTCGCGTCTTCCTGCCTTGCGGAAAAGATCGGCAGTTCGCTGTCCACATCTTCAAGGCCTGTGTCGAAGAAGGCAGTGTAGTCTTCAAAGGCGATATGGAAAACATTGGCCTGAAGCTGCAGCCGGTCTGATGTCCACCGCGCCGTCCCCTCAATCGAAAGCGCCGTTTCGGTTCCAAGCCCAGGGTCTCCTTCCTCGAAGGTGGAAGTGGCGAGGTGGGCCCCATCGGCGAACAGCTCGATTTCTGTCGGCGCCCGTTCGGTCCGGCTGAGGCTCAGGCCCAAGGTGATGGCCTCGCTCGGCCGATACCCGACGCCAAGCGATGCGCTCCAGAGGTCAAACGAGCGCTCGCCATAGACCTCGTTGTCATAGGCGCGTTGCTCGTAGCGGAGGCCGCCGTCGAAGGACCAGGCTCCCGTTTCCAGCCGCTCGACGACGAACATGCCGAGATCACGAATGTCTGTCGGGGTGACGAACGCCTCTTCTCCGAGGGCGGAGAACGCCACCGCCGAACCGCTGATGCCGGCGACCCCTTGAAGGGCCCCCAGCGTGTGGAACGCCTCGATCCGCGCGTCGAAGCCTTCATTGCTGAACCTCGTCCCAATCTCCCCGCTTTCTTCGATCTCAGAATGGGCATAATCGACGAGCGCCGCCTCCGCTTGGACCGCGTCGATGACGCCGAAGCCTTGGGTCAGGCCCAGCCGCGCCTCATAGCGGGTTTGCTCAAGGTCGATGAAGGGGCCAGGGAAGATCTCTTCCTCCTCCTCTTCGTCCCCGCCGTGGGCGTGCGCCTTGGGGATGCCATAGGAGCTCTCGAGCCGCCGCACAGAGATCCCGGCGAAGCCCCAGCCGCCATAGCGCGAGACCCCGACGCCGAGGCCCTCAGCCTCTGAGAAGCTGTTTTCCGCAGCCCCTTCTGCGAAGTCCTCCGGCGTCTCGCCCTCCGCAAGCGCCTCTTCGATTTCTTCTTCTCGCTTGGCCGCCGAATAAGCAAAACCAGGGATTTCGAAATCGCCAGCGTCCCGGATAAATCCGTCCACGCGGACGGCGAAACGGTCATTGGCGAAGGCGAGAGCCCCCGCAGCCTGGGTCTCGTCAAAGCCTAAAGCGTTTGACGCCAGCGCCTCGCCGCTGAAAGCGCTCCCGGGAGCGGCTTCCAAAATGCGGCCGTCGAGCACATTGACCACCCCGCCCACCGCATTGCCGCCATAGGCTAAGGCCGCCGAGCCCCGCAGCACTTCGATGGTCTGCGCCTCAAGGCCTTCCGACGCCACCGCGTGGTCTGGGCTTATGGAACTCGCGTCGATCTGGGCCGTACCATTGCTCAGCAACCGGATCCGGTCTTCTCCCAAGCCGCGGATGATTGGCCGGCTCGCGCCCCGCCCGAAAGACGTGCTCGCCACCCCTGGCTGGCTGTCGAGAGTTTCACCGAGACCTGCTCCGAGCTGATCGATCAACGCATTCCGATCAAGCATCGTCACCCCTTGCAGCGCCTCGTCCTGCGCATCGTTCAGGGCCGTCGCCGTGACAATAATAGGTTCGTCTCCGGAAGCGCTGGTCTGCGCCAGGCACGGCGCCGCGAGCGCCATCGACGCGGCCAAAGCCAGCGAGGAAACTGTCGTCGCGGTTTTCATTGATTGATCCCCATAGGTTATTAAGAAGGTTATAAGATAACATCACAGCGGTCAAGCGGAAGGGCGCTCAACGAGCGTCGGGGCTGGGCCGACCTAGCGCGAGGGGGGCGCCACATCTTCAAGCGAGGCCTTGTTTGCGCCCTTCTTTGGAGACACTTTGCGCCATGACCCCATTGACCCGTCGCGCCGCCCTGTCCGGCCTCGCCGCTGGCGCTGTTCTCGCCCCCTTCGGAACGGCGGAAGCCCAAAACGCTGGCGAATACACCATCGAGGAGATGACCCAGGCTGCGGACGCCTTTTTCGGCGCGGGGGCCAGCGGCTTAGCTGCGATGATGGAGCGCGCCTTCGCAGACAATGGTCGGCCTGTCGGTTACATCGAAGGCACAGAGGCCGCCGCCGCGATCGGCATAGGCCTGCGCTATGGCGAGGGTAGGCAATTTTTCCGCCGCAGCCGCAACGGCATGCGGGTCTATTGGCAAGGCCCTTCGGTGGGATTCGACTCCGGCGGCAACGCCGCCAAGGTTTTCACGTTGATCTACGGAATGACCGAACCTCGTCAGATTTTCCGCCGCTTTCCCGGAGTAGAGGGCGCCGCCTACTTCATCGGCGGCGTGGGTCTGAATTATCAGCGGGCCGACGGGATCACTTTAGCCCCCATGCGTTTCGGGGTCGGTCTGCGGGCCGGCGCCAATATCGGTTATTTGGCTTATTCGCCCCGACGCAATATCCTACCCTTTTAGAGCCTTTATGGAGCCAGGGCTTCGCAAGCAAGGGCTCTGCGATTGGGGCGCGTGTCTGGTTTGAGCAAACCGAAACCGCGTCCTTCTGCGATTTTAAGATTCAGAAACCCGCCGCCAGAGGGTCCGAGCGTCTGGCGTCAAAGACCGTTCTCGCAGCGAGCCCATGGGGCGAAGGCCTTCTCCCTACGGTCAGGACGGGCTCTTCGAGCGGTCAGAGATCGCAGCCTGTCGTTCTCGCAATTCGTCGGAGAAAGCGGACGCTAAAATCCCCGCCGGCAGAGCCACGATCCCGATCCCCGCGAGCGAGATCATCATGGCGGCCGCGCGGCCTGGCGCGGAGTGCGGATAGACGTCGCCGTACCCCACCGTGGTGAGGGTCACCACCGCCCACCAGATCGCTCTGGGGATCGAGCCGAAATTCACAGGGTCAAGGGGCCCTTCGACGAAATAGAGCAAAAGCGCGCCGACATAAACGAACGCCAGAGCCAACGCCAAGGCCACCCCAAGCTGGCTCCAGCTGCGCTTGATCGCCGCCAAAAACACCTCAAACGCCGGCGCATAGCGAGCGATCTTGAACAGACGCAAAAGCCGCAGCGCCTTCAAAAACGCGACCTGCTGACCGCTCATGTGCCCGCCTTGCGCGATCAAAACAGCTTCGGGCAAAAACGCCATCAGGTCGGCGAGCGCATAAAAGCTCGCCATGTAGCGCAGCCGACCCGCAAAGCCGCGATAGCGCGGGTCTTCGCCCGCAGCCCAAACCCGAGCCGCGTATTCGAGCGCGAACACCGAGATGATCCCGACATTGACATGGCCGAGCGCGCCGAGCGCTTCGGCGGGGATCGTGGGCTCGGTCTCCAAAGCCAGGGTGATGAAACTGAACACCACCAGCATCACAAGAACGCCGTTGAGGGGGGACAAGCCTGGCCGCCCCCAAGCCTCGGGCTCAAGCATCCGATAGAGCCAGACTCTGGACTTTTCCGCAGCGCCAATCATAGCGATTCCCCTATGCCAAGGCGGGAAAATTCTAACCCAGAGACAGTCGAAAGCGGAAGGGCGGCGCAACCGTCCAAGGACGCTGGGCCGGGAGGCGTTTGTTGAGAGGGGCCGCATCCCAAAACCTTGGCGCATGAGGCCATGCCGCCACAAAAAGAGGCCGCAGCGCTCCAGGCGTCAGCGCATCAGCGCATCATAGGGCCAGGGCGCCAGAGCGCCAGGGCGTCTGGGCGTTTGGGCGTCAGGGCGCGCCACCCGCCCTCGCCCCAAGACAACGATCTTTAAGACCGCGACGACGGGCTTTCTCCTCAGGCCCTGCCACACGTCGAAAAGTCCGTCTTCGAAACGCTCAACCGCAACAAGCCTGGGCCCGCGAGACCGCGCCTTCGCCTCCATGGCGCGCTTTGAGGGTTCGTAGCCGGCCTCGATGGGCCGCTTTGCAATCAAAGCCTGGCCGGCAAGAAGAAATCGCCTTGGATAGTGTCCGCCCTCGCCCGGACGGTCATGGCGCAGACGCACGCCCTTTGAGCGACAATCCGCCGGCCATACCCTTGACCGCCGCCGGCGCAAGCCAAGGGGGCCATTAGCCTCGCAGCACCCCGCCCACGGCCTTGTCAGCCGCTGCGATCACTTTCGCCGACACCGCTTCGATCTCGCCTTCGGTGAGCGTCTTTTCGATGGGTTGCAGCGTCACCGCGATCGCGAGGCTCTTTTTACCCTCCGGCACGCCGGGGCCACGATAAACGTCAAACAGCGTCACGTCGGCGATAAGGGTTTTGTCCGCCCGAAGCGCCGCGCTCACGAGGTCCGCCGCCGCCTTGCCCTCATCCACGATGAACGCGAAGTCGCGGCTCAAGGGCATCAGGTCCCGCTTTTCGAACACCGGCCGCGCCCGACCCTTCGCCCGCGGCGCGGGGATCGCATCAAGGTCGATCTCAAAAGCCAGCGCCGGCCCAGACACATCCAAAGCCGCGAGCGTCTTGGGATGCAGCTCCCCAAACAAAGCCACAAACTTGGGCCCAATCTTGAAGGCCCCGCCGCGCCCCGGATGCAACCAGGATGTCTCCGCCACAACCGACTGCAACGCGCTCACCGGCGCGCCCACAGCCTCCAGCACCGCCAAGCAGTCCCGCTTCACTGCGAAAACATCCACCGCTTCCGCGCCTGCCCAGTGCCGCGCCGACCGAGGCTGGATCACCGCCGAAACCGTCCGCCGCTGATCCCTCTCCCCGTCGCCGCTATAGACCGGCCCAACCTCGAAGAGCCGCGCGTCGCCAAACCCACGATCAAGATTGCGCTGCGCCGCTTTGAGCAGGTTCGGTAAAGCCGAAGGCCGCATCGTGTCGAGATCAGACGCGATCGGATTGGCGAGCTTCACCAAAGCGACCTGCGACTGGTTGAGACCGAACAACGCGGCCTCCCGCTCCGGCAGGAAGCTCCAGGTCACCGCCTCCTGATAGCCCGCCGCCGCCAGCGCCCGCCGCGCGACCCGGCCCCGGCTTTCGGCGACGCCCGCCGCCGGAGGCCGCAGGCCTGCAGCCCGTGGCGGCGGCGCTTCAGGGAGCTTATCGAAACCCTCGATCCGCGCGATTTCCTCCACAAGATCCGCCGGCCCCTCGACATCCCGGCGCCACGACGGCGGGGTCACTGTCCAGGCCTCGCCTTGACCCGCCACCGCAAAGCCTAGGCCTTCCAAGATCGCCTGACTTCGCGCCGGGGTCACATCGAGCCCCGCGAGCGTCCGCACCCGCTCTGGGTTGAACGCCACAGCCTTCGGCGGCGCAGGAACAGCGCCCGCGACCATGGGCTTGGACGCCTCCCCGCCCGCCATCTCCAGGATCATGGAGACCGCCAGATGCAGACCTTCGACCACAAAGCCTGGGTCCACGCCCCGGGCGAAGCGATACTGTGCGTCGGATGTGATCCCCGTCGCCCGTCCGGTCTTGAACGTGCGGTTGGGGTCAAACCACGCGCTCTCGACAAGCACCTCGGTCGTAGCGTCTGAAGAGCCGCTCTCTTCTCCCCCCATCACCCCGCCAAGACCGAGAACCCCAGAATCATCCGCGATGACGCACATCGCCGGGGTGACGACATAGGTCTGCCCATCGAGCGCCTTGAAGCTCTCCCCTTCGCGGCCCATCCGCGCACGGACGGTCCCTTCAAGTTTGGCCGCATCATAAACGTGCAGCGGACGAGCCCGATCGTAGGAGATATAATTGGTGACATCCACGAGGATGTTCCGCGGCTTGATCCCGATCGCCCGCAGCCGGTCCTGCAGCCAGGCGGGCGACGGGCCGTTCTTCAGCCCCCGGATCAGGGTGGCGGCGAACACGGGGCAGGCCTCCGCATCATTCGTGGCCACAGCGATCGGGCTCTCGAAACCGCCTTTCACCGCGATAACAGGCTTGGCTTTCAGCGTGCCGACGCCCGCCGCGGCCAGATCCCGCGCGATGCCAGCGACCCCCAGCCAATCGGGCCGGTTCGGCGTCACCTCAAAGTCGATCACCGGGTCATCCAGACCCAACAACGCCGCCATCGCCTGACCAACGGTCGCCTCGTCCGGCAGCTCCATGATCCCGCCCTCGGCGCGGGCTTTGTCCTCCGCCAACCCCAGAGCCGCGGCACGCCCCTTCCAGGCGTCAAAGCGCCCCGCCCGCAGGCCGAACGCGTCATCAGCGATCTGCATCTCGGTTTCCGAGCACAGCATTCCGTGGCTGACCACGCCCCGCACGGGCTTGGGCTCCAGCGTGATGCCGCTGCCGGGGATGTAAGCCCCGATTGGCGCATAAGCCGTCACCAGGCCCGCTCGCGCGTTCAGCGCCCCACAGACGATCTCCTTGCGGCCGTCTTTTGTGTCCACCTGACAAACCTGCAGCTTGTCCGCGTTCGGGTGCTGCGCTGCCGACACGATCCGCGCTACCGAAAACTGCGAAAGCGCCGCGGAAGGATCGATGACCTCTTCCACCTCCAGCCCCGCCATGGTCATGGCGTCCACGATCTCGGGAAGAGACGCTTTGGTGTCGAGATGGTCTTTGAGCCAGGAGAGCGTGAATTTCATGGCGTCGGGTTAGCCCCAACCGCGGAAGCCGCGCAAGAGCCTAGCGCCGCCCCAACCGGGCGAACAGCCAATCCACATCCCTTAGGGTGGCGCCCCATTCGGGGTGATTGAACGCTGCGGAGCCGGCGGGACAAAGCAACGGCCGCCACCACGCCGCATATTGCCGTAAAAACCGCGCCATGAGCCGTGGATCCACCGCCCCCGCCCTCATCAAAAGCGCCACCTTTTCAAAGAAGTGCAAAATCGAAGACAAATCCGCCCGCTCTTCCAGGCTGGACGCTTCATAGGTGACGTCAAACGTCTCCGCCCGGCCCCGCTGCAGGACCTCATAGGCCCGGATCCGGATCTGGTTGAACGCCGGAGAGTGAAACTCTGCAAACAACGCCAAGGTCAGGTTCAGCCGCCGTTCCCGCCGGTTGTTCAACCAGCCGACAAACAGCGTTACGGCCCCGCCGATGAGCGCCCCGGCCAAGGTGCCGGACACCCCGCTCAAAAGAGCAATGATAGACCCCGGCTCCTCCGTGTTCATGTCTTGGCTAGCTCCTCATCAGCGGCCCCTTCGACTGCCTTCAACACCTCGAACCCGGTCAGCTTCGGCGGTTCGGGCGACTGTTTCCGAGCCGCAGCCAGAAGCATGTTCACCTGGCTCACATGCTGAAACATCTGGATCGGCAAGCCCTGATCATTGCGCCCCATGAAAACGATCAGGTCTGGCGCCCAGTAGCCGATATTGTCGGCGTGCAGCATTCGCCCACCCCCGGCCGACACAAGGCTGAAAGCCACCTCTTGCTCATCATCGAGGTTCTTTTCAAACGCCGCGATCGCCTGCGCCAGCCGGTGGTGCATCCACTCCGCTGGGCTGATGTCCTTCTTTGTCGGCGCCTCCATCAGCGCCGGCGTGTCGGGACACCCTGTGATCTGCATCCGCACGCTGGAAGACAGCGACAGCGGGTTGTCCGGCACGGCGGACACGGCTTGCGGCGGAGGCAAAACGGTCAAGGTGAAATCCTGCAAACCCCACCCCTTTTTTGGCCCTGAAGAAAAGACGGCGCAACCCCGGCTTAGCAACGCCTTGCCTACCACCTTGGCGCCGCGGGCCTCGAGGGGTACCGTCTTTCATCATGAGGGGAGGACATCATGGATTCCATGCCGCGCCGCCGATTTTTGGCGGCCGCTACTGGGGCCGCCATCGCGGGTCTGGTCCCCCGGGCCCAGGCCGACGAAGTCTTGAGCCCCACGCCGCAGATCACGCTGGGACCATTTTATCCGGTTGTGCATCCCCGGGATGTGGACACAGACTTGACCCGGCTTCGCGGCCGTCGCGGAAGGGCCGAGGGCGAAGTTATCGAGGTGGCGGGCCGGGTCTTGAATGTCCGCGGCGAACCCGCCGTCCGGGCCGAACTGGATGTGTGGCAGGCCAACGCCCGCGGCCGTTATACCCACCCCGGCGACCCCAACGTTGCCGCTCTGGACGACAATTTCCAAGGTTTCGCGCGTCTCAGGACGGATCGCGACGGCGCCTTCCGTCTCCTGACCATCAAGCCCGGAGCCTACCCGGCGGATCGGTCTGGCGGTCGCTGGCGCCCGCCGCATCTGCATTGGCTCGTGACCGGCCAGAATGACCGCATCACCACCCAAATGATGTTCCCTGACGAGCCCTACAACGCGACCGACACCGTTCTGGGCCGGGTCCCTGCGGACCGGCAAGCCGACGTCATCGCCCGCGCCCTCGACCCCCGGGCGGACGGCGTTCCGCGCTTCGCTTTCGACATCATTCTGCTGACAGGTTGATCCCGTGCGATTTGACGATGTGCTGCTTGGCCGTCGGTCGATCCGCGGCTTCCTGAAAAAACCGGTCCCCCAGGCGCTTCTAAAAGAGGTGATCGCCTTGGCGATCCGGGCGCCATCCTCCTACAACACCCAGCCCTGGCGGCTATACGTGATCGCGGGCGAGCCCCTGGACCGTATCCGCGCCGGCAATGTCGAGCGCAACCTGGCGGGCGTTCCCCCCTCGCGCGAGGTACGGGTCCATGGCGAGTACGCGGGCATCCACCGAGAGCGCCAAATCGCCGTCGCCAAACAACTCTTCGGCGCCATGGGCATCGCCCGCCATGACATGGAAGCGCGCCAAGATTGGGTCATGCGCGGCTTCCGTCAGTTCGACGCGCCGGTGTCCGTCATCATCACCTATGACAAAGACCTGGTCGGCGGCGATGTCGCGCCCTTCGATTGCGGCGGTCTCGCCACAGCCCTCGTCAACGCCGCCTGGAGCCGCGGCCTGGGCTGCGTCATCAACAGCCAGGGCATCATGCAAAGCCCGGTTGTCCGCGAGCACGCCGGCATCCCCGAGGATCAGGTGATTATGATCGCGATTGCTCTCGGCTGGCCTGATGAAGCCTTCCCCGCCAATCAGGTCGTGTCGGAGCGGAAAAGCGTCGAGGAAGCCGCGGTGTTTGTGGGGTTCTAGGGCTCACCCGCAGCCCCAGCGATTGCCGCCGCGATGGACGCCGGGGCCTGGGCGGCAAACGCCTCGTCCAAAAATCTCGACAACCAGGAATAGCCCGCACCACGCCAGCATGTCGGGCGCAAAGATCCCCTCTTCCCAGAAACACCGCTCGTGGTCTCTGCGCCGCCAAGCGAGAGACAAAGACCGCTCGCCCTCTTCGGCGGCGCAGGCGGCGTCCAGATCGCAGAAGCGCCGCTGCGTTACGTCCCTGGTCTCGATGACGCACACGCCTGGGCCAGGAGCGGCTTCCACGATCCACCGCATGCCGGCCGAGCATGAGGCTCTGGCGACGCCGCGACCGAGCCGACGGAGGCTGTTTTCCGCGCCGTAACGATCAGCGTCGCCAACCGCTCGGCCATCGCGGGGCTGGAACCGAAGATGATCCGCGGCAGATCCACCCCTCACCCCACGCCCGCCGCCAACCCCGGCGACAGGAACGGCGAGAACCCGTAATGCTTCAGCCAGCGGGTGTCGGCAGCGAACATGTCCCGAAGATCCGGGATGCCGTATTTCAGCATCGCCAGCCGATCGACGCCCATGCCGAAGGCGTAACCCTGGTGCTTGTCCGGATCGAGGCCGCAAGCCCTGATCACGTTCGGGTGCACCATCCCGCAGCCCAAAATCTCCAGCCAATCGTTCCCTGCGCCGATCTTCAGCTGCCCCGGGACCGACCGATCGCACCGCACATCCATCTCAGCCGACGGCTCCGTGAACGGGAAGTGGTGCGGCCGGAAGCGCACCTCCACGTCGTCCACCTCGAAATAGGCGCGAATGAACGCCATCAGGACGCCCTTCAGGTCCGCCATCGTTGTGGTCTCGTCGATCACCAGCCCCTCGATCTGGTGGAACATCGGCGTGTGCGTCGCGTCGCTGTCGCAGCGATAGGTCCGGCCCATGCAGATCATCCGGATCGGCGGCTTCTGCTTGAGCATCGTCCGCACCTGCACGGGGCTGGTATGCGTCCGCAGCACCTTCCGATCGCCCTTGGCGTTGGGGTGGAAGAAGAACGTGTCATGCATGTCCCGCGCGGGGTGCTCCGGCGGGAAATTCAGCGCGGTGAAGTTGTTGAAGTCGGTCTCGATGTCCGGGCCTTCTTCGAGCGCAAAGCCCATCTGGCCGAAGATCGCCGACAGCTCCTCCATCACCATCGAGATCGGATGGATCGAGCCCGCGCGCCCGGGACGCGGCGGCAGGCTCACGTCCATCGTTTCCGCCATCAGCCGCGCGTCAAGCGCCGCCTCCGCAAGCTGCGCCTTGCGCACCGTCAGCGCCTCACCCAGCCGATCTTTGAGCCCATTGAGCTTCGGCCCCATCACCTGGCGCTGATCGGGGCTCATCGAACCCAAGGTCTTCATCAGGCCTGAGACCGCGCCCTGCTTGCCGAGGGCCTCAACGCGCAGGGCCTCCACCGCAGCCTCGTCAGCAGCGGCGGCGATACGGGCGGAGAAGTCGCTCTCCAGGGCGGCGAGGTCGGTGGTCTGGGTGTCCATGGCAAGTCTCTGTGGTCTCGCTGCAGGCTTCTACGCGATGCGCGGCGAAAAGCAAAAGCCGGCCGGAGCGCGCTCCGGCCGGCTTGTCTTGGTCCAAAAGGACATCGAAAAGGCTTAAGCCAGCGCCGCCTTCGCCTGCGCGATCACAGCCTTGAACACCGCCGGCTGGTTCATGGCGAGATCCGCCAGCGCCCGCCGGTCCATATCGATCCCGGCTTTGTTCAGCCCGTCGATGAAGCGGGAATAGACCATGCCCTCTTCCCGGACGGCGGCGTTGATCCGTTGGATCCAGAGGGCGCGGAAATTCCGCTTTTTCTGTTTGCGGCCGATATAGGCGTAGAGGCCGGCCTTTTCGACCGCGGCGTTCGCCGTGCGGAAAGTGTTCTTGCGGCGGCCGAAATAACCTTTGGCCTTCTTGAGGATTTTCTTGTGCCGGGCGTGAGCGGTCACGCCCCCTTTAACGCGGGCCATTCTTTACGCTCCTGCTCTGATCAGTCCAAACCATAAGGGATCCAGGCTTTCACCCGGGCTGTGTCGGCGTGGCTCAGCACGTCGGTGCCCCGGTTTTGCCGGATATATTTGCCATTATGGCTGATCAGGCGGTGCCGTTTGCCCGCCACGCCGTGCTTCAGTTTGCCGGTCGCGGTGAGCTTGAAGCGCTTTTTCACGCCGCTCTTGGTCTTCAGTTTCGGCATTTCGGTCTCCTTTGTCGGCGTCAACCGCGCAGCCTCGCGGCATGAGCCGTTTATCCTGGGGGCAGCCGCGGCATGCCGTATCGCCGGTCCGCCCGTTTTCGGAAGGGCGGGCTAGTAGCATAGGGGCCTTCCCTGCTCAAGCCCGAAGCGCCTATGGAAGACATCCATGTCCCCCGCCGACAAGCCCCTCGTTCCTGACCTCGCCGCCCTGCCTGAGGAGGCCGCCCCCGGCAAAGCGCTTGTGCGCGGCGTGGAGGTCGTCAAAGAGCAGCTCAAGCTTCTCCCGCCCAAGCCCGGCGTGTACCGGATGTTGGGCCATGACGGCGAGGTTCTTTATGTGGGCAAAGCCAAGAGCCTCAAGGCCCGCGTCAGTCAATACGCGCAAGGCCGCGTCCATGCCAACCGCATCGCCCGGATGATCACGCTGGTGGCGGCGATGGAGTTCATCGTCACCAAAACCGAGACCGAGGCTCTTCTGTTGGAAGCCAACATGATCAAGCGGCTGCGGCCGCGTTTCAATGTGATCATGCGCGACGACAAGAGCTTCCCCTTCATCGCCATTCGCACCGACCATCCTGCCGCCGCCTTGCAAAAGCATCGCGGCGCCAAGAGCTTCAAAGGCTTGTTTTTCGGTCCTTTCGCGTCCGCCAGCGCCGTCAACCGCACCCTTAACACGCTGCAGAAGGCGTTTTTGCTGCGGACCTGTTCCGACAGCGTTTTCTCGAGCCGAACACGGCCTTGCATGTTGTATCAGATCAAGCGTTGCGCGGGCCCTTGCGTGAACTTGGTTAAGAGCGAGGAATATCTTGGGCTCGTTGAAGACGCAGCGCAGTTCTTGAAGGGCAAATCCGCAGCTCTCCAGGATCGGCTTGCCGAAGACATGCGCCAAGCCGCCGAAAAGCTCGAGTTTGAGCGCGCAGCCCGTCTAAGAAACCGCATTCGAGCCCTGGCGGCGATCCGGGCGTCTCAAGGGGTGAACCCCCAGACATTCGACGAAGCAGACCTTTTCGCCATCCACATGGAGGGAGGGTTTTCCTGCATTCAGGTCTTCTTCTTTCGCGGCGGCCAAAACTGGGGAAACCGCGCCTATTTTCCAAAGCATGAAGCCGAACTGCCCCTCGCGGAGGTGCTGGAAAGCTTCATGGCGCAATTCTACGACGACAAGGAGCCTCCAGCCCTGATCCTGGCTTCCGCAGAGACGACGGGCGCTGCTCTTTTGGAAGCGGCTTTCTCATTGAAGGCTGGCCGCCGCGTCGACATTCATTGCCCCCAGCGCGGGGAAAAAAAGGACATCATGGATCAGGCGGTTCTGAACGCGCGCGAAGCTCTGGCGCGCCGGATGGCCGAGCAGGGCTCCATCGCCAAGCTTCTCGATGGGGTAGCCGAAGCCTTTGGGTTGACTGCGCCGCCTGAACGGATCGAGGTTTACGACAATTCCCACATTCAGGGAACGAACGCTGTCGGCGCGATGATCGTGGCTGGCCCCGAAGGCTTCTTAAAGAACCAGTATCGCAAATTCGCCATCCGCCCTGGCGAGCTCACGCCTGGGGACGACTACGCCATGATGCGCCAAGTGGTCCAACGCCGTTTCGCGCGTTTGGGCGCGCCGTTGTCTGCAAGCGTCGGCGGGAGGGGAGGCCTTCCCGCTTTTCAAGACGACACCGCCCCCTTAGAGGCGCCCTGCTCGGCGCTGATCGAGCAGGCGCAGCCCCATGCCCGCGCCCCTTCAAAATCAGCCTCGAGGGCGTCGTCGAAAGCGGCGGAGGGCGGTGTGGATTTCTCCAAAGAGACCGACGACGAAGCCGCGCTCAAGGACGACAAGTTCGGGGCCTGGCCTGATCTGGTCGTGATCGACGGCGGCGAGGGCCAGCTCAAGGCCGCCCTTGAAGCGATCGCCGGCTTGGGCCTTGCGGGGCGGACCACGGTGATAGGCGTCGCCAAGGGCCCGGACCGCGACGCGGGCCGGGAACGATTCTTCATTCAGGGGCGCGCGCCATTTCGTCTGCCCGAAAACAGCCCCGTTCTTTATTATCTGCAGCGCCTCCGCGACGAGGCGCACCGCTTCGCCATCGGGGCCCACAGACAAAAGCGCAAAGCCGATCTGACCAAGAACCCCCTCGACGAGATCCAAGGCGTCGGTCCCGCGCGGAAGCGGGCCTTGCTGGCGCGCTTCGGTTCCGCCAAAGCAGTGGGGCGCGCCGCCATCGCCGAACTGCTTGATGTCGAGGGCGTCAACGCGGAGCTGGCGAGACGCATCTATGACCATTTCCACCCCGACGCCTGAAAGCGGCCCACGCCCTGACCAACGCCTCGCAAAACTGGCGATGGGCTTGACGATCGCGCGCTTTGTCGCCGCGCCGCTGGCGGCGGGTTTGATCCTTTGGGGGCATCACGTCGCGTTTACCAAAGGCGCTGCGGCCATGGGAACGCTTTACGCGGCGGCTTTGGCCGTGTTCGTCCTCGCCGCCCTCAGTGACTGGGCCGACGGGGCCCTGGCGCGCCGCGCGGGCGCGACCTCGCCCCTCGGCGCGGCCCTCGACCACGCCGCCGACAAGGTGCTGACAAGCCTTGTTTTGATCGCTTTGGCCTACGCCGTGCTCCCCTTGCCTCTGGTTGTGGCCGCTTTGATTTTGATCGGCAGGGACTTCCTGATCGCAGGGCTCCGCGAGGGGTTGAGCGGCGCAGGTCCAGCCGTCGCCGTCGCCGGCAAGGCGAAAGCCGCGGCAGCGATGATCGGGATCCTCGCCGTCCTCGCCGAGGCCGTCGCCGGCGCCTTTGGCTGGCGGGCAGAGGCCCTTCGCGTTCTCGGATTGATCAGCCACGCAGGGCTTTGGACGGCCGCCGCTTTGGCGATCATGAGCGCCGTCTTTTACCTCAAAGAGGCGGCGTCGCCAAAGGCTTCGCCCGGTCCCTAGCAGGGAGATCTGGCGCTGAAGACAAAGGCCTCGAAAAGCGCTCCGGGACGCTGCACGGCCCTCGGGGCCCCTCGCCGATTGGGCGCTTTCCGCGATCGCCCAAAAGCCGCCCAATCCTAAGGACGGGGCCCATCCTTGGGAAGAGCAAGCTCCCTAAGGACCCCGGAGACGCTTTCGTCTCAAGATTGATTGAAGCCGCAACGCCTGCCCCGGGCCGTCTGCGAAGCGTTGCCTGAGCGAGCAGGTTAGTCGACCCGTCCATAGTCCAAGATGTTCAGCGCCAGAACGACGATGATAAAGACGATGATGGTGGTGAGCGCGGCCATGCTCTGCCCCTTTTTTGCGCAATCCCAGGCAAGCCGGCTCCTACCCGATTGCGCCGCCCTTGAGAAGCGCTGTTTCCGCGATCGCTATGAAGCCATTGTCCCTTGCGCCGCAGAACCGATCCGAGGCGGAGCCTGACTGAAGGGGGCTCGCTAAGATCGCCCTCGCCCAGGCGCCGAACCGACGCTGACGCTGTGGTCTTCCGCCCCGCGCAGGACCGATGAAAGGCCGCCGGGCGCGCAAGACCCCTCGCCGTCCTTATGGCGCGACGTATGGCTCGGTGAAGAACGCGCGTGTCATTGCGCAACCCTCAGAGGGTTTAGAAACTGAGACGCCGTTGAAAGCGCCACGCGCCTCCAAAAACAATGCTCCTCGCGCGGACTTTCAATGCAGCCGATATAAAAGAGAGCATAATCACAAGAGAGATGAAGAGATTATTCAAGACCGAACTGCTTAAAAATCGCATAAAAGGGCATATTGAGGAGCAAATACAATCACTTTACATAGACTGATCAATTTGCCGGCATGAAAACAGGGTCAACGCCTGGAGGGCTCGCCACCAAGACGGAGCAGCAGCTGCGCGCGCAGCGCCAGAACGCTTAGGGAGCAGCGCCGCAACAGGAGGCGCCCAAACAAGCGGCGACGAGTGCGCGCAAGCCACGCTTCACAAAGCATTTAGACGAATCCCCCTAGCCAGCCCTTGTTTGTGACCAATCTAAGACGCATAACGGCGTGTCGCGCCTGAGGCGCGTGCGGGAATTGGGGAAATGAAATTATGAGCGCATCGACTTTTATTGGCCGGTTCGGCCTGAGCTTCACAGCTTTGATGGCCGCGACGGCTTTGACGCCTTGGGCTGCGCCCGCGTTGGCTCAAGAGGCCTCCGACGATGACCCGATCGTGGTCACAGGCAACCGGGCGGCGAACCGCTCCGCCCTCGAGACTGCAGCGCCGGTGGATGTGATCAGCGCCGACGACTTGAGCGAGGGCGGCGTGACCGAGCTCAACCAGGCCCTTTCGGTGGCCCTGCCGTCCTTCACCTTCCCCCGTCCAGGTCTCGCCGACGGCACCGACACGGTGAGGCCGGCGACGCTTCGCGGCCTCGCCCCCGATCAGACCCTTGTGTTGCTCAACTCCAAGCGCCGGCATGCCGCGTCGCTGGTGAACGTAAACGGCACAGTCGGCCGCGGCTCTTCGGCTGTGGACATGAACACCATTCCGTCCGCCGCCGTAGGCTCGATCGAGGTGCTCCGCGACGGGGCCTCCGCGCTTTACGGGTCTGACGCCATTGCCGGCGTGATCAATGTGCGGCTGCGGGAAGCATCGTCTGGCGGCGGGATCACGTTGAGCTACGGCCAGCGCAACACCACCGTGGAAACCCTGGTGGGCGCGGTGCCGACTGGGGCGACGTGGTCTGTGGCGAACCTCGCCTCTCGCGAGGTGACCGACGGCGAGACCGCCACCCTCAGCGGCTGGATTGGCTTTCCGATCGGCGATCAAGGCTATCTGACGCTGTCAGCGGAATATCTCGACCAGCAGAAGACGGTCCGCACCGCGCCGGACTGGCGCTCCCAGTACACCGCTGGGGCCCCGTTCGACGCCCGTGAACTGACGATCAACCGGTTGAACGCCTGGTACGGCGAACCCGAGATCACCCAGTACACGCTCTTCGCCAATGCCGGCTACGACCTCGCCGGCGGCGCCGAGCTCTATGGTTGGGCGAGCTATCAGAACCGCGATTCCACCTCCGCCGGCTTCTTCCGCCGCGCCTTCGACGAACGCAACGTCGTCCAAATCTATCCCAACGGCTTCCTGCCGCTGATCAATCCCGAAGTGATCGATCTCTCCGCGGCCGGGGGCGTGCGCTGGGACATGGGCGGATGGGATATGGATTCCTCCCTCGTCTATGGCCGCAACACCATGGACTTCACCATCCGCAACACGCTCAACCGGTCTTTGGGACCGGCCTCCAAGACCGTGTTTGACGCCGGCGGGTTTGAGTATGACCAGCTGACCTTCAATTTCGGCGGAGTGCGCAGCTTCGAGACCGGTCTGGCTTTCCCTGTGACCTTGGCGGTGGGCGTTGAAGCCCGCCAGGAAGGCTACGCGATCAACGCCGGCGAGCCCGACAGCTACCGCAACGGCGGCGTGCTCTTGGCCCTTGGCGCGGTTGGCTGCACCGCCCCGACGCCAGCGCAAACCACCGCCGGCGGCTGCGCCACAGCTTCCGGCGCCCAGGTGTTCCCGGGCTTCCGTCCGTCCAACGTCACTGACCAGGACCGCAACGCCGTTGGTTTTTATGTCGACGTCGAAACCAATCTGAGCGAGCGGCTTTTGGTCGGCGGCGCGGTGCGGGCTGAGAGCTATTCCGACTTCGGCGAAACCCTGACGGGCCGCTTGTCCGCACGCTACGACTTCACCGAGAACTTCGCCTTGCGCGGCTCGGTGCAGAACGGTTTCCGGGCGCCTTCGCTGCAGCAACAATTCTTCACCGCCACCAGCACCAACTTCATCAACGGCGTGCCCTTCGACATCACCACCTTCCCGGTGAGCGATCCGGTGGCGCGTGCGCTCGGGGCTCAACCGCTCAAAGCCGAAGAGAGCACCAATTTTGCTTTGGGCGCTGTGCTGCGGGTCGGCGGATTGAACGTCACGGTCGACGGCTATCGCATTGAAGTCACCGACCGGATCGTCTTGTCTGAAAACCTCACGGCGGCCAATGTGCGCGCCTTCTTGACGGCGAACGGCTTCCCCGGGATCGGCGGCGGGCGTTTCTTCATCAATGGCGTCGACACCACCACCGAAGGTGTGGACGTGGTGGCGAACTGGTCGATCGAGGAAACCGCCCTGGGCGATTTCGACTTCACGCTGGGCGCCAACTGGAACTCCACCGACGTCACCCGCGTGCCGCGGACATCCCAGCTCTCCGCGCTGTCGCCGGCGCCAGTCCTGTTCGATCGGATCAATGTGCTGACCTTCGAAGAGGGCACGCCAAAGGATAAATACGCCTTCTCAGCCGATTGGGAATACGGGCTCTTCGGCGCCACGTTCCGGGCTACCCGCTATGGGGAAGTCCTGTCTCCGGGGACCACGGCGGCGAACGACCTGGTGCTTCAGCCGCGGACCCTGATCGACATCGAGGGCCGTGTGGACCTTTTTGACACTGGCGCGCGGTTTGCGGTGGGCGCGGACAACCTCACCGACGAATATCCGACCCAAACCCCTCCCGCTCTGAACACCACGTCCAACACACCGTTCTCGAACTACTCGCCGTTCGGTCGGTCTGGGCGTTATGTCTACGCGCGGGTCGCTTACGACTGGTAAGGGCTGAGCCCTGCCAACGCAGAAGGGCCGCCGGATCGCTCCGGCGGCCCCTTTTTTTCGCCTCGACCGCCGTTCAGGTCGGACAGGCCGCGGGCATGAGCCTCTCATGGATCCGCTTCTCAGCGCTCTTCGTCAGGCGGCCCGCCGGTCAGCGTGCGCCCGACCATTAAAGGTGAAGTCGTTGCCATCATGGCTGACCGCGACCGCGTCGCTGTCCTTGATGACGCCTTCCAGGATGGCGCGCGCCAGCGGGTCCTGCACCCTTTTTTGGATCACCCGCTTCAGCGGCCGCGCCCCATAGCTCGGGTCGTAACCGAGCTTTGCAAGCGCTGCTTTCGCTCGTTCATCGACCAGGAGCGTGATACTGCGCTCGGCGAGCAGCCCCTCCAGCCTTTTCAGCTGGATGCGGACAATCTCGCCCATTTGCGCTTCCTGCAGACGGCGGAACAGGATGATCTCGTCGATCCGGTTGAGGAACTCCGGCCGGAAGCGCGACCGCACTTCACCCAGGACAAGATCACGCACGTCCTCCACATCCGCCCCGTCGGGCTGTTCCGCCAGATAATGGGCGCCAGCGTTGGACGTCATGATCAGGATGACATTCTTGAAGTCGACCGTCCGGCCCTGTCCGTCGGTCAGCCGTCCGTCGTCCAAGACCTGCAAAAGCACATTGAAGACGTCCGGGTGGGCCTTCTCGATTTCATCGAAAAGCACGACCTGGTAGGGGCGGCGGCGCACCGATTCCGTCAGCACGCCCCCTTCCTCGTACCCGACATAGCCGGGAGGCGCGCCGATCAACCGCGAGACGGAGTGCTTCTCCATGAACTCGCTCATGTCGATCCGCGTCATGGCCGTATCGTCATTGAAAAGGAAAGCCGCCAAAGCCTTGGTGAGTTCTGTTTTGCCCACCCCTGTGGGCCCCAGGAACATGAACGACCCGATGGGTCGGTTCGGGTCCTGCAGCCCCGCTCTCGCCCGGCGCACAGCGTCCGAGACGGCGGCCAAGGCCTCTTCCTGCCCGATGACCCGCTGCCGCAGAGCGTCTTCCATGGCCAGAAGCTTCGCCTTTTCGCCCTCCAGCATCTTCTCAACAGGCACCCCGGTCCAGCGTGACACGACGCCCGCGATGGCTTCGGCGTCCACCACCTCTTTCATGAGCCCGCCGCCCTGCTGCTCGGCCTCCGCGATGCGCTTCTCCAATTGTGGGATCAGTCCATATTGGAGTTCCCCGGCCTTGGCGTAGTCGGCCCGGCGCTGGGCCTCGGCCAGTTCCTGCAAGGCGCGCTCGAGTTCTTCTTTGGCCTTGGTGGCGCCGGCGAGCTTGGCCTTTTCCGCCTGCCAATTGGCCGTCAGCTCGGCGCTCCGTGTCTCAAGCTTCGCGGTTTCCTCGCCGATTCGCGCCAAACGATCTTTTGATCCGGGATCGGACTCTTTTTTGAGGGCCTCCGCCTCGATCCGTAGCTGCATGAGCCGCCGATCCATTTCGTCGAGTTCTTCAGGCTTTGAGTCCACTTGCATCCGCAACCGCGAGGCGGCCTCGTCCATGAGGTCGATCGCCTTGTCCGGCAGGAACCGGTCGGTGATGTAGCGGTTCGAAAGTTGGGCGGCGGCCACGATGGCGGTATCGGCGATCCGCACGCCGTGGTGCACTTCGTATTTTTCTTTCAAGCCGCGTAGGATCGAGATCGTATCTTCCACTGTCGGCTCGTCCACGAACACCGGCTGGAACCGGCGCGCCAAGGCTGCGTCTTTCTCAACATGCTTGCGGTATTCATCAAGCGTGGTGGCGCCGACACAATGGAGTTCGCCGCGGGCCAGCGCCGGCTTCAAGAGATTGGACGCATCCATCGCCCCTTCCGATTTGCCCGCGCCCACAAGCGTGTGCATTTCGTCGATAAAAAGGATCACCCCGCCTTCCGAGGAGGTCACCTCCGTCAGCACCGCCTTCAGCCGTTCTTCGAACTCGCCGCGATATTTGGCGCCTGCGATCAGCGCGCCCATGTCGAGCGCCATGAGCCTCTTGTCTTTCAAGCTCTCCGGCACGTCGCCGTTGACGATGCGCAAAGCGAGCCCTTCCGCGATCGCGGTTTTGCCGACCCCGGGTTCGCCGATCAGCACTGGATTATTCTTTGTTCTGCGGCTCAGGACCTGGATCGTCCGCCGGATTTCTTCGTCGCGTCCGATGACCGGATCAAGCTTGCCCTGCCGCGCGTCCGCCGTCAGGTCCCGCGCATATTTTTTGAGCGCCTCGTACTGATCTTCCGCTCCCGCGCTCTGGGCGGTCTTGCCCTTGCGCAGTTCCTGGATCGCCTGCTCCAGCCCTTGTGGCGTCAGCCCTGCCTTTTTCAAGGCGTCGCCGGTTTTGTCGGCCTGCAAAGCAAGCGCCAAAAGCAATCGCTCGACCGTCACATAGGCGTCTCCGGCTTTAGAGGCTGCCTGCTGGGCCGCATCGAGCGCCCGGGCGATCCCGGCGGACATATAGAGCTTGTCTCCGCCGCCGCTGACTTTGGGCAGGCTCGCCACGAGCGCGTCGACATCGGCTTTGGCGGCCCGAGGATTTGCGCCCGCCGCCTGCATCAGGCCCGCAGCCATGCCCTGCGGGTCGTCCAAAAGCGCCTTCGCCAAATGCTGTGTTTCGATCTGTTGATGGCTCTCCCGCAGCGCGATCGTCTGCGCCGCCTGGACAAAGCCTTTGGCGCGGTCGGTGAATTTCTCAATGTCCATTTGGGCCATCCCCGCCATGTGAGTGGGCTGAAGCCCTTCACGTAGGTGTTGCCCAGAAGTCACACAAGGGGCGACAGGGACAAGGGAAGCGGGTGGCGAGCGGCGCCGCAGACGAGGGGAGCGGCGCCGACGTCCGCTGAAGGATCGCACACGGAGGGCGCGATCGCGTTATTCCCCGGCCAGGAACGCCGGCAGCCCGTCGCCAAAGCCTTCAACCGGCTCGCGTTCCGTACGCTCAGGCCGTGGTGCCCGTTCAGGCCGGTCGCTGCGGTCCGCCCGAGCGGCGTCGCGTGGCCCGTCGCGCTGCGCGTCGCGGGGCGCATCACGAAATCCCTCGCGCTCGCCGTCGGGCCGATAGCGGCCCCTTCGGCCGCGCCCACGGCGAAACTCCCGGTCATCCCCGGCGCGGTCTTCGCCTTCCGCGCCCTCTGGCCGCGGCTCCCGCGGCTCCCGCGGCTCCCGGAACTCGCGGGGCTCACGCGCCTCGCGCGGCTCGCGATCACGATCAAACCGCCGCGGCCTGTCCCCGCCACGATCGCCACGGTCTCCGCGATGGTCCCTTGGCTCTCTCTGCTGATAGGGCTGGGGTCCCCTGCCCGCCTCCGCGCCGGCTTCTACGCCGGTCTCGGCGTCGGCCTCCGCTTCGTCGCCGCCGTCGTCTTCGTCTTCGGACTCATAGGTATGGCCGAAACGATCAAAGACTTGAGGCGGCGGCTGCGCGGGCTGCATGGCCCGCATCACGCGGAAATAATGTTCGGCGTGTTGCAGATAACTCTCCGCCATCACGCGGTCGCCCGAGGAACTCGCGTCCCGGGCCAGTTGCAGATATTTTTCGTAGATTGTGGCGGCGTTGCCGCGCACTTTCACATCCGGCCCCGTGCTTTCAAAGCTGCGGTTGGGCTGGTGGTGTCCGCCGGGCTTACGACCCCGGCCGCGTTGACGCTTCATCGCCGTTTCACCAACGAGTTGATCCAAAAATGAGAGCCGCAAGCGGCGCGCCTTCGACCCCTGATGCGCCTCAAGCCCTGAGGCGCCGCGGCGGGGCCGCAAACCAAGCCGGCGTCCGAACCCCTTTGTAAAAAGGCCGAAGGACCAACCAGCACGCTTACGAAAACGGGGCCCTTTTTCGCCCCCGAGACCCGCGAATCCGTCGCCCCGTGCATCACTCTTCGCGAGTCGGTCTTAAACTAGCGTTGCGAGCCATTATTTCCAAGGGTTTTTTTACCGGCCTGCAAACTCTTGCAGTCAGGCCCTTGCGCATGCCGCGCCACCCAGACCCGAGGGCGGCCGCCAAGGTCCTGGATGAGCCGCACCGGTTCAAGCGAAACCGTTTCAAGCAGCCCTGCCACGGCGTCCGCTTGGCCCATGCCAAACTCGAGCGCGGCAACGCCCCCAGATGCGAGCAGGTCTTTGATCGCCGGGGCGAGGGCCCTGTAGGCGTCGAGCCCGTCAGCCCCTCCGTCCAGGGCCAGGCGCGGCTCATAGTCTCGCACCTCGGGGTCGAGCCCCGCGATATCTCCGCTCGCGATATAGGGGGGGTTGGAGACGATCACGTCGAACCGGCCCGAAAGCTTCTCGTCCCAGGACCCGACCTCGAACCGCGCCCGGCTGGAAAGACCCAGGGCCTCGGCATTGGCCTTCGCGACCGCGACCGCCGCATCGGACACATCGATCCCGAGCCCAGTGGCCAGAGGGCGCATGGCCAACAAGGACAAAAGGATCGCCCCGGATCCGCTGCCGAAATCAAGAATCGACAGAGCCGCGTCCTTGTGGGTTTCGGCCAAGACCGCCTCGACCACAAACTCCGTCTCCGGGCGCGGTGCGAGGACAGCGGACGAGACCTCGAACTCCAAGGTCCAAAAGGCCTTGCGACCTAGAATATGGCTGACGGGCTCTCGCGCACGGCGTCTTTCGATCAATGCTTCAAACGCCGCCCACGCGTCCTGGGTCAATGTCTGATGGGGATCGGTAATGATCGTCGTCCGGCCGATCCCCGCGGCCTTTTCCAGAAGGAGCCGCGCGTCCAAGACCGGGCTTGCAACGCCGGCGGCCTTGAGCGCGTCCCGCCCCTTGCCCCAGGCGGAAACCAGGGTCTCCGCCATCACGCCTCCTCCTGCAGGGCCAAAAGCCGCGCCGCCTCGTCTTCCGCCATGAGCGCCTCGATGATGGGGGCAAGGCCGGGCCCTGACAGGATGTCGTCCAGATTATAGAGGGTCAGATTGATCCGATGGTCGGTCACCCGTCCTTGCGGGAAATTATAGGTGCGGATGCGTTCGCTGCGGTCCCCTGATCCTATTTGCGCCGCCCGGTCCGCCGCCCGCGCCGCCTGCGCTTTGTCCTGTTCCATCTCAAGCAGCTTGGCCTTCAGGATCTTCATCGCCCGCGCCCGGTTCTGATGCTGGGACTTCTCCTGGCTCACCACCATGATCCCGGTGGGCAGGTGGGTGATGCGCACCGCGCTGTCGGTCTTGTTGACGTGTTGGCCCCCCGCGCCGGAGGCGCGCATCGTATCGATCCTCAGATCCTTGTCGTCGATCTCGATGGCGACGTCTTCGGGCTCGGGCAGGACCGCCACCGTGGCGGCGCTCGTATGCACCCGACCGCCAGCCTCAGTCTCGGGAACCCGCTGCACCCGGTGCACCCCGCTTTCGTAGCGGAGCACGCCATAGGCGCCTGGCCCCGTAATCGTGGCTGTCAGTTGTTTATAGCCCCCAAGGCCGGTTTCGTTGGCGTCTTCCACTTCGAACCGCCACCCCTTCAAGGAGGCGAAGCGTTGATACATGCGCACGAGATCTCCCGCGAACAGCGCCGCCTCTTCGCCACCCGTGCCGGCGCGCACCTCCAGGATCGCTGAGGCGTCGTCTTCCTCCCGCTTCGGCAACAGCGCCCGCTGCGCCTGATGCTCGAAGGCGGCGAGCCGCTCCTGGGCTGTTTTGAGCTCTTCTTCGGCCAACGCCGCCATCTCGTCGCCTGCGGGAGTCTCCGCCAGCAGCGCCTCAAGGCTGGCAACGTCCGACCGCGCCTGTGAAAGGCCTTCCACGATATCCGCCAGCGCTTTCAGTTCGGCGTGCTCGCGCGCCAGGCGCACGAGCTCCGCCCCATCGGTGGCCGCGGCCATGCGCGCTTCCACTTGCTGAAAGCGATCCGCCGCCGCCCGCAGGCGCGGCTCAAGTCGGCTCAAGCTTACCATGGTCGCAATCCCAGTCTCACTCCGGCAGCACGGAGGTGAAGACTTCCGCCGGGATCTCGCTCAGCTGCGGTTCGGCGAAAGCGAGCCCCTCCGCCAATCGCGCATAGGGCACAACCACCTGCAACGCTCGCCCATTGGCGGCCTCGAGGTGAAACACCAAAGCCCGCTCATCCAGACGGTCAGCCCCTGCCGCAGCGTCAAACACCAGTCCCACAGCCATCAACCCTGAGACTTTGTCGTCCTTCCGAAACGCAGCCAAGAGCCCCGAAATATGGTCTTGCGGCGCGCTGGAGCGCCAATCGAGATCGAGCTGGGTCCTGATTTGCTCCCCTGTCTTCCGCACCGCCGCCCCCACCGGCAGGAACGAGATATTGGCCTTCAGGCCCTCGTGCGCCACGTCGAACAAATATTGGTAGGTGTCATGGAGATGGTCTTCCAAAAGCGACATGGACCAACCGCGACGCTTAAGGCGCCGCCCTTTCCAAAAAGGGGGAGAAGCAAGCTGTCGATATGGGCTATCCTGGCGCGCTTGTCGATGCGCTCCCCCCATGCGCCCCCTCCCATGCGCCCCCCGCTATCGCGGCGGGCGAAAGGCCAGGGGCCTTGAGGGCCCTCGGTCTCGATAAAGCCGCTTCGGGCCCTGGCCAGGGTGGCCCGCTTGAGCGCTGAAGCAGCGGGCGAGCCTGCGCCGCAGTGATGCGTCCTGTAAAGCCCAACGCCGTCAAGGAGGGAGCGAGGCGAGCGCCTAGGCCAAGTCGGTCGAGGTCGACGCCAGCTTCCTTGGCGGGTCAGGCGCCTGCCCTTTCATCTGCTGCGCTTTCGCCTCCACCAGCGCGACGATGTGGGCGATCATGGCGTCGTTATCGACCTTGTGGTCAGGCCGGCCCCCCACATACACCATGCCGGCGCCCTTGCCGCCGCCGGTGAAGCCGAGATCGGTCATGAGCGCCTCTCCTGGCCCGTTGACGACGCATCCGATGATCGAGAGCGAAATCGGTTCGGCGATGTGGGCGAGACGGGCCTCGAGGGTCTCCACCGTTTTGATCACGTCGAAGCCCTGCCGGGCGCAACTCGGGCAGGCAATGATATTGACCCCCCGCTGCCGCAGACCGAGCGACTTTAAGACATCATGTCCGACCCGCACCTCTTCCACCGGGTCCGCAGCAAGCGACACCCGGATCGTGTCCCCGATCCCGGCCCAGAGCAGGTTTCCGATCCCGATCGCGCTTTTCACCGTCCCTGTGCGCAGCGCGCCAGCCTCTGTGACCCCAAGATGCAACGGCGCGTCGGTCGCCTCAGCGAGTGCGGAATAGGCCGCCACGGTCAAAAACACATCGCTGGCCTTCACGCTGATTTTATAGTTCCGGAAATCATGCTCTTCCAAAAGCGCGGCGTGGAAGAGCGCGCTCTCCACCATCGCCTCGGGGCAGGGTTCTCCATATTTCTCCAATAAAGACGGTTCCAAAGACCCCGCATTGACACCGATGCGGATGGCGCAGCCATGGTCTTTCGCCGCCTGCACCACATCCCGCACCCGCCCCGCAGATCCGATATTGCCGGGATTGATCCGCAGGCATGCCGCTCCCGCCATGGCGGCTTCGATGCCGCGGCGATAATGGAAATGAATATCGGCCACCAGCGGAACCTTCACCGCGCGGACGATCTGAGCGAAGGCTGCAGTGGAGTCCTCATCCGGACAGGACACCCGCACGATGTCCGCCCCCGCGTCCTCCATGGCCTGGATTTGCGCCACCGTCGCCTTCACGTCCGGGGTCTTGGTGTTGGTCATGGACTGCACAGAGATTGGCGCGCCTCCCCCCACAGGAACCGGTCCCACCATGATCTGGCGGCTTCGCCGGCGGTCGATGCGGCGCCAAGGGCGGATATCGTGAAGATGCTGCGGTTGTGACGTCATGGATCTGTCTATAGCGCGCCCTTGCGCGCCTCGCGAGCGGGCTTAGCGCAGCCGCGGCGCCGCAGCGGGAGCAGACCCGGCCGCCACCTGCCCCAGGGGGGCCGGCAGCGGGATCGAACTGACAAGCCTTCCGAGCACTGGCTTCCCGGCTTCTCCCAGAAGGCCTACGTCTTGGCCCTGGATGGCGAGGCTGAACGCTCCCCCGTCCCTTGCGTGGATGGTCCAGTCCGGCGCCGGGTCGGGCCGGTACGCCTGTCCCGGCTGGAGCGTCCCATAAAAGAACACGGTGCCGTCCGCCCCACGCACCTCGAGTTTCGCTTCCCCAAGGGCCCTGATTTCAAGGGTCCTGAGCGCCAGCGCCTCCGGCGACGGTTGCGCCGCCAGGGCAGGGTCGAGGGTGAACCGCTCCTCTGCGGGGGTCAGGCTTGCGGCTTCAGGGCCAAGGGCCCGCCATGTCACAAAACCGCCGGCGACGAGGCCGAGCAGGACTGCGGCGAGCCAGGGCCGCTCCCGAGAGGGGCGGGATTGGGGCCCGCGAATCTGCGGCCGGGCGTCTTCCCGCGAGAGCGCGCTTTCGGTTTGATATTGGGCGATGAGCGCGTCTTCAGGCAAACCAAGGGCACGGCAATAATTGCGCAGATACGCGATCGCGTAGGCCCGCCCCGGCAGCATCTTGGCGTCCATCGCTTCGATCGCTTCCAGATAGCCGGTCCGGATTTTGGTGCGGGCCGAAGCCTCCTCAAGGCTCCAACCGCGCTTGGCCCGGGCTTCGCTCAGTTTGCGCCCCGCTGACCAGCGCGGATCCAGACCCGACCAAAGCGCAGAGGCGCCTGGCTCCTTCTCGGCGCCCTTTTCGCCCCCCGTCTCTGCGCCCGTCTCTATTGCCGTCTCGATCCGTGTCTCCGGATGCGTCTCAATCTCCAGCGCTTGCGCTGGCCCCACTTCTGGCGCAGGCGAGCCCTGATCGGCAGGGGAAGCTGCTCCGCCTCGTTTGGTCGCGGTGGAAGGAGGCTGGAACACGTCCGCCATAACTAAACCAAGCCCTCATGCGCGGAGGCGGCGCCGCCTCGATCGAGGACTCTTTACTGCAACCTTCGCGCCAGAAACATTTAGGGCCGAATCGCCCGCAGCTCAATGAAATACCCCATGCGCGCGCGCTGATTCACCCAACGGGAATCTGATCCGTCGCGCCCGCTGCGGATCCTCAGCCAAGCGCGATCTCCGCCTCCCGCGCATAGGCTGCAAGCGCCCCTCGCAGGCTCGGACGGCTGTCGCTCAAGACGCCTTCCAACATGGCCGCGGCTGCGCCTGCATCCATGGATCTGATCATCGCCTTGACGAGCCCGATCCCTGTCGCAGGCATCGACAGGCTCCGGAACCCAAGCCCTATCAGGGCCATGGCCTCCAAAGGTCTCCCTGCGGCCTCCCCACAGATCGACAGCGGCAGGGCCAGAGCGTCGGCTTGCTCGCGGATGGCTTTCAGAAAACGCAAGGCAGGCGCGCTCAACAAATCATAGCGGTCCGCGACGCGGGCGTTGCCTCGGTCGGCGGCGAAGAAATACTGCATGAGATCATTGGTGCCGATCGAGAGAAAATCGGCCTTCCCTTTGAGCTGGTCGAGGCAGAAAGCCAGGGACGGCGCTTCCAGCATCGCCCCGACCTCGATGAGCGAGGGCTCCATGCCGGAGCGCGCCCTGGCCCAATCGAGCTCGCGGTCGACATAGGCCCGCGCCGCCTCGAACTCCGCCGCGCTCGCCACCAGCGGAAACATGATCCGCAGCCGCCGGCCGGCCGCCGCCTGGATGAGCGCCCGCAGCTGGTAGCGCAAGAGCGCCGGTCGATCGAGCCCTATCCGCAAGGCGCGCCAGCCCAAAGCTGGGTTTTCCTCCCTTTGGGTCGACAGATAAGGCAAAAGCTTATCCCCGCCGATATCCAGGGTTCGGAAGGTGACGGGCCGGTCTTTCGCCGCGTCGAGAATAGTCTCATAGAGCGCGGTCTGCGCTTTCAGTTTCGGCAGCGCCTCAGACACCATGAATTGAAACTCGGTGCGGAACAGGCCCACCCCATCCGCCCCAAGCTCATCCAGATGTTGCACATCAAGCGCGAGGCCTGCGTTCAGCAAAAGCGTGACTTTCACGCCGTCCAGAGTGACCGCCGGCTTATCTTTCAGCCGCGCATAGGCCTCCTCCCGCGCCAGGCGCAACTTGGCCCTTTCTTCGAAAGCGGCGAGCACTGCTGGCTCAGGCCGCAGCCAAGTCTCTCCCCGTTCACCGTCCAGAACGACTTTGTCGCCTGGCTCGACCCGCGACAACAGGCCAGGCATGCGGCCCACCATCGGCACGCCGAGCGCCCTCGCCACGATCACGGCGTGCGAGGCTGCGCCGCCCTCCTCCAAAGCGACCCCGGCGAGCTTGCTGGACGGATAATCCAGAAGCTCCGCCGGGCCCAAATCGCGCGCGAACAGGATCGTTCTGTCCGGCAGGTCTGTGATCCGGGTCTTGCCCGCGAGCGTCCTCAGGATGCGATTATCGAGGTCTTCCAGATCATTGAGCCGCTCGCGCAGATAGGGGTCTTTCGCCGCCTGCATCCGCGTCCGGTGTTCCGCCCGCACCCGCTCGACGGCGGCGTCCGCGGACAATCCCGCCTGGATGCCGGCCTTGAGCCGGCCCACAAAGCCTTCGTCGTCCACCATCAGGCGGAAGGTCTCGAGGACCTCGGCCGAAACCCCAGAGAGACGACCCCCTTCCCCCTCCAACATCCGGTCGAGATCGGCCCGCACTTGCCCCATGGCGTCCATCAGGCGCACTTCTTCCGCAACCGGATCATCCGCGATCAGCCGGCCCAAAGGCGCATGTGGCTCGTGCAGGAAAGCGACCCCTACCGCGAGCCCGTCGCTGAAGGCTTTCCCTGTCAGGCGGTCCGGCCGTGACGGCTTGGCCTCCACCTCCGTAAGGCCCGAGAGGTCGCCCAAAGCGCCGGAGGCTGTGATTTCGGCCAGCACCATGGCGATGGTCTGCAGGGCTTCGACCTCGTCCTCGCCATAGACGCGCGCCACGCGGTTTTGCACCACCATGACGCCGAAGACCCGCTCTGCGCGCACGATCGGCACGCCGAGAAAGCTTTGGAAAGGGTCTTCTCCCGTTTCGGGCCTGTAAGAAAAGCGTGGATGATGTGGCGCATCCGCAAGGCTCAAGGGCCGCCCGGTCTCGGCCACCAGGCCCACAAGGCCTTCGCCTTCTGCGAGCTGCGTGCGATGCACGGCCTCCGGCTTCAGGCCTTCGGTGGCGAACAGCTCAAGCACCCGCCCCCGCTTCAGATAAATGGAGCAGACATCGGCCACCGTCGTGGAGGCGATCGTTTGGACGAGCCGATCTAGGCGTTCCTGCGCTGGACCGCCCGCCGCCATGATCTCTCGCAAGCGCCGCAAGAGAATCCGCGATCCGCCGATGCCGCCGGCTGTCGCCATCGGGCCTTGGCCTCCCCCCTGCGGCTTAGGCCGCGTCCAGTCCGTAGGCCGTGTGCAGCGCGCGCACGGCCAGTTCTGTGTACTGCGCGTCGATCAAAACGGAAATCTTGATCTCCGAGGTGGCGATCGCTTCGATATTGATGCCCTTGGCCGCCAGGGCCGCGAACATGGTGCGCGCCACGCCCACCTGGCTCTTCATGCCGATCCCGATCACGCTGACCTTCGCCACGTCGCGGCGGACCTGGACTTGTTCCAAGTCCAGCTTCGGCGTCCCGGAAAGGAGCACGTCCCGCGCCCGGCCGGCGTCCCGGTCGGGACAGGTGAACACGATATTCTGTCGTCCTTCCGCGCGAGACTGGCTTTGCACGATCATATCCACATTGATCGCCGCCTCCGCCAGCCGCCCGAAAATCTCCGCAGCGACCCCCGGGGTGTCTGCGACGCCGAGGAGTGTGAGTTTGGCTTCGTCGCGCGAATACGCGACGCCCGAGACGACTTGTTTTTCCACGATTTCGTCCTCGTCGCAGACAATTGTGCCGGGATTAGGATCCCCTGGCTCCACGAAACTGCTCAAGACCCGCACCCGGACCCCCTTGGCCATGGCGAGCTCCACCGAGCGCGTCTGCAGCACTTTGGCGCCGAGCGAGGCCATCTCCAGCATTTCCTCGTAGGAGATCTTCTCAAGCCGCCGGGCCCGGTGCCGCATGGCGGGGTCGCCAGGCAGGGCGTTCTCCTCGCCGTAGCGCACGATCCGTGGATCTGTCGTATAAACGCCGTCGACATCGGTATAGATATCGCAGCGCAGAGCCCCCAACGCCGCAGCGACCGCCACTGCCGAGGTATCCGAACCGCCCCTCCCCAGGGTTGTGATCCGCTGCCCCGCGGTGATCGCCTGAAAGCCTGGGATCACGGCCACTTCGCCCGCGTCGATGGCGGCGCCCAGGGGCCCAGCGTCGATGTCCTCGATCCGGGCCTTCGCATGCGCCGCGTCCGAGCGGATCGGGATCTGCCAATTCTGCCAGCTCCGGGCGGGCACGCCCATCTTCCGCAGCGCCAGAGCCAAAAGCCCTGTCGTGACTTGTTCGCCGGCGGCCACCACGACATCGTACTCGTCGTCGAAACCGGGCCCCAATTCCTCCCCCCCACAAGCCCGCGCAAGCCTCACCAGCCGGTCGGTCTCCCCTGACTGGGCGCTGACGACGACCGCCGTCCGGCAGCCCGCCTGTCGCTCCGCCGCGACAAGCCGCGCGACCCGGGCGATCCGGTCCGGATCCGCCACCGAGGTGCCGCCAAACTTCATGACCAGCCGCGCCATGCTGACAAAAACTCCTCTCGCGCCGGCTCGCCGTCGCACCGACCCGCCTCATAGACGATCCGCCGAAGATCGCCAAAACCCGTCTTGATCTATAAGAGGGAGCGGCGCGTCTGTCCCAGGCGTTGACCATTGCAGAGGCAAGGCTGACTAACCCATGACGCAGGAAAAGGCGCCCCTCCAATCCCCCAGCATAGACCCGGCCGAACTCGCCAAATTCGCCGCCTTGGCGGCCGAGTGGTGGGCCCCCGACGGCGCTTTTGCTGCGCTGCACCGGATGAGCCCGGTGCGCATGGGCTTTGTCCGAGACCGAGCCATGTCGCATTTCCAGAGGCCCCAGGGCCGCCGACCCCTAGACGGTCTGACCGCCTATGATATCGGCTGCGGCGGCGGCTTGGCGAGCTTGCCTCTCGCCCGTCTTGGCGCCGCTGTCGAAGGCATCGACGCGAGCCCAGAAGCCATTGGCGCCGCCAGAGCCCAGGCCGCAGCGCTAGGATTGCCGGCGGTCTTTTCCGTCGACGCCGTGGAGGCCATGGCCGCCCGCGGCGCCAAGCCCGCCGATCTCGTCATAGCCCTTGAGATCATCGAGCATGTCGCCGACCTGCGGAGTTTTCTGGAGGCCATAGAAGCCCTTGTCCGACCGGGGGGATTACTGATCCTCTCCTCCATCAACCGCACCGCGAAGGCGCGGGCGCTGGCGATTATGGCCGCCGAACGCCTTCTGCGATGGGCGCCTGAGGGGACCCATGAGTTCGAGAAGCTTGTGAAACCGGAGGAAATCACGAGCGCCCTGCCGGGCTTTGCCTGGGAAAAGCCTGTCGGCATGAGCTACAGCGTTTTGGACCGCTCCTGGCGACTGAGCGCGGATGTCAGCATGAATTACCTGCTCGCGGGCGCCCGCCCCGGCTGATCGGCTCAGTTCACCTGATCGGGTTTTGGAGGCGCGAAGCCAGGGGGAATCGGCGCCACTGGCGCGCCCTCTTCAATCAGCGCTTTCGCATCGTCGGGCTTGGCCTCGCCCCAGATCAGGCGCTCTTCGGCCTCGCCCTCTGTCATGGCGCGCACCTCTTCGGCGAATTTGTCCCCGACATAGGCGTAGTTCTTGGCGATGTGCTCCCGCGATTTCGCCGCCAGCGCCTGCAGGGCCGCCCGCGCCTCACGCTCTTTCCCCGCACCCCGCAGCACTGCCGGCGCCATCACGGCCTTGCCCACTTTGGCCACGCCGCAATGCGGGCACATCAAGAGGCCCTTGGCTGCCTGATCGTCATAGTCTGCGCTGTTCCGGAACCAAGCCTCGAACCGGTCGCCATCAGCGCATTCCAACTCATAGCGGATCATGGTCCTGAAAACTCCCCACCCCCGCGCCAGGCGGGGATTTGCGCGCGCGCCTCGGCCACGCGGCCAAGATCGAGATCGGCGAGGATCACGCCCGGCGCCTCATCGGGCTTGGACGCCATGACCCGCCCCCAAGGGTCGATGATCAGCGAATGTCCAAAAGTCGCGCGGCCGTCCTCGTGCAAGCCTCCTTGGGCCGGCGCGATCACAAAGGCCCCGGTTTCGATCGCTCGAGCGCGCAGGAGCGTTTCCCAATGCGCCCGACCCGTCGGCACGGTGAAGGCCGCAGGGACCGCGATAATCTCAGCGCCCGCGCCGGCCAGAGCCCGAAAAAGTTCAGGAAAGCGCAGATCATAGCACACTGTCATGCCAAGCATGGCCCCGCCGGGTCCTTCGGCCACAACCGCCTGCGCGCCAGGTTGGACCGAGGCGCTCTCGCGATAAGTCTCCCCTCCGCCGAGATCCACATCGAAAAGATTAATCTTATCATAGTGTGCGCGAACGAGACCGTCCGGCCCGAACAAGAGGCTTCGGTTGGCGACTTTCCCGCCCCCGACCCAGGCCGGCATCGACCCCATCAAAAGCCATGTCCCGAGCTCGCGTGCGATCCTTCCCCAGGCCTTCAGAGCTGCTTGCTGATCCTCAGCCTCCGCAGCCGCCAGAGCGCGCGCGCGGTCCTTGTCCATTCTGTGGGTGTTTTCCGGCGTGAGGATCAACCGCGCGCCTTCCGCCGCCGCCTGGCGAAGAAGCGGCAGCGCCGCCTCCCGGTTCGCCGCTGGCTCGATCCCCGAGCGCAACTGCGCCACCCCCACCCGCAAAGTCCGGCTCATCATGGTCCCTTCAAGAGCGCATCAAGCCCGCCTCGGGCGTCCAGCGCGTGCAAGTCGTCGCAACCGCCGACATGGGTGTCGCCGATAAAGATTTGGGGGAAGGTCCGCCTCCCGCCAGAACGCGTGATCATTTCCGCTTTAAGCCGAGGGTCTGTTCCCGCGGCGATTTCGGTCACTTGGACGCCTTTTCGGGCGAGCAAGTCCAGCGCCCGACTGCAATAGGGGCAGAAGATCGTTGTGTAGACAGTGACCGGCGGCATGAAACGACTCCGTTCTGTCATATAGACGCATCCCAAAGATCAACAACGCGCGCCGGCGCCTGCATGAGGGTCCAAAGGAGGGGTCCTGTCCGAGCTTTAGCGATCGCGATGACGGGGGCGGCCCTTTGGGGCGCACGGCTTGCGCAGACCCAAGAGCCGAGCGTGCCAAACGCGCGGCATTGGGAGCGAATCTGTCTTGAAGAGATCTCCTCGTCCGCATCATTTTTTTTCCAAGACCGCCGCCACGCCGAAAAGCCGCCTGAGCGCCTTGTGTTTCATGCGCCTGCGCTCCAAATGGCGGGATGCTGGACCACCCGTTCGATCCCCGCCGGCATCGCCTGCGCAAGCGCCGTGCTGCGGCGGGTCCAGGCTTTCGCGACGCCTGTTTCCTTCAGATCCGCGCCGCCGAGGACCTGCTGGAGCGGCTTGAGGCCATTCATCGGCCTTTTGCGAGAGTGTTCTCTCTTGGCGGCGGCCTGAGGCTTCGCAAAGCTTTCGCCGGCGCCGCGTTTGCGCTCCATGCAGACATGATGGAGCGCGGATCGGATCTGGCGTTGGACCCTGAACGCCTTCCCATCGCCCGGCAGGCCTTTGACCTCATCGTCGCGCCTTTGGCTTTGGGCTGGGTGAACGACCTCCCCGGCGCCTTGGTTCAGCTGCGTCTGAGCCTTCGTCCAGATGGGCTTTTTTTGGCGACGCTTTTTGGTCCCGAGACCCTTCGCGAGCTGCGCGTGGTGCTTTTGGAGGCCGAAGCCGAAGGCACAGGCGGAGCGGCCCTGCGCGTGGCGCCATTCCCTGATCTTCGGGAGGCGGCGGGCCTTTTGCAACGCGCTGGTTTCGCCCTGCCGGCGGCCGATCGAGAGGTGACGACCGTCCGCTACCGCGACCCCTGGCGCCTCTTGCAGGACTTGCGCGCCATGGGCGAAACCGCGGCCTTTTGCGGTCCGGTCCGGCCGCTCCGCCGACAAGTGGTCATGCGCGCGCTGCAGCTTTACCAGGAGCGATACGCTTTCCCCGACGGCCGCGTCCCTGCGACCTTTGAGCTGATCACCTTGACCGGGTGGGCGCCGCACGAGAGCCAGCAAAAGCCTCTGGCTCCAGGCAGCGCCAAAGCGCGTTTGGCGGACGCCTTGGGCGTGCCCGAACAAAGCACCGGCGAGACGGCCAAGCCCAAGGCTTAGCGCGGCGCAGGCTCGCGATAGGCCGCCACCAGGGCCCCTATGATCAGCGCCGCCATCAATGCAAAGAAAACGACCGTGGGCAGCCAGTCTTTCCTCGTCAGAACCCGAGCCCCAGGCGGGACCTGGCGGCCCGCCGATAGAAGCGCCTGATACTGCCGTTCCTGCCGCCCAGAAACCCCATAGGCGAGCGACCCCGCCATGGCCGCAAACGGAGCCGCGGCCATCGAGAAGATCATCCCAAAAGGCACAAACACATCAAGGAGCCAGGCGAAGAACGGGGCCAATGACGCCCGGTCGGCGGTGACCTCGTCCCCCGCAAGACCAAAGAAAAACTGAGCAACAGGGCGACAGCCAAGCCCCCTGCTGCGCCGATCGCAACGCCGAAGAGGGCCCGACTTATACCGATCAATCGCCTCAACGATCCAGGCCATCCATTTCTCCTGAAGCATTGCGATCCCTCCGGCCAACACCGGACAAATCGCTTGCTACGAAGAACCGGACATATCCCGTGTCACCGACACTCTGCGCTGATCGGCTGGACGGCCACGGCGGAACCCGCTTCACTGGATAAGGCGCGGCAAAAGGAGAGTAGTGGCGTGAGTGACAAGGCCTTGGTGTTGGGCGGCGGCGGCTTGGTGGGCATCGCCTGGGAGGCGGGCGTGCTGGCGGGTCTCGCCGCCGAAGGCGTTTGGCCGGCTTGGGATCTGATCGTCGGCACCTCCGCCGGCTCGTTTGTCGGCGCCGCCATGGCGCAAGGCCAGGATCCGGAAAGCTATGCCCAAGCCCAAATAGCCGCTGGCCGTCTGGAGCAGGCGGGCGACGGCCCCCCGGCCATGAACCTGGACCCCTCTCGCTTCGTTGCGATCTACATGAAAATGCCTGTCGACGCCGAGGCCCCCATGGAGCTGTTGAAGGAGTTCGGCGCCCTCTCAAAGTCCGGCGCTGTGGTCCCTTAAGATCTCTACATGGCGGTGTTTGAAAGCGTCGCCGAACCGGACGCCTCCTGGCCCACCAACTTCGCCGCAGCGGCCGTAGAGGTCGACAGCGGCGCCTTCACCCTGATCCGCCAAGCCCATGGCGCGCCCCTCCGCCAAGGCGTCGCCGCGAGCTGCGCTGTGCCCGGCGTCTTTCCCCCGGTCCGGATCGGCGATGGCGTGTTCATGGACGGCGGCTGCCGCTCGCCCACCAGCGCTGACGCGGCCGCGGGCCACGCCCGGGTCGTGACCCTGGCCGTAAACACGCCTTTGTCCGGCCCCGCCATCTGGGCCATGGCCAAGCGCGAGGCCGAGGCGGTAGAAAAAGCCGGCGGCCGCCTCGCCTTGGTCGTACCCGACGCCGAGGTGCTGCAGACCTTCCCAATGAACTTTATGGACGGCCGCAACCGCGCGGCTATCACCGAAGCCGGCATCGCCCAGGGCCGCCGCGAGGCCGCACGCCTTAGGGACTTTCTTGGGTGAGCCGCGAGCGCGTCAACCGCATCTGCGCCGGATTTCCCGGCGCCGAAGTCTCAGACCCCCGGGGCGGCGGGCCACGACGCCTGGAAGGTCGGCGGCAAGATGTTTGCCTGTGTCGGCGCGATGACCCCAGGCGTTTCAATCAAGACTGACAGCATCGAGGCCGCGAGCCTCCTGATCGAGATGGGCGCCGCAACCCGCGCCGCTTACATGCACCGCTCCTGGGTGAACCTCGACTGGAACATTCCCGAGGAAGAGCTGAAGGCGCGGCTGGAGCACTCATAACGGCTCATCCGCGCGAGCCTGCCGAAAAAGATGCAGGCGGTGCTCGGGCATATCGCAATCGCCATAGCATTGTTGTTTGGCGCATGGGCTCTGGTGTGATGGCTGACAAAGCGCAATACGCCGGGTCCCGTTCTATGGGCCGCGACCGCGTATGCTGCCTTCGCGGTCCACAATGAAAGCATCAGCTGGACCGAGATCGGCCTCGCCTGGCCAACCGATTGGCCATGGTGGGGCATGCCAGAAGCCGTATGCAGCGCCTTCGTCTGCGCCGACCTCGGATTGTCTCCTGTCTACGGACTGCTTGTTCAGCGCCTCGGCTGGCCACGGCCCGACATGAGCCGTTTTGCAAAGCGCTTCAAAGGCAGACCTGGGACATTCGCCCTGGCTATGGCCTACAACTGGACCAACGCCGCCTTTCTCGAAGAGCTGTTTTTAAAGGCATTTCTCACGACGGTTTTGGCCTCGTCTTCGGCACAGAGCCCGCCGTCCTTGCCGCCATCGCGGTCGCACAAGCCGCGCTGTTCGGCCTGCCGCGTGCCTATCTGGGCAAGACCAGCGTGGTTCAAAGCGGCGTCATCGGCTTTGTGTTCGGCGCCGGCTTTGTCACGCTCGGAACGCTCTGGCCCTTCGTCATTGCCCACGGCCTCATCGGCGCTATCGGTCTGACTGCGCTTTCCTTGCAGGCGAACCGGACGGCGCCGGAGGACGCATAACCGCTACTCCTGATTGTTTTTCCCCACCCGCTTGTCCCGCCACGCTGCGATTCGCAAGCGCAGGGCGTTCAGCTTGATGAAGCCTTCCGCGTCTTTCTGGTTGTAGCCGCCCGCCGCGTCGAAGCCGACCAGGTCCTTGTTGTACAAGGAATAGGGCGAGCTCCGCCCCTGCACATAAACCCCGCCTTTATAGAGCTTCAGCGTCACCTCGCCGGTCACGTCATCCTGGCTCGCGTCGATCGCCGCCTGCAGCATCTTCCGCTCCGGCGTGAACCACATCCCATTATAGATGAGCGTCGCGTATTTCGGCATTAGCTCGTCCTTGAGGTGCATCGCCCCGCGGTCGAGGCAGATGCTCTCGATCGCCCGATGCGCCTGCCACAGGATCGTGCCCCCCGGCGTCTCGTAAAAGCCCCGCGACTTCATCCCGACAAACCGGTTCTCCACGAGATCAAGCCCGCCGATCCCGTGTTTTTTGCCGATATCGTTCAGCGCCTTTAGAAGCTCATGGGCTTTCAGCGCCTGCCCGTTCACCGACACCGCATCGCCTTCCTTGAAGCCGATGGTGATCATCTCGGCCTGATCAGGCGCCTCTTCCGGGGTGATGGTGCGCCGGCCCGCGCGCTTGCTCACGATGTCGGGCGTCGCGACCGCTGGATCCTCAAGCGCGAGGCCTTCCGATGAGGTGTGCAGAAGATTTGCATCGATCGAGAACGGCGCTTCCTGCTCTTTGCCAGAAGCGAAGGGGATCCCGTGCTGTTTGGCGTAGGCGATGAGATCTGGCCGGCCCTGGAAGCTCCACTCCCGCCACGGCGCGATCACCCGCACATCGGGTTTGAGCGCATAATAGCTCACCTCAAAGCGGACCTGGTCGTTGCCCTTGCCGGTGGCGCCGTGACAGACCGCGTCCGCCCCCACAAGGTTTGCGATCTCGATCTGGCGCTTTGCGATCAAGGGCCGCGCGATCGAGGTTCCGAGCAGATACTGGCCCTCATAGAGCGTATTGGCGCGAAACATCGGGAACACGAAATCGCGGACAAACTCTTCGCGCAGATCGTCGATGAAGATGTTTTCAGGTCGAACGCCCATCGCGAGCGCCTTTTCCCGCGCCGGCCCAAGCTCTTCGCCTTGGCCGAGATCGGCCGTGAAGGTGACGACCTCGCAGCCGTACTCTTCCTGCAGCCATTTCAGGATGATCGAGGTGTCGAGGCCCCCCGAGTAAGCGAGCACGACTTTTTTGACACCACCCTTGGCCATGACCGCAAACCCTTCACCTCAGAAGACCGCGCGCTATAGACCATCGGCGAAACGATGCAAGGACCACACTTGATGGCGTGCGATCAGCGCGGCTTTTTGTCTGGTGCGTCGCGCCAGTAAAAATACGAAGCAACCACCACACACCCCATCCCAAGAGCCCCGCCCGCCATGGGCGCAGCAACCGCCCAAGGGGCGGGCGCCAAAGCCGCCGCCGCAATCTGCGCAAAGCCCCACGCCACCATCACCCACCCAGCAAGGCGGTGCGTCTTATCCCAGGCGATATCGCTGGACAGTGTCCAAGGCGTGCGCACCCCCATTGTGAAGTTGGGCCGCACCTTGCCCATGGCGTTGCCCAGAACAAGGATGAAAAAGCCGGTCGCCCCAAGGATCACGCGCACAACGAAATCCGGGTCCTGCGGCGCCTCGCCCACAAAACTCGTGGCCATCAACGCAGACACCAAAAGCAGGGTCAAAAGCCCGCCGATCCAGGCAAGCAGATAGGTCCTCGGGCTACGCGAAAGATTGGCCCGGCGCGGCTCAAGCCGCGCCATCACAGCCATCAGCACACTGATGAAAACGCCCAACCCCACCATCAGCCACAGGACTGAAATCGCTTCCCGCTTGTCGCCAAAACGATTGACCGCGCCATCAAGCCCATAGTGCAAAGCCACGCGGGCATCGTTCGGGATCGCACGCTCAGCCCACAGGGCCAGACCCGCCATCACCGCCACGATCCCCGCGCTGAACGTCAGCCCCTTGCGCACCATCGTCCTTCTCCTCTGATGATTGGCCCACATGCATGATCGCCATCAACGCCGCCGCCGCCTCTTCCAGCACCGACACATTGAGCCGATAGCGGATGGTGGCGCCGTCGCGCTGCGCATCAATCAAACCCGCCTCCTTCAAGGCGGCCAGATGCCCTGACATGGTCGGCGCAGAAACGCTGTAGGCCCCGGCAATGGCCCCGGCCGCCAGCGGCCCCGCCCGCAGCCGCTTGAGAATGTCGCGGCGCACAGGGTGCGCGAGGGCTTTGAACACATCCGGCATGCGAAGAGAATATAGGAAGAAGGCTAATTAGCCAATAGCCTAATTAATGAGGCGCGGCCCGCGGCGCCATCCGCCAATAGACAAGCCCCGCGACCGCCCCCGCGATCAGCGGCACGATCAGGATCAGTCCAAAATCGGGCATGGTGAGCGCCTCTTCCATCTGCGCAAAAACAAGGGCGCGGATGGAAAGAAGGATCATGAACGCTGTGACCGCGCCGGCAGCCATGTCCGCAAGCGGTCTCGGCGGGTTAAACCGCTTGCCCGCAAAGAGCGCGAGCGCCGCTGCGACCCCGCCGCCGACAAACGCGAGCGCAAACCCCGCGACGGTCAGCCAAAACCAGAGTTGCGCCAGAAACCCCCACTCTGGAAGGCCTTGCGACAGGACGAGCAGCGTCGAGAGGGCTGCGCCCAGCGCAGAGCCGGCCAGCGCGGCGACAAACCACGCGCCGAGAGATCGGAGTACCTCAGGCAGGGGTCAAGCTCTCGTTTTTTGCGTCGGCGATGCTGAAGGGCGGCTTCTCTGGAAAGGTTTCCAGCGGCAGATCGGTCTCAGCTGAAGCCTGCAGACGGGCGGTTTGATAGGCGTCCAGGAACTCAGCCGCCTCGATCGCCTTCAGGCCCGGATCACGACGGAGATGCTTGGCGAGCGCCCGCCGCTGGACGGTGATGGTGGTCGCCCAAGACCGAGACCGCTTATCTGGCTGAAACATCCATTTCAGGAGATGCGTGAGCAACACCACATAGCAGCTTTCGAGCTCCCGTTCCTCTGACACCCCCAAGGCCCGCAGCTCCTCCGCCACCCGCTCCCAGTCAAGCCGATTGGCCGAGCGTGTGCGGGCAAGCTCCGCCTGCTCAATCACCCAGCTGTAGTAATCGGCCTCATAGGACTTGCTCATGCTTTGAGTTTAGCACACGACGCCGGGACGGAGAACCGGCGAGGCAGCCTTCGATCACGCCCCATAAGGCAGACGCGGCCTGCCAGCAAAAGGCCAGTAAAGCAGCCCACACCCGGCTCCGGCCACAAAAACATAAGCACCCTGCTCAAGTCGCGATGCCACATAGCCCATCGGATCGGGAGCATAAGGAAGCGACCCCAGGTCGCCCTGGGCGAAGACAAAAGCCAGCGCCCCCAAGGGCCAGCGCCCCCAAGGGCCAGCGCCCCCAAGGGCCAGCGCCCCCAAGGGCCAGCGCCCCCAAGGGCTAGAGAAGCGCGACCCAGCCGAAGATCAACATATCCGCGAAAGGCCGCCGCCAACCGCGATGGCGGGCAAACGGCAACCAAACTGGCGCCAACAAGCCGGTCGCGAGCGCGAACCACCCCAATTCAGGCCCCGGTCTCCACCAGTTCAACGAGAATAGAGCCGCAAGTTCGCTCAACGCCCACCAGGTAAATACGGTCGCCAAAAACGCCCACGCTCACGCGAGGACTGGACGAGGCGGCATTCTCACACCATCACTTGGTTGCCCAACTCCACCGCCCGCCCGCTCGGAATATGGAAGAAGTCCGTTGCGTTCGTCGCGTTGCGCGCGAGGAAGATGAACAGGTGGTCCTGCCACAAGGGCATGCCGCTCTTCTCGCTTGGCATGACGGTCCGGCGGCTCAAGAAGAAACTTGTCTTCATGATCTCGAACTTGAGGCCCAGCTTCCGCGACTGGGTCAGCGCCTTCACGACATTGGGCGTTTCCATAAAGCCGAAGGTCAGCGTCACACGCTTCACGTCGGGCCGGAACTCTTCGATCTTGACCCGTTCGCTCTCCGGCGCGCGCGGCGCCTGACTGGTCTTGACGGTCAAGAGAATGATCTTTTCATGCAAGACTTGGTTGTGTTTGAGATTGTGCTCGAGCGCTGCGGGCGCCGTATCGGGGTCCGCCGTGAGGAAGATGGCGGTGCCCCGGGCCCGGTTTGGCGGATTGGGGTCCAGCGCGATCAGCTCGAAAAAGCCTTCCAAGGACAAGGCCCGTTTGGATTTCTCCAAGAGCAGCGCAGACCCTCGCACCCAAGTCCACATGATCGTCACAAGGACCAAGGCCAAGAGCAGCGGCACATAGCCCCCATGAGCGATCTTCAACATGTTTGAAGAGAAGAAGATCATCTCGATCGCGAAGAAGGGGATGACGATGGCGACCGCCATCCACAACGGACGATTCCAAAGCTTCCAGAGCACGATGAACATCATCAGCGTGCTCATCATCATTTCCCCGGTGATGGAGATGCCATAGGCCGCAGCGAGCGCCGTTGAGCTTTGGAAGGTCAACACCAAGATGAGCACGCCCACCATCAGCATCCAGTTCACTTGCGGCATGTAGATTTGGCCGAAGGCTGTCTCGTTGGTGCGCCGGATTTCCATCCGCGGCAGCAGGCCGAGTTGGATCGCCTGCTGGGTGAGGCTGAAGGCGCCCGAGATGACGGCCTGGCTGGCGATCACCGTCGCCGCCGTGGCGAGGATCACCAGTCCGATCCGCAGAGGCCCGTCCGGGGCGAGGAAGAAGAAGGGGTTCTCCGCTGCTGTGGGATCTTTCAGCACCATCGCCCCTTGCCCCAGATAGCACAATGTCAGGCAAGGCAGGACCAATCCCATCCAGGCAGTGCGGATGGGTTTGCGCCCGAAATGCCCCATGTCGGCGTAGAGCGCCTCAGCGCCCGTCACCGCCAGAAACACTGACCCGAGCACCACAAAGCTCATGAATTGGTGGTCCAGGATGAACCGGGCGGCGTGATGGGGAGACAGCGCCTGAAGGATCGAGATATCGTCGGTGACGAGGTGGTAAGCGCCGAGGGCCCCCATGGTGAGGAACCAAACCGTGGTGATTGGTCCGAAATAGCGGCCGATCCTGCCCGTGCCCCGACTTTGAATCAAAAACAGCCCGACGAGGATACCGCAGGCGATCCCAAGAACGATTTGAGGCGTGATGAAGCTCTCAAAGGCCTCGATCTCCTTCAGGCCCTCCACCGCCGACAAGACCGAAATCGCCGGCGTGATGATGGCGTCTCCGTAAAACAGGGAGGCTCCCACGACCCCTACCACGAACAACCACGGGGTTCGACGGCCCAGAGCCCTTGTGGCCAGCGCCATAAGCGACAGGGTCCCGCCTTCGCCTTTATTGTCCATCGAAAGGACCAAGATGACGTATTTCAGCGTCACCACGATCATCAGCGCCCAGAAGATAAGGCTGATAATGCCCATCACTTCCGCCCGGGTGGCTTCTGATCCGTCTAGAGAAAGATGGTGCAAGGACTCCTTGAAGGCGTAGAGCGGACTGGTGCCGATATCGCCATAAACGACGCCGATCGACCCGATCAGCAGCGTCCAGAAACCCGCCTGCATGTGCCCAGCGCCATTGGGCGCGCCGTCGTGCTTCTTGGATGCGTCGTCATCGGAAGACGGCGCGCCGGACCCGGCCTGCGCCATGAGGTCGCCCCTGCAACTCCGCACCTTTGTGCGGGGAAAGGCGGCCCGCATAGCTGCTTTCGCCACGCCGTGCAATGCGCGGGGACGGCTTCTCATCGGTTGGTTTCTCAGGGGGTCGGTTGGCCGAAGAGAGCGATCACAAAGTCTGGGAGGCCCCGCGCGAGGGACCGATTGAGGCGGAGGAAGCCTTTGCGATGGATCCGCGCCCTCCCCTAGCCTCCTTCCCCCAAGGCCGCGTCCTCTGAGAGCCCGTCTGGGACACCCCCATCTCTTCAGGGCGGCGTCTCTCAGGCCGGTTTCGTTAAGCCCGGCCTGCCCTCAAGGCTTGGCCCTTGAAGACCCTGTCCTCAGCAACGACGGCACGCGCCGCCGCCGCCATGGTGGGACCCGCCATGGCCATGACTATGGCGATGCGACCGGAACATCGACAGGTCCCGGCCCGCGCCGGAGAAGGCGGCGCCCCCGCCCCTGATGATGAGCCGGCCGCCGCCATAAACGACCGTCTCGCCGACACCCGCCCCCACGCCGCCAGCGAGGCCCGTCATGAAGAAGGCGTCCGAAAGGCGCATCTCATTGCTGACCGGCGGCGGCGGCGGCGGCGGCGCGGGAGGGAGCAGGGGAACAGGCCGCGACTCCGTGATCGCTGGCGGCGGCGGAGGCGCAGGATCTGCGGGGCGAGGCGGACGAGGCCGCTGGCGGGCTGGCGAAGGCGCCGCCGGCCGCTCCACGCCGTCGGCGAACGCCGGTGCGGTCGCCATCACGGGCGTCGCCAGCAAAGTCAGCGCTGCAAGGGCTATGCTCATCGCGCGCATGGGCGCTCCTTTTCCATCAGATCAAAAGACAGAGCCGCGCCCTGTTCAATCCCTCGGCGTTTGCCGCAGCCATGATTGTGAGGCGAGAGACCTATGCTTCAATCGCCTTCTCCGGACGCACGGCGCCGCCGGCGCCCGCCTTCGCTTGGATAGGGCATTTTAACGCTGCCCCGCCCCCTGCTGTTGCAAAACGGGTCAGAAATCCACCGCCAGGCCTTTGCGTTCCCAGTCCCCGAACCGTGTGGGCTCCTCGCCGGCGGGCCCGCCGATCTCCCGGACGCCCTCGCTTGCAGCCTCCGCCTGCGCCCGGCGCGCCGCGGCCTCCTGAAGAGCCCGGATCGCCTCTGGCGAGAGCGTTTTGCCGGGAGAGGCGTTGGGCGGAGACGAAGCGAGGGTCATCACAAGGTCCTGATCGGGCCAATCGCCCTGGGGGAGAGGGCCCCTGAGATATTGAAGGCGACCGACCATAATTCCATATCATGCGCGACAGGGTATTTCGATCCCCTGCTCGTCAGGAAAAAGGACTTTCCCAGGCCATGAACCACACCAAGACCTTCATGCTGTTGGCGGCCCTGACGGCCCTGTTCGGCGCCGTGGGCTTTTGGGTGGGCGGCGCTGGCGGCATGATCATCGCGCTCGGGGTCGCGGTCGCGATGAACGCCTTTGCCTACTGGAATGCGGACAAAATGGTGTTGCGCCACTTCCGGGCGGTCGCGGTCGGCCCTGACCATCCCGACGCCTTTATCCGCAATTACGCCCAGGATACGGTGGCTTTGGCGCAGCGCGCGGCTATGCCAGTCCCGAAAATCTATGTGATCGACAACCCGCAGCCGAACGCCTTCGCCACCGGCCGCAATCCCGAGAACGCCGCCGTGGCGGCCACCACGGGCCTGTTGCGCCTCCTCACCCGTGAGGAAATCCGCGGCGTGATGGCCCATGAACTGGCCCACGTCAAAAACCGCGACACGCTCACCATGACCGTCACCGCAACGATTGCGGGCGCGGTCGCCATGCTCGCGAACTTCGCCATGTTCTTCAGCCCCCGCGACAGCGCCGGCAATTCCAATCCTATTGCAGGCATAGCGATCATGGTGCTGGCCCCAATCGCGGCCTCCATTGTCCAGATGGCCATCTCCCGTTCGCGCGAATATGAGGCCGATCGCGTGGGCGCCGAAATCGCTGGGGACCCGCAGAGTTTGGCGAGCGCCCTTGACAAGATCGAGCGATACGCGCGCGGCCAGTTGAACATCGACGCCGAGCGCAATCCGGCGACGGCCCATATGTTCATCATCAACCCTTTGGCGGGTCGGGGCGCGGACAATCTGTTCTCCACCCATCCCAACACCAAAAACCGCATTGAGGCCCTGATGAAGCTAGGCGCTGGGATGGGCCTGCGGCCGCTGGGCGGGTCAAACCCGCCCGCCGCCGAGGGCGGCCGCACCAGCGTCCCGATGGTCTAGCCCGGATCCAAACCGGTCCGCCGCCGGCTGAACGCGTCCCCTAAAACGCGACCCTGAAATTCGGCGCGGCCAAGGCCTTCGAAAGAATGTCCACCGGCCGCTGACGCCTTATTTCCAAAGCGGGCTCGGCCGTTCCCCCTACCGCCTCGGTCTTGGAGCCTGCGGCCAGGACCACGCCTTCAGCATCGCCCTCCCAAACCGCCTGAAACGACCCGGCCTAAACGACCCGGCCTAAACGACCCGGCCTAAACGACCTGGCAAAACGGCCTCGCCAAAACAACCTGCCTGAGCGACTTGCTCCTAGGGCGCCGCGGGCGCATCAGGGGCCCATGGCCCATGCCGCATCTTTCGATCCTGTTCGTCGCGCTGCGGCGGCGCTTCTCGCCGCCGTCACCGATGAGGGCCGCACCCTCGAGACTGCGCTGGAGACGGTGAAGTCTTTCCAGCCTTTGGAAGGGCGCGATCGGGCTTTCGCCCGGGCCATAGCATCCGCCGCCTTGCGTCATTTGGGCCGCATTGATGCGGTTCTCGCCCGCTTCATGCAGCGCCCTTTGCAACAGGGCGCCGAAACCCCTCGCGCCATTCTGCGCATTGGCGCGGCGCAAATCCTGGCGCTTAACGCAGCCCCCCATGCCGCGGTTTCGACAGCGGTCGATCTGGCCAACAGCGCCCGCACCGCAAAGCCCTTCGCACGTTTGATCAACGCCGTGCTCCGCAAAGTGGCGGGCGAAGGACGGGATCTTTTCGCAGCGCTTCCTGCCGGGGCCAATTTGCCCGATTGGCTTTTCAATCGCTGGCGGGCGGCTTATGGCGATGCCCAAGCCGAGGCGATCGCCCAGATCTTGAGCCAAGAGCCGCCTTTGGACCTCCGCGCCAAACCGGGCGCAGATCTGCCCTCTGAGGCGAGGCCGGGCCCTTTCGGCGCCGGCCGCCTTGCTCCCGGCGCGGACCTGACCTCCCTGCCTGGCTTCGCCGCCGGCGACTGGTGGGTGCAGGATGCGGCGGCGAGCCTTCCTGCTCTGCTCTTGGGCGATGTCGAAGCCAGGTCGGTCCTGGATCTCTGCGCCGCCCCAGGCGGCAAGACCATGCAGCTCGCCGCCGCAGGCGCGCGGGTGACCGCCGTCGACTGCGACGAGGCGCGCCTCGCGCGCCTTCGCGCCAATCTTGAACGCACAAAACTCAACGCCGAAGTGGTGTCCGCCGACGTCCTCGCATGGACCCCGAAGGCTTCCGCCGACGCGGTGCTGCTTGACGCGCCTTGCACCGCGACCGGCACCCTCAGACGCCGCCCCGACGTGGCATGGCTGCGCCGCCCCAGCGATATCGAAGCGCTTGCTCTTCGCCAAAAACAGCTCCTGGCTCGCGCCGCAAGCTTTCTCAAACCTGGCGGGGTCCTCGTCTACGCCGTCTGCTCGCTTGAACCCGAAGAGGGCGAAGGCGTCGCTTCGCCTCCGCCCGAAGGCTTGATCGCCCATCCGATCACGACCGAAGAGGTCCCGAACGCTTTGCTCACGCCCCAAGGCTGGCTCCGCACGACCCCCAGCGATTATGGGGGGGAAGGCGGCGTCGACGGCTTTTTCGCCGCCCGCTTCATCAAAGCCTGAGCCTGAAGCCTGCGCCCAGAGCCAATTCATCCCCGGTTCAGGCGCCCCGCCCTATGATCGCCCCAAGATCCCGGGATAAGCCCGCTGAACGACCATGTTTGGAGACCAACGCACCATGGCGATCCAGAAAGCGATGATGGCGGCGACAGCTTTAGGCCTTGCGGCGGCGCTTGGCGCCTGCGCCTCAGGCGTGGGCGCGGGAGATTATTCTCGCGGCCAAGTCGGCCAGGTCACCCGGGTGGAGGAGGGCGTGGTGCTGAGGGTCCGCCCCGTGCGCATTGAGGGGACCCGCACGATCGTGGGCCCGGCCGCCGGCGCCGCAGTCGGCGGCGTCGCCGGGAGCCAGATCGGCGGCGGCGACGAAGAGCAAGCCATCGGCGCCATCGCCGGCGCGGTCCTTGGCGGGCTCGCCGGCGCAGCGATCGAGGAGGGCGTCACCCGCCGCCAAGGCTTCGGCTACACTGTGCGCCTCTCCAACGGCCAGGTCGTCAATATCGTCCAGGGCGCGGACCTCTATATCGAGCCTGGCTCGGCGGTTTATGTCGAATATGGCGACCGTGCGCGGGTAATCCCCCGCTAGGGTCCCTTCGCAGCGCTTTCGGCTCAATCCGCCACTCAATCCGCGGCCGCTTGCGCGGAAGGCCGGAGGCTGATACCCGCGAGCGGCATGTCACCCCCCCTGATTGCCCCCTCGATACTGGCGGCGGATTTTGCGCGCCTGGGCGATGAAATCGCCGCTGTGGAGACGGCCGGCGCCGACATGATCCATGTCGATGTCATGGACGGCCATTTCGTCCCGAATTTGACGATCGGGCCGGCCGTGGTCAAAGCCTTGCGCCCTCATGTGAAAACCATATTGGACGTGCATTTGATGATCGCCCCGGTCGATCCCTTTATCGGAGCCTTCCGTGACGCTGGCGCTGATATCCTGACCGTCCACCCTGAGGCAGGTCCTCATATCCATCGCACGCTGCAGGCCATTCGCGCGTGCGGGGCCAAGGCCGGCGTGTCGCTCAATCCCGGCACCCCTGTCGAGGTCTTGGAGCCAGTCATGGATCTTGTCGACCTCGTGCTTGTGATGAGCGTCAATCCTGGCTTTGGCGGCCAGGCCTTTATTGACAGCCAGTTGCGCAAGATCGAACAGGTTCGCCGTCGCATTGACGCGTCCGGTCGGAATATTCTTCTGGAGGTCGACGGCGGCGTCACCGACAAGACCGCGCCGGCCTGCCTTGCGGCGGGCGCGCAAGCTTTGGTCGCAGGCACCGCCGTCTTCAAAGGCGGGCCGGCGGCCTACGCCGACAACATCAAAGCTTTGAAGCGGGCCGGCGGCGGACAGGGGGCCTTTTGAACGATCCAACCCCTCCGCAAAATCCCCTTCGCGCTTTGTTGAGCGCCGCCGCCGAAGAGTGGCGCTCCACGCCCTTTTACCGCATCGGTCTCCGCGGCGCCGACCCCCTAAGCGTGGCCTTGATTAGCGAAGATCCGCGCCCAGGCGACCCGGTCCTTGGCGCTGACCTGCTGCGCGGCATGTGGCGATTGGGGGCGGAGCGTTTGAGTGGGCTCCATCCCGTCCCGTGGAGCGAACCCGCTCCTTCTCCCTATTTCTCAGCCCGCCTCCACGCCTTTGGTTGGCTCCGGGACCTCGCCCAGGCGCCTGGAGCCACGGAGGCTGTCGTCCGGCTGATCGATACCTGGGTCGAAGGCTTCGGCCGCTGGCACGCGTCGGCTTGGGCGCCGGAGCTGACGGCCGAGCGGCTGCTGGCTTGGCTCTGCCATGGCGGCCCGGCCTTGTCGCGGGGCCCCGCCTCCAGCACCGCCTTGCAATCGCTCGGCCGCCAGGCCCGGCACCTCATGTTTGCGGCGAAAGACATCCGCGAGCCGAGCGCACGCATCACCGCCGGTGCGGCCCTTGTCGCTGCTTCGGCCGCAGGCCTGCCTGAGGCCGATCCACTGCGCGACCAGGGCGAGGAGATGCTGCTGGAGGCCGAGGCGAGCCAAATTCTTTCAGATGGCGGCCACCAAAGCCGGAGCCCTGAGACCCTTCTCAACGCTCTTTGCGAGATGATCATCGCCGAAACCGCCTTGACCCGCGCCAACAACGCCCCTTCGCGCAATCTGCGGGTGGCGATCGGACGCATGGCCAATATGTTGCGTTTCTTGAGCCTTGGCGACGGCGCCTTGGCCTGTTTCCAGGGCGGCGGAGAGGGCGGCGCGGCGGCGGTCGCCGGGGCGTTGGCCGCCGCCGGCGGCGAGGCCCGCGGCTTCGACTACGCCAACCAATCAGGCTATCAACGTTTGCGGTCGGGCGACCTGACCCTGCTCATGGATGTGGCGCGACGCCCGCCGCCGTCCGCCTTCGCGGGCCGCGCCCATGCCGGAGCGCTCGCCATCGAGTTCAGCTGCGGCAAGGACCGCGTGTTCGTCAATGTCGGCGCCGGCCGCGAGCTCGACCCAGAGTGGCGCGCCGCCGCCAGAGGCACCGCGGCCCACTCCACCTTGATCTTGGCCGACAGCCTCTCAAGCCCTTTCAGCCAACCAAGGCGGGGCCGCGGCGCAGCCTACCCGACGGGTCCGAATATTTATGCGACGCGGAGCCAGGACGACACCGGGACATGGGTCATAGGCCATCACGACGGCTACAAGGAGGCTTTCAACCTCACGGCCACCCGCATCATCTTCATGGATTGGGAAGGCCGCAAGATCATAGGTCACGACCAGCTTGGGCGGCCTTTGGACCAGAAGGCGGGGCGCGGGAGCCGCCTCATCCCGTTCGCGGTTCGCTTTCATCTCCACCCCACCTGCCGCGCGGAACAGGCCGAGAGCAGAACGGTTTTGATCGAGACCACCAATGGCGCGCGATGGAGGTTTCATTGTGACGCGGACTGTCGCCTGGAAGAGAGCATTTATCTCGGCGGCAGTCTCAAACCGCAGCGGACCCAGCAGATTGTGCTCAGTGGCGCCGCGCTGATAAGCGGGGACGAGAGGGAGAAGACCAATCGGGTGCGCTGGAGCATGGCGCGGATGGATTGACCTGGTTGACCCGGTCCGCGGGCGCTTCTAACGAGCCTGCTTGCTCTGGAGCCGCCCCGATGCACACTGCCTTGCGCCCAATCAAGCGCGCCCTCATATCGGTGTCTGACAAGACCGGCCTGATTGACCACGCCAAAGCCTTGATCGGTTTTGGCGTTGAGATTGTCTCGACCGGCGGGACCAGAGCGGTCCTCGCCGCGGAAGGCTTGCCCGTCATCGATGTGGCTGAGCTGACCGGCTTCCCCGAAATGATGGACGGCCGCGTGAAGACCCTTCACCCGATGGTGCATGGCGGGCTTTTGGCTCTTCGCGACGATCCCGCCCACGCCAAGGCCATGGTCGATCACGGCGTCAAGGGCGTCGATCTGCTTTATGTCAATCTCTATCCTTTCGAAGCCACAGTCGCCGCCGGCAAGGGCTTCGAAGAGTGCGTCGAGAACATCGACATCGGCGGCCCCGCCATGCTCCGGGCCGCAGCGAAGAATTACGGCTATGTCGCCGTGTGCGTCGACGGGGGCGACCTCGCCTCTGTGCTTGAAGAGCTGGCCGCTCATGGCGGAACGACCGAGGCCACGCGCAAGCGCCTCGCCGCCAAGACCTTTGGACGCACCGCCGCCTATGACGCCGCCATCAGCGCCTGGTGGGCGAGTGCGCTCCAAGAGCCCGCACCGCCCTGGCGCGCCTTCGGCGGCAGGCTCAGCCAGCCTCTGCGCTACGGCGAAAACCCGCATCAAACCGCCGCCCTCTATCTGAACGACGAAAAGCGCTTTGGCGTCGCCACCGCCCGTCAGATTCAAGGCAAAGAGCTCTCCTACAACAACCTCAACGACACCGACGCCGCCATCGAGCTCGTCGCTGAGTTCGAGCCTGCCCATAAAGCCGCCGTCGCGATCATCAAGCACGCCAATCCCTGCGGAGCCGCTCTGGGCGGTTCTCTGCTCGAAGCCTATCAGCGCGCCCTCGCCTGCGATCCCGTCTCCGCCTTCGGCGGGGTCGTGGCCGTCAACCGCCGGCTTGACAAGGCCGCCGCTGAAGCGATCGCCGATATCTTCACAGAAGTGGTCGTCGCGCCGGACGCTGATGAAGACGCCGTGGCCGTCTTCGCCCGGAAAAAGAACCTCCGACTTCTTCTCACTGGCGGTCTTCCCGACCCCGCCGCGCCTGGCCTCTCGGTGAAGTCCGTGGCTGGCGGGCTTTTGGTCCAAAGCCGCGATAATGGCCGCGTCCTGGAGGGCGATCTCCGCGTCGTGACCCAACGCCAACCCACACCTGAGGAGCTGACCGACATGCTTTTCGCGTTCCGCGTCGCCAAGCATGTGAAGTCCAACGCCATCGTCTACGCCAAGGCGGGCGCGACGGTGGGGATCGGCGCGGGTCAAATGAGCCGCGTGGACTCCGCCCGCATCGCGCGCCGCAAGGCGGAAGACGCAAGCCTTCAAGGCGAGGCGCCGGCCACGATCGGCTCGGTGTGCGCCTCAGACGCTTTCTTTCCGTTCCCCGATGGTCTGCTGCAGGCCGCGGAAGCCGGCGCGAGGGCCGTCATCCAGCCCGGGGGGTCAATCCGTGACAAAGATGTGATCGCCGCCGCCGATCAAGCCGGGCTCGCGATGGTCTTCACCGGGCTAAGACACTTTAGACATTGACACGTCCCATCGCAGGATCTGCATCAAGCCGGCCTTTGATAACAGGCGAGGTCAAGCCTTGAGCGCTTGTGTCGGTGAGATCGATCATGGCCGTCGCCGCGGGCTGATCGTGGTGGCGGTTCTCTTCGCTCCGAGGGGCGCAAGACGAAAAAAGCGGCCCGGGGTTCAGGCGACGATGAGCCTCACTCCCCCGATGCGGCCGCCGCCGAAGCGGGCGTGACCCCGGCGCTGGCAAGCACGCCCCGCAGCGTCCATTCCTCGGTGTGGACATCTGCAATCCGCCAGCCGTCTTCGGCCTCGACGAAATCGAAACTGACGGTGACCTTGTCTTCAAAATTGGTGAATTGCGCGTCCACCACGGTCTGACCTTCCGCTGGGCCCTCCGCCGTGCTGACCTGAAGATCTGTGATTTCATAGTCCTGCCCATCGATGAGCGGGTCAAAGCCCAAGCCGCCGTCCACATGATCGGCGGTATGGACAAGCATTGCGCGCAAATCCTCGGTCCAGGGCGCTGCGTTTTCCAAAGCCGGCACAGTCGCCGCGTTGCTGACATAAGGCTGGTAGAGCGCCTCCACGACCGCCTCGGGATCGCTCCCTGCCGGCGGCGCGCCGCCGCACGCCGTCACCGCCCATACCGCCAAAGCCGCAAAACCCATAAACCGCATCGATGCGTCGCTCCGCAAAAAGGCGTTGAGAAGATGGCCCAAGCCGAGGCCCAGCGCCACCCTCTGTTTTCAGCCTCTGAAAAGACCGCCAAGATGATGCTGAGACCGCAAGGAGGCGGTCGTGTCTCATGGCCAGGGTCTTCTTATCCGCGCCCGCCGCGCGCCGCTCGCTGCAGCAGACCCACTTAGCCCGTCTTCTGCCCGCGCTCCAGATCGTCAAACCGGAAGGACGGGGCCCATTTCCGGTCGTGTTACAGATGCATGGCTGCGGCGGGTGTAAACCTTTTCAAAGAGCCTATGCCGAGAGCCTGGCCGCTGCGGGCGTCGCCGCTGTGGTGATCGACAGCTTCGCCCATCGCGGGATTTCGACCGCGCAGGCCTACGCCCTGGTTTGCACCGGATTGCGCCTATGGGGGAGCGAGCGGGCGTCTGATCTATTCGCGCTCTACCCCTGGGTCCGCCTGCAGCCTTGGGCCGATCCCGGCCGCATCCTCGCTGCGGGGTGGAGCCATGGCGCATGGACAATCATGGACGCGCTCGCTTTGCCGCACGAGCGTATCGCCGCCGTCACAGGTCTTGAAGATGCGCCGCCAGAGCCCTTGGCGGGATTGGCCGGCGCTTTCTTGGTCTATCCCTATTGCGGGGCGGCGAGCCTTTCGGGCCGTCACGGGTGGCGATTTTACCCCAAAACAACGGCCATCCTCGCTGGCCGCGACAGCGTTGTGGGGGTACGGCGGCCGAAAGCGGTGCTCGAGGGCTTGCGTCGACGCAGCCCCGATATAGGGCTTATCCACTTTCCTGAAGCGACCCATGCCTTCGACGAACCGGACATCAAAGACCCTCGGATGCGCTTCAATCCCCGCCGCGCCGCAGAAACCCGGGCGCTGTTGATCGAGAGCGCGCTCAGCCTCTGACCGCTTTGGCGAGGGCGTTGAACTCGGCCGCAGCGATCATGAGCTTGGCGAAAGTCCAGCCGCCGTGCCCGTCAAGCTCGGCGAAAGTGGAGCGCGCCAAGCTGGCTTGGCCGCCGAGCTTGTCCATCCAGGCTTTGGCGGCGGTCTCGGCCCAGGCCTTGTCGCCAGTCAGCGGCGCGTTTCCTGTCGCCGCGATCGCCGCTTCCGCGAGCGCCCTTTGGTCCTCATAGATCTCTTCCACGGCGCGACGGACCGCCAGACGGTCCCAATGCTCGGTCAGCTTGAATTCAGCCGCCGCGCCCCGAAGCCGATCGAGGCCGAACGCCGCCCCGACCGCCCGATAGAGCTGGGCCGCCGCCCGCACGGGCCAGCCGCTTTTGGCCGCGAGATCTGCGACATCCAGCGCCGCCATCATGACAGGCAGGAGCGCCGCGTCATGCGCAAGATCAGCGGGCGCGCCGGCCATTTCGAAACCGGCCTGCCGGGCAGCGCAGCCCTCGAGCTCCTGCGCGGTGAGGCATGCTGCGGCGTCCTCAAGCTGCGCCTCCACCGCCGCCTGGTACTGCGCGATGGTCGGCCCGATCGCCAAGGCCTGTCCGGTAGGCCCCGTGCGCCGCGCAAGATAAGCCACGATCCGCCGCAGCGCGGCGCTGATCTCCAGATGGAGCCCAGTCTGCGCCGCCGCGGGAATCTTTGCATCGAGCGCATTGATCCGCGCAGCGAGGGCATCGAAGTGAAAAATTGTCCGTGCCGCCTCGAACGCCGCCGCCACCTGGACCGGTTTCGCCCGCACTGTGTCGCGCACCCGATCGATGAAGGTCGGTCCGCCGAAATTGATCAATGCGTCCGCCAATCGCGTCGCGATGATCTCGCGCCGCAGGCGGTGCCGCTCCATCTGTGTTTCGTAGAGGCTGAGCTGCGGCGGGAAATAGGCGCGCAGCGTGTCCGCGAAATGCGGATCATCCGGAACGGAACTATCCACAAGCGCATCGAACAGATCGATTTTGGCGTAGGCGATCAGTTTGGCGAGTTCCGGCCGGGTCAGTCCCAGGCGCGCCTCGCGCAAGGCCCTTATATCTTCCGCGCTGGGCAGACCCTCGACCGATCGAACAAGCTTGCCCGCACCCTCCAACCGCTCGATGAAACGCTCATGGCTGTCAAGGTCCGCCGCCGCCGTCGCTTGCGCGAGCGTCAGCGCCAAGGTCTGATCATAATTATGTTTGAGCACCAATCCTGCGACGTCGTCGGTCATGGCCGCGAGCAGGCCGTTTCGCGCTTCCAGCGACAGCCCGCCTGTGGCCATCACGTCCTGCAGCAGGATCTTGATATTGACCTCATGGTCTGAGGTGTCCACCCCGGCGGAATTGTCCACCGCGTCGGTATTGATCCGCCCGCCTTTGCGGGCGAAGGCGATCCGTCCGGCCTGCGTGACGCCGAGATTGGCGCCTTCCCCGATCACCTTGGCGCGAAGGTCTTCCGCGTCCACGCGGTGAGCGTCATTGGCTTTATCGCCGGCCTGGGCGTGTGTTTCGGACCGCGCTTTGACGAAGGCGCCGATGCCGCCGAACCACATGAGCTCCACATCGGTCTTAAGCAGCGCCGCCATCAGCGCCGAAGGCGTCGCCTGCTGCCCCTGCAGGCCGGTCAGATCCTTCATCTGCTGGCTAAGCGGGATCGATTTGAGCCCCCGCGAAAAGACCCCGCCGCCCTCTGAGATCAGGCTTTTGTCATAGTCCTGCCAACTTGACCGTTCCAGGCCAAACAAACGGGCGCGTTCCTTGAAACTTGTTTCGCAGTCGGGCGTGGGGTCGATGAAGATGTCGCGGTGATCAAAAGCGGCCAGGAGCTTGATGCGCCGCGAAAGCAGCATCCCGTTGCCGAAGACGTCGCCGCTCATGTCCCCGACGCCCACCACGCTGAAGGGTTCGTTCTGGATATCCTTGCCGATCTCTCGGAAATGCCTTTTCACCGCCTCCCAGGCGCCCTTTGCGGTGATCCCCATCCCCTTATGGTCGTAGCCCTGCGCCCCGCCTGAAGCGAACGCGTCCCCCAGCCAGTGGCCGTACTCTTCTGATATGGCGTTGGCGATATTGGAAAAGGTCGCGGTGCCTTTGTCAGCCGCCACCACCAGATAGGGGTCGTCTTCATCCCACCGCACCACCTGCTGCGGCGGCTGCACGCCTTTCGGCGTGATATTGTCGGTGATGTCCAACAGGCTCCTCAAGAAGGTCTTGTAGGCGCTGATTCCCGCCGCCTGATAGGCGTCGCGCTGGTCGCGCGGCGGCGACTGCTTGGGAAAGAAGCCGCCTTTGGCGCCCACAGGGACGATGATCGCGTTTTTCACCTGTTGCGCTTTCACGAGATCAAGCACTTCGGTGCGGAAATCGTCGCGCCGGTCGCTCCATCGCAGCCCCCCCCGAGCCACCTTGCCGAAGCGGAAATGGACGCCCTCCACTTCCGGTCCAGCGACCCAGATTTCCCGATAAGGCTTTGGCAGCGGCAAGTCCTCAAGGCTCTGGCTGGCGATTTTGAACGCCATCGCCGGTTTGGGCTGTCCGTCCGCGCCCAACTGGAAATAATTCGTCCGGGTGATCGCCATAACGAGCGCTGCGAGCCGCCTGAGGACCCGGTCCGCATCGAGGCTCGCCACCTCGTTCAGCGCCGCCTCGATCTTGGCTTGGATCTGCAGGGCCCAATTCTTCCGCTCAGGGATCGGTTCGGGCAGGGACGGATCGAACCGGACCCGGAACAAGGCCAAGATCTGCGCTGTGATCTCGGGATGATCCGAGAGCGCCGCCTCGATCACTTTCTGGGAGGGATCGAGGCCTGACTGCATCCGGTAGCGCGCCAGGGCCCGCATCAGGGCGGCTTCGCGCCAGCTGACCCCCAAAGCCAGGATGAGTGCGTTGAAGCCGTCGTTTTCCGCCTTGCCTGTCCAGATGGCGGTGAAGGCCTCCTCGAAAGACCGTTCCACCGCAGCGAAATCGACCGGCTTGCCGTTCGCGGATCGCATCTCGATATCATGGATGAAAACGGAGAGCGCCGCTTGCTCGGCGAAAGCCCCGAGCCGCACGGCGAAATTGAGCTCCGAATCGACAAAAAGCCCCATATTTTCAAGGATTGGGAGGGCGCTCGACAAAGGCAGCGTCTTCCCGCGCGCGTAGATCTTGCAGCGGAGCGCGGCGGGGGGATCCCCGTCCCAGCGATAGGCCCGCACCTGCAGGGGCAGGCTGTCCGGGGTCTGGGCGATTTCGGTCAGATCACGCACGGCTTCATCCGCCGAGAAGCGTTCGCGATAGCCCGCTGTGAACGCGCCGCGCGCGCGTCGCCGCCAGAGGTCTTTGGTCGCCTCGTCAAGCGCGGCCGCAGCGAGCGCCTCATCGAGGCTGTCGTCCCAGGTCCGGGTGAGCGCGGCGATGTCGGCTTCGAGCGCCTTCAGATCGGGCTCGGGCCGGTTGCGATCGATATGGGCGATGGTGAAATGCACGCGCGCCAAAGGCCCATCGCTAAGGGTTGGAAAGAAACTCTCCACTTCCCCGCCGAAGGCTTCGGCGATCCGTCGTCCCACCGCTTCACGCAAAGCCGTGTTGAAGCGGTCCTTGGGCAGATAAGCGAGCGCGGACACGAACCGATTGAAGCGATCGCGCCGCAAAAACAATTGCGGCCGAGGCCGATCGATCAGGTGCAGAATGCCGCGGCTGATCCTTGTCAGATCCTGCTGCTCGATCTGCCACAACTCGTCCCTTGGGTAGGTTTCCAGGATGTTTGCGAGCGTTTTTTGATTATGGCTGCCTGCGGGGAAGCCCGCCTCCTCCATCACGCCTTGGACTTTGCGGCGCAGGACGGGGATCTCTCGCGTCATTTCGTTATAGGCGTCGGAGGTGAAGAGCCCGACAAACCGCGTTTCCCCGATGCATACGCCCTCGTCATTATAGCGCTTCACCCCAATATAGTCGGCCGCCGTCCGCCGATGCACCCGGGAGCGGAGCGTTGATTTCGACACGATCAACGGCGTCTTCTCATCAACAAGCCGTTGCAGCTCCTGGGTCAGCATGAAGGGCTCCGCCGAGCGCCTCAGCACGTATCGCTCGGGATCGCGCAGCAAGCCAAGTCCGGTTTCGGCAAGGATTTCCGGCTCTTCATGGGTCAGCGCGCCGCCTGCGTCCCGCGCATAGACATAGTCCCGCGCTCCCAGAAACGTGAACCGGTCTGCGGCCAACCACCGCAAAAGCGCGATCGCCTCTGCGCTGTCCTCCCGGTCCACCCCAGCCTTCGACCGCGCCAGTTCGTCCGCACAATCGGTCATGCGCCGCTTCATCGCGGTAAAGTCTTTGACGCTGACATGCACGTCCGCGAGCGTGGCCTTCATGCCCGCGACCAGCGCTTCGCCCATGCTTTGCGAAAGCGGCGGGAGGTGGATTTGGATCAATGAGCGCCGGCCTTTCTCCTCCGCTTCCGCCACGACTGGGTGGAACATGGCGATAGCCGAAAGGCCCTGGTCGGCGAGTTCTCCCATGGCGCTGTCGACCAAGAAGGGCATGTCTGGCCCGGCGATTTCCAGGATGTCCCGAGCCAAGACCGCCCCATGCGCCCCGACCCCGGCCCGCAGCCGCACCCCGCCTTTCGCGGCCTCGCCGCGCCAGATCCAGAAATCATGGGCCAGCGTCAAAAAATCATCCGCTGACAATCCGACGATTTCATCAGGCCCTGCGTCATCGTACATGTCTCGCAGAAAGGCTTGCGCCGTCCCCGTCAGCAGCGACTTGTCCTTGAAACCGGGATAGGGTCCGGCCGCCGCCAGAGCCAGGAACTCATCCCGCGTCGCCTTGAACTGGTGTTCGCCGCTGTCCATGCAGCCCTCCGAGAAAGTGGCGCGACCCTACTCTCGCCGGCGCGGGGCGCAACTCTTGGAGGTGGCGTGCGACCGTTTTCGCCATAGCCAGGGGTAGAGGGCAATTTCATCCTACGAGGGAGCAAATTAATGCAAAGTGTTTTTGTATCAGGGGCGAATCGAGGCATCGGACTTGAACATGTGAAGCGCTTCGCCGCCGCTGGGCGCCATGTTTACGCCGCCGTGCGCGACCCGCTCGCTGCTGACGCATTAACCCCTCTCGCTGAGAGCGGCCAGGTCAACCTGATCGCCTACGACGCCGAGGACCTGGGCGCACCAGATCGGATCGCCGCCGCCCTCCAAGACAAACCTCTGGATCTTGTGTTCAATAATGCTGGGATCTATGGCGGCGAGAAACAGTCTCTGGCTGGTATCGATCCGGAGGCGTTTATGACGACCATCCGCGTCGACGCCCTTGCCCCTTTGTTGCTGACACAGGCGCTCTTGCCCAATCTCCGGCGGGGCGCGCGCAAGATCATCGCCAATCAGTCGAGCCGCATGGGCTCTATCGCTGACAACGGATCCGGAGGTTTCTACGCCTATCGTGCAGCGAAAGCCGGCCTCAACATGATCACCAAGTCCCTGGCGCTGGACTTGGGCCACGAGGGCTTCATCGTCGTCGCCCTTCATCCTGGCTGGGTGAAAACACGCATGGGCGGGCCCCGCGCGCCCGTCGATGTCGGCGACTCCGCCGCGGGCCAGGCCGCTTTGCTGCAACGCCTAACAAAGACCGATAGCGGCCGATTCTTTGACTACACGGGCGCTGAGCTTCCCTGGTGAAGACGTCTTTCTGGGGCAGAGGCCCGTTGCAGGGACGAGCATCCTGGGTCTCTGATCGTGCAGGCGGGCGAATAAGGCGACGCCGCCGATGGCGAACCATCGGCGGCGTCTGCAGGCCTCGCTCGCAGGCTGGGTGGGGGACGCACGCGGAGGCCTGTTCTCGTCTGCCAGGGGCCCTGGAGGGGCTAGAACCTTGGCGAAACCGTAATTTCTAACCCTACTGCAAGCTGCGCGCAAAAGACAAACGAAACCTGAGTTTCCACCCATCTTGCACTCGAGGTGCGAGCGCGCAAGCGGAAAACGAAACGATTTAATGCCCTAGCGCTGAACGTCGTTCAACCAGACGTTGAACGGCCAATCGCCGCCCGACCGCGCCAGAAACGGAGACGGAGACGGAGACGGAGACGGAGACGGAGACGGAGACGGAGACGGAGACGGAGACGGAAAGGGATCCCGCGTTCCGAGACAAAACGCCACACCTGGTCGGTCGGGTTCCGCGATCCGGAGTGGCGCCGCAGCCGGCTCTGCGCCATGGTCGGGGGATTAGCGATTCACACTGCGACGGACGAGAAAGCCATGAGCGCGACGATTCTGATTGGCGGCAGCCCCGATGGTCCCCAGGCCATCACGCTCAAACGCGCCAATCGCCATGGCTTGATCGCTGGCGCCACTGGCACCGGCAAGACCGTCACGCTTCAAGTTCTGGCTGAGCAGTTCGCCGCCGCGGGCGTGAATGTTTTCGCCGCCGATGTGAAGGGCGATCTGTCGGGCTGCGCCGTCCCGGGCGATCCTCCCCCTGGTTGGGCGGTCAAGCGCGCCGAGGAGATCGGCGTCGCCCTGAAGCCCGGTGCCCAAACCTGCGTTCTGTGGGACGTCTATGGAGAGCTCGGCCACCCGATCCGGACCACGGTGTTTGAGATGGGCCCCCTTCTGATGAGCAGAATCCTTGAGGCCACGGAGGCGCAGGAGGGCGCCATCACCATCGCCTACAAGATCGCCGATGAAGGCCTGCCCTCGGCCAAAGCCCCCTCAGGCGGCGACAACCTGCTGCTTGATCTCAAGGATTTCCGCGCCCTGCTCACTTATATCAGCGAAAACGCTGACGAGATCGGCAAGAAATATGGCCTCGTCACCCCTCAAACCGTGGCGGCGCTGCAGCGCAAACTCTTGCAGATGGAGATGGACGGCGCGGATCATTTTTTCGGCGAGCCGGCCTTTGATCTCCAGGACATGCTGAAGCCTGGTCCGAGCGGCGGGGGCGTTATCCATCTTCTCGCCGCCGAGCGGCTGATCCAACAGCCGCGCCTTTATGCGACGTTTCTATTGTGGCTCCTGTCCGAGCTTTGGGAAGGTCTGCCCGAGGCGGGCGACCTCGACAAACCGAAGCTCGTCTTTTTCTTCGACGAAGCCCATCTGCTGTTCAAAGACGCGCCCAAATCGCTCCTGGATCGGATAGAACAAGTCGCCCGTCTGATCCGCTCCAAAGGGGTCGGCATCTACTTCATCACCCAATCCCCGGCGGATGTGCCCGACATCGTGCTGTCCCAGCTTGGCAACCGCGTGCAGCACGCGCTTCGCGCTTACACCCCAAGCGACCAGAAGGCGGTCCGCGCCGCCGCCGCCTCGTTCCGGGCCAATCCGGGCGTGGATGTCGCTAAGGAAATCCAAGAGCTCGGCGTTGGCGAGGCGCTGGTCTCAACCCTTGATGACAAGGGTGCGCCGACCCCTGTGGCCCGCACCAAGGTGCGCCCGCCCAACTCAAAAGTTGGTCCGGTCTCTGCCGACCAACGCCGACGCCTGATCGCCGAGAGCGGTTACTCCGCGAAATATGATCAAACGCTCGACCGCGAGAGCGCCCACGAAATCTTGACCCGTCGTGCGGCCCAGGCCGAAGCCGAAGCCGTTCGCGCCGAGCAGAAGGCCGCCCAGGACAAAGAGCGAGAGGCGCGCGAGCGGAGCCGCTCCAGCGGCTCTCGCGGCGGCGGCGGCCGGTCTCGCGCCAGCGCCTTGGAGCGCCAGGGCGGGCGCATCGCCTCGAATGTCTTCTCCGCCATAGCCCGCGAGATTGTCCGGGGCATTTTCGGCAACACCCGTCGGCGGCGATGAAGCGGATGGGTTTTTACGACCGCTATATTCTGCCCCGGTTGATCGGCTGCGCCTGCGGCGCAAAGCCGATTGCCAAACAGCGCGCCAAGATCGCCCCGCAGGCCGAGGGCGTCGTCTTGGAGTTGGGCTTTGGCTCGGGGCTGAATCTGCCATTTTACGATCCCGCCAAAGTCGCCCGCGTCATCGCCGTCGAGCCGAGCTTGGGCATGATCAGCCAAGCCGAGAAGGCGATCGCTTCGAGCCCTGTTCCGGTTGAGGTTCGTCTTGAAAGCGCGGAGCGCCTCTCTGTGCCGGACGCCAGCGTCGACACGGTGGTTCTCACCTACGCGTTATGCACCGTTTCGGATACGACCGCGGCCCTGAACGCGGCCCGCCGCGCCCTTAGGCCTGGCGGCAGGCTCTTGTTCTGCGAACACGGTCTGGCCCCCGACCCGAGACTCGCCCGTTTCCAACGTCGTCTGGAACCCCTCTGGTCCCGCCTGGCCGGCGGCTGCCGTCTGACCAGGGACGCCCCAAGCCTCATTGAGGCCGCGGGCTTCCGCCTGATCTGGACCGAAACCATGTATCTGCCGGGCGCGCCCCGCTGGGCAGGGTTTAACGCCTGGGGTGAGGCCGTCGCGGCTTGACCGCCCCTGAGACCGCCGAAAACCTTCTGCGCCTACCCAAAAGGCCGCC
>JAGWZH010000004.1 GCA_018971945.1 Alphaproteobacteria bacterium | reverse complement strand
TTCACGGTGGAGAGCGACCAGGACGAGTCGGTCGAAGGCGGTGAAATCGTCCAAAGCGCCGATGTTTTATTCACGCTGGAGTTCGAGCCAGCCGCCGTGCGTGTCGGCAGGGCCATTCAAGAACAGGCGATTGCGCTTATTCAGCGGGCTAATATCCCACCAGGCGCTTCATTGGAGATCTGGTCAGAGGCTCCCACGACGAGCACCGTCTCGGAGGCCGAGCGGCTCGCCTATTATCGCGCGCTGGTGGCGCGCAATGTTTTGATCCGCGCCGGCGTGCCGGCCACATCCATTTCGGCGCAAGTGCGCGCGGTTGAGGCTACAGAGGGCGTCCATGCAGTACGTGTCATTGTCAAACCGTAACGGCGCTGCGCCGCCATCGCGGGCGGCGACCGGCGCGCGGCAGCCTTTGCCTGTCGGCTGGTCAGAGGAGGATAGCCAAGCGCCCGCCCAACAGGGACGGGCTGCTCTCATGCAGGCCAAGCTTGGCCCGAGAGTGGATCTCAACGGAAAGATCCGCGAAGCGATCATTCGGCAGTTTGTGTTTCTGATCGGTCTTGCAGGGCTTGGGATTTACGCGCACGAATTCGTCATCGAAGGGATCATGGCGAAAGCCGCCCTTAATCTCACGATCGTCGGCGTGTTCCTGCTCGCGGCCGGGATCAGCATCAACAATGTTCTGCAAATGCGGAACGAGAAGAAGGCGCTGGATGCGCTGCGGGTCGATTTCGGCGAGCCAAGACCCTCCCAAGACGTGGTGAACTCCCCGGCCAGGGTGTTCAAGAAGCCAAAGCTCTTGGGCTATGGTTACCGTCTGGTGACGGAAGAATTGCTGACCCGCAATAAAGGGCAGCTGCCGACGGAAACCATCCATATCCTGGTCGGCGATGTCGATCATCGGATCAAGGACGCCCAAGCCACAATGGGCTATTTTGGCGGCCTTCTGGTGTTTTTAGGGCTTCTGGGCGCCTTTATGGGCCTGATGAAGACGGTCTCGTCCGTGGGCGAATTGATCGGCAGCCTTGGCGGAGACGGCGGCGGCGGCTTTAACGCCATGATCGAGGGGATGAAAAAGCCCCTGCACGGCATGTCGGTGGGATTCTCATCGTCCCTGTTCGGTCTGCTCTTCTCAATGGTCATAGGCGTCTTGGATCGCTTCATGATCAGCGCCATGAAGGCTGTGCGCAACGAGTTCGAGGCCTGCTTGATTGATCTGGCGCATCTGGAGATGGCCGATCATGTCGCTGAGCCGACCCAAATCTCTGCGCACGCCCAAAGTCATCAGCGGAGCACTTTGTCGGTCAGCGATGATTCCGCGGCGCTGCTTGAGCAGCTGCAGCGCAACGAACAGCAGAGCCATGAAACCAATCGTCTGTTGTCGGACATGAACGCCACCATGTTCGCCCTGGCCACCAGCCTCAGACAATCTGCGGAAGCCGAGAGCCGGACCGCTTTGGGAGAGGTTTTGACCGGCCTCGCCAGATCGCAGCGGGACCTGGCGGCACAGCTCGCCTCGATGAACCAGGAGGCGAGCGATCAGAATCTGAGAATTGTGAGCGCGATCGAAGCGGCGTCGCGGTCGGCGGAAGAGACCCGCACGGTCATGCAAGACTTGGCCTTCCGCATTTCCCAAGGACCAGAGATTCCGCTCGGCGCAGTCGGCATGGGCGGCGGACAAGAAAACGCCCCACAAGCCCCGGTGCAGCATGCAGCGCCCGTGATGGTCGGACGCATGCGCCGCGAGGCCCCAACAGGCGCTGGGCCCGCCTTGACGCCTGCGCAAATGCAACAGGCGATGATGACGCCTCCCTTCCCCATGCCAGCCCAGGCGCTCCCTCAGGATCCGAACGAGACCGGCGCCCGGGCGCTCATGGCGCGGCTCGCTCATGTCATGGGTCAGCGCAAAGGCGAAGGCGCGCCAAGCTTGGGCAAAAGCGTCAGCGAGGAGAAGGGCAAGCAGCTCGAACGGGCGATGCTCGCCACCCAGCAGCTCTCGCGGCAGGTCTTGCGCCGGATGGACGAACAGCGGCGCGACGAAACGCGGAGCGCTGTGGCGATCTCCAAAGCGCAGCGCCAAGTCATCTCCAGCATGGACATGCTGGTGAAGCGGATCGACGAACTGATGGACAGCGGCGAAATCGTCGCCAAGGGCGGCGTCGAGCGGCTCAATTCGACACTGAACCAAACCAAAGCGCTCCTGGATGTGAAGATCGATCGGCTGGAGCAACATCTGAGCGCCAGCCATCGCATCGCAGAACGGACCGAGAAAGTCGCCGCCGAAACCGCCAAAGCGCTCAAGTCGGCCAACCCGATCATGGCGAAGGCCGTGGGAGAGTGATCAATGGGTATCGTGTTGCCTAATCCTTTTCGGCCCAAGCGCGTCGCAGAACATAGACGCTACGATGTGCGCTTGACGGCCGGGCTTGTGCTGCTGCCGAGAGACATCGAGGTCGAAGGCATGATCCTCAATGTCAGCGAAGGCGGATGCCTGTTCCGGCCCTTCCAGCACTACCTGATGAACAGAAGCGGCGACATGGTGCAGGTCGCCTTCGCAGGCAATCGCGTCGAAGGAAGAGTGATGAACACCATCGAACGCGGCTACGGGATCGCGTTCAAGGATCTTGTCGATATCAGCATCTTCGGCGTGCGGCGCGGCGCGGCCTGATCCGGCCTCAGGACCTGAGGGCGACCACCTCATCGTCGATTTTCACACCGCCCCTGTCGATGACCAGGAACTGATAGTTCCTTTGGCCCTCGGTGGTGGTGGCCTCGACATGGGTCACCTCGCTTGCGAACTCCCGGCGCAGATAGGCCGACAGCTCGCCCGCTGTAATGACTTCGTCGCCGTCTGCGTCGCTGTCTCCCGCAAGGCCGTTGCGCAGAAAATAAGACAAATAGCCGCCGGCCCGGAACTTGTCGGCGACGGAGCTCGTCAGATCCTCCTCGGAAGAAAACAGGCCCATGACATTCGGGCGGCTCACAACGTCTCGGGCGAAACCGCCAGCGAAGCAGGCGTCGATGGCGAGCAGCGCCACCCGCGAGCGAACGCCGCCAAACCACTGGGCGAGCTCATTGTCCGAGATCTGCCCGTCGCGGAGCACGATCGCCTCTTCATAACCATCGGGCTCGGTGGGGCTCGGCTGGCCGCGATTCTGAACGCCATGGCCGGAAAAGAAGAACAAGAATGTGTCGCCCGGGCCCGCCAACGCCGCGACTTGCTGGAACGCCTGCCGGACCCGAGAGACCGTGGCTTGCGCTTCGGTCAGCACGATGCTGCCAGGCGCCAAAACGCCGCGCAACTCCAGGGTCTCGCCAAGCTTGACCGCGTCCTCCGCGGTGAACTCAAGATTATTGGCCGTTCCCGCATAGTCGGAGACGCCCACCAGAACAGCGAAAATGCGGCCGTCGGTCCGCTGCTGATTGACAGCCACCCCCGTCGCCTCAAAGCCCAAGGTGAGGGCGTAGCCGCCCGTCTCGCCAGGCTGGTAGCTCGTGACTGTGACCTCATAAACCCCATCTTCGGGGAGCACTTGAACAATCTGGCTGTTTAAGGAGCCGTCGCCGCTGTCGTCGTTTTCGATCTGGCGGCCGTCAGGCTGGACCATCATCAAATACGGGTCGAACTCACTGGACGTCAGGGTGATGGTGGCGCGCTGGCCACGGCGTCCCTCAAACCGATAGGTGTCCATGAACTCGCCTGAGCGCAGACGCGCGTCCCCTTGCGCCAATCGACCGCTGACGGGGCGGTCAATGGTCAAGGCGGCGCCGCCAGAAACGGCCGCCGGGCTCTGCGGAGGCGGCGCCGCGGCGATGACGGGCGCCCCATCCGCGCGGCTCAGATCAATGATCGAGAGCGCGTAGGCGCCGGATTCGCCGGGACGATAGGTCGTCGCCACCACAGTATAGACGCCGTCCTCGCTGAGGATGGCGTCAAGACGACTATCGGTCACCCCGGCGGCTGCGTCGTCGTTTTCCTCTTGCGCGCCGTTTGGGCCGATCAGCATCAAATAGGCGTCGAGCTCCTGGGCGGTCATGGTGATGCGCACCCGCTGGCCCGCGACGCCCTCGAAGCGATACCGATCCGTCCACTCGCCGGAGATCAGCGCCTCATCGCCTTGCTGCAGGACGCCCTGCGCGACCGCGCCAAGCGACAGAACCTGGCCTGAAGCCCCCGAAACGGCGACCGAGGCGGAGGCGAGGACTGGCTGGGCGCCGACGTCTCGGACGATCAGTTGATAATTGCCGCGTTCGCGTGGGCCGTAACTCGAGGCGCGGATGGCGTAGAGACCACTCTCTGGAAGGGTCACCACCAGACGGCTGTCGGTGGTTCCGCGCTCCATATCGTCGTCGTTCATGGCGTTCAGGCCAGGGCCATCGATCATCAATAAAGGATCAAGGGCGGCTGAGGCGAGGCTGATCTCGAAGCGCTGACCGGCGCGGCCCTCGATCTGATAGGCGTCGACGAAGGCCCCGTTGGGCATGGCCGGATCATTGGGACCGAGTTGACCCGTCACGGCGCGGTCGAGGGTCAGACGGGTTGCTGCGGCGGCCGGGCCCGCAGCGGGGAGCGAGGCTGCGCTTTGCCCAAGATCGACGCGCAGGCGGTAGGCCCCCCGTTCGCCAGGCTGGAAGCTGGTCGCGATGATGGTGAAGACGCCGGCTTGCGGCGCCGTCACCGTCAGATGCGCATTGCGGCCGCGGCCCGGGGCGTCGTCGTTGTCTTCGCTGACGCCAGGGCCGCGGACCATCAGATAGGGGTCGAACTGGTCTGACTCCATTGAAGCCGTGATGACCGCGCCGGCAGGGACCTGGACTGTGAACTCGTCCCTGTATTCGCCGCTCTGCAGGCGGCCGTCATCGGGGCTGAGTTCGCCTTGCGCGGCCACCCCCGGCCGCAGCGCGACCTGCGCCGAAGCCTCTGGGGCCCCAGCCAACGCGATCGCCGCACACACGCCGAGCCAGAGCTTTTTCATCGAACAGCCGCCTTTTGGTTCAACCGATTTGACCCCAACCTAGCCGAACGTGGCCGACGGAGCAAAGAGCCCAGAAAGAGCCCAGAAAGAGCCCAGAAAGAGCCTAGAAATCAGCCCCCAAGCCGAGGGCGCCGGCGAGAAGGATCTGGGCTTCGAGAAGCGCGCCGTCGGCCTGGGCGAGGCCGAATTCCGCCTCCGCAAGCGCCGCGTCAGCCAAGGTCACCTCCAAAAAACTCGTCAGACCCGACAGGTAACGACTGCGGGCCAGGTCGGACTGTTCTTGAGCGGAGACGACGACAGCGGCCCTGGCTTGCCGCGCTGTTCGGGTTTCATGCAGGCGCACCAGGCTCGTCTCGACATCCGCGATGGCCGCCGCGAAGGCGCGGCGCGCCTCAGCCGCCGCCGCCTCCGCCTCTGCGGCGGCGGCGTCAGAAAGGGCCTCCCGGCGGGCGGCGCCGAGCATGGGCGCAAGCAGGCTGCCCGTCACCATCCCCACCGCGCCGTCAGGAGGCCGATCCGCAGCCGCGAAGCCGAACATCGTCGCGATCGACATCGTCGGCCAGCGATCAGCCTCTGCGGCGGCGGCTTCTCCGTCGGCTGCGGCCAGATCGGCCAGCGCCAAACGCATGTCTGGCCTTCGGGCGAGGACGGCGACAGGGGTGTCTGTAAACTGCGTCTGGGCTTGGGCGAAGGGCTCGGGCGTGGTCAGGGCTTGCCCGCCCAAGGAACGCGCCAAAACCGCCTCCAGACCGAGACGCGCTTGCAGGCGGGCCTGGGCCAATGGCGGCAGAAGCGCGGCTTGGCGGTCTCTTGCGGCGCGGGCCTGGGCCGCAGCCAGTGCGCTGTCGAGGCCGGCGCTGACGCGCGCCTGGGCGAGGCTCAGGCTCTCCTCGGCGGCGGCGAGGCCGCGCCGAGCGGCGGCTTGCTGACCCTCGACGGCCAGCGCCGCGGCGATCAGGCGAGCGGCGGTGACGCGCGCGTCAAGGCGCGCGGCTGCAAGGGTCGCATCCGCCGCTTCGACCCGCGCAGCGGCGGCGCGGACGCGCCAGCGTTCGGCGCCGGCGAGATTATGGCTGTATCCTATCGAGAACTCCGCGCCAGCGACGACGCTCTCGGCCGCATCCTCGACGCGGCCGGACAAGTCGACGCGCACAGCGCCAGTCGGCGCCAAGGCCTGCAAGGCTGCCCGGAGACGCGCCTCGGCCGCCTCGCGCCGCGCCAAGGTCACAGCGACGGAAGGACCCTGTCCCGCCTCCTCCACCAGGGCGGCGAGGGCAGGGTCCGGAAAAAGACCCCGCCACCAAGGGTTTTGCGCTGTCTCGGTTTGGGCGCTGGCGAAAGCCCAGCGGTCCGGCGCGGTCGGGACCTCGGGGCCGCGCGCTGAAGGGGTGGCGCAGGCGGACAGACCAAGCGCCGCCGCGCCGAGCATCAGGGCCTTGCCCATCACGGCGCCCTGGCCGCTTGGCCGAAGGGCGCCGCCTGAACATAGACGTCCATTTGTTGGCCGACGAAGGCGGGAAGGGCGTCGCGCTCCATCGCGTAGATCGCTTCCACGACGCGCGTGTCCACCCGCTCAGCCCCCCCGTTCAGGTTCTGCTTGGGCACGGCCTGCGGCTCAAACCGAACGAAGGCGAGCGGCGCAGCAACGGCCCCAGCGCCGCGCAGCGACCCCTCGGCGGCGGCCCCAGCGGCGATGCGGGCGGCGTCCTCCTCGTCAATTTGCACGCGGACATGCAGAGGCTGTGTGTCGCCCATGGCGATCAAGGGATCCTCCAAAGGCCCTGGGGCTGCGTATTCCCCGACATGGATGTTCACCGCCAGGATCTCGCCCGATATGGGGGCGCGGACGGTCAAGCGCGCGCGGTCGGTCTCCAGACGGTTCAGGTCCGCCCGGGCCAGGGCCAAGGCAGCCTGAGCGCGGTCGGCGGCGAAGCGGGCGCGGTCGCGCTCGTCGGTGGAGATGGCGGGAGTGTCGCCGGCATCGGCGTACAAGCCAAGCCGGGCGGCGGCGTCGCGCGCCTCCACATCAGCCAAAGCCACCGCAGCCTCCGCAGAGGCGATCTGGGCGTCAAGGCTGCGGCTGTCGAGCCGAAAAAGCGGGGCGCCAGCCTCGACCGCGTCCCCAGGACGAACCCACACGGCGCGGACAACGCCAGGGAGGTCCGCGGCAACTGCGATGACTTCGCTGTTGGGCTCGACCACGCCAAGGGCGGCGACCACCGCGCCGAAGCGCTCGGGCGGCCGGGAGGGGTCGACGACCGGGGTCTGCTGGGCGCCAGCGTCGTCGCGTTGGGCGGCGAGCACGGCGAAGCCGATCAAGCCCAAAGCGGTCAAGGGCAACGCCGCGCGGGTCATCATACGCAAGCTTGGTTTCATCAGGCATGCTCCTGCGGGGCTTTTTGGATGCGGCCGTCCTCGATGGACACAATGCTGTCAGCATAGCGATAGATCCGATCGTCGTGGGTCACGACGAGAACGGCGCGGTCGGGATCGCCGGCCGCCTCGACCAGAAGACGCATCACCGCCTGTCCTGCAGCGGCATCCAGGGCCGCGGTGGGTTCGTCGCAGACGACCAGCGCCGGTCGATGGACCAGAGCGCGGGCGATCGCCACCCGCTGCTGCTGTCCGCCAGAAAGTTGGCGCGGCAATTTATGCAAATGGTCGCCGAGGCCGAGATGATCCAACAGGTCTTTGGCCTTCATGGTCGCGCGTCCCCAGGGCTCGCCGTCGGCAATCAAGGGCACGGCTGCGTTCTCCGCGGCGGTGAGGGCGGAGACGAGATTATACTGCTGAAAAATGAATCCGATGCTGCGGCGCCGGAATCTCACCAGCGCGTCAGCGCTCATCCTGTCAAGACGCACGCCCATCACCTCCACCGCACCCTGGGTGGGGGTGAGGACGCCGGAAAGGATCGACAGCATGGTGGTTTTACCAGACCCGGACGGGCCGATCAGAAAAGTCATGCGGCCATAGGGCAGGTCCATATCCACCCCATGCAGGACGCGGACGCGGTCAGGCCCTGAGGCGAACTCCATGACCACCCCGCGGGCTTGGGCGGCGAAAACAGAGGCGCGGGCCATCGCCGGCTCAACCCCTGAACACGATCGCGGGGTCCATGCGCAGGACGCGCCGCACGCTGACCAAAGCGGACAAGGTGACGATGAGGAAGATCACCGCCGCCGCTCCGGCGATCACCTGCCAGTGCATGTCAAACCCTTCCAAGGACGGATTATTGGCTGATTGGGACAAAAAGGCCGCCGTCCCGCCAATGCCAAGGCCGAAGCCAATCAATCCCACAAACCAGGCCTGGGCCAGGACCATGCCCATGATCTGGCGATTGGTGACGCCGATGGCTTTCAAGGCTCCAAAAGTTTTCAGATTCTCGGCGATGAACATGGCCAATGTCAGAGCCGTGATGACGACGGCCACGATCACGCCCAAGGCGATGGCGACCCCAAACGAGATGGGAATGCCCGTGTTCTCGATAATGTAATTGACGCCGGCCCAGGCGAACGCCTCCCTGGTCATGGCCTTGAGGCCCGTTTCGCGCTCAATGCGCGCGGCGAGCGCGCCAGGAGAGAGCCCCTCGGTCGCGCGCACCAGGACAAAGGACAACTTGTTGCGCTCAGGCGGGGTGATGGCGATGGCGTCGGTGTATTTCATGTACGCCACAGGCAGGCCCGCGAAGGTCGGCAAGGCGTTCGTCAGTCCGGCGACGACGATCCGATTGTCGTTGATTTCCGCCACCTGGCCGATCGGATCGCGGCCGTCGGACCAAATCAGCCGCAAGCCGTCTCGATCCAAGATCACCGCGTTGCGCCCGCGTATGGCCTGCGCAGCCTCGTCCCGGTTTTCGGGCGGCAGTCCAATCATGCTCTGATTGTCCACCCCGATCAAAGTCACCGCGGCGATTTGACCCTCGACCGTTTTGAGCGTGGCGGTGGAGCGGAAATACGGGGCCGCCCACGCGACGCCCTCCACGCCGCGGACCCGGTAGAGCGCCTGGTCATTGAGGGCGAGGCCTTCGTCCGGCTGCCGCACCCGGGGGTCCATGACCCAGATCTCGGCCTCGCGGACATCGCGGACGGCGTTGGCGCCCCAGGTCAGAAGGCCAATGAAAATCGATACCTGCTGGGTCATCAGCAAGGTGGCGAAGCCGATCCCCAGAACAAGACCAAGATATTTCACCCGGTCTCCCATCAGCATTTTCAAGGCCACGCCCAGCATCAGGCTTTCTCCCTCGCGCCCCTTAGCGCCCTTGACGCCCAAGATGCTGGAGGCCCCCAGCGTCAGAACAGGCGTTCGGTAGCGCGATTTGAGCCCCGACTGTACGCCGCAATCCATTCAGGGGCATGGCGCAGATCGCCTCGGGGGTGGGGGGAGGAGACCAGCCGCAAAGCCATCCCAGGGAAGCCGAGACCCCCTCGAACAAACGGCCACGGGCCGCCTCAAAGCAAAAGGATCGCTGCGGAAAGCGCCGCTTCCTGCCCTAAAGGGCGCTTGTGTCTCGCCCATGGCAAAAAAGAGGACGCTTTGTCCCCGCGACAAAGACAGCGCGCGCCGGCTCAGCGGCGGCCCCTGCGCGCCCAAAGCTCAGGCTCGGGGTCTGGGTCAGGGTCGGGGTCCATGATCCTTAAGCAGAAGAGGGCGGAGCGGGGTGGGGTCGGGAACGCCGATGGCCGAACCATCGGCCAGCTGCGCAGCGACCGGTTCTGCGAACGCGCCGCCATCGTCTCTTCGACTGGCGCTTGTGGTCCAAGGGGCGCCGCAGCGCGCCGAGCGCCCCTCGCGCCAGACCCTTTTTTATGCCCGCCTTTTGGACGCTGGCCGATGGACCCGCGCCTTGTGGTCAGCCCGAAATCCTGCGCTTGCTTAAGGTGTCAGGGCCTCGGCAACGGCCTGCGCCAGCCGGTCGGCGACGGCGGTTTTCGACATTGGAGGCCAAAGATCCACGGCGTCGCCGCGGATCACCATGACGGTGTTGGCGTCACCGCCCATGACGTCGCCGGAGACATCGTTGGCGATGATCCAATCACAGCCTTTTTTCGCGATTTTGGCTTTGGCGTGGGCCTCGACATCATTGGTTTCGGCCGCGAAGCCAATGACGAGCCTTGGGCGGCGAGGACCCTTGCGCGACAGCGTCTTCAAAATGTCGGGGTTCTCGACCAAGGCGAGAGCCGGCTGAGCGCCAATCTTGTCCTTTTTGAGTTTGGCTGCGGCTGGATCTTCGGGACGCCAATCGGCCACGGCGGCGACGCAGACGGCAGCGTCGGCGGGGAGGGCGGCCTCGCAGGCCGCCAACATCTCCCGGGCGGTTTCAACCAGGCTGAGCTTCACGCGGCTCGGCGCTTCAAGGGCTACAGGGCCGGACACGAGGCGGACATCGGCGCCGAGCCGGGCCAGGCTCTCTGCGATCGCATAACCCTGTTTGCCGGAGGAACGGTTTGACAAAAATCTCACGGGATCAAGCGGCTCGATCGTGGGGCCGGCGGTGACGATAATCCGCTTGCCAGCCAGGGTCTGGGGCGTGACGCTGAGGGAAAAGAACGCCTCGACGGCCGCGGCGATGGTCTCGGGCTCGGCCATGCGGCCCACGCCGAACTCGCCGCACGCCATGGGCCCCTCCTCGGGCTCCACAAAGCGGACGCCGTCGGCCTTGAGCCGGGCAAGATTGCGTTGCGTGGCTGGGTGAAGCCACATCCTGACATTCATCGCCGGCGCCATGAGGACGGGCTTGTCCGTGGCGAGAAGCGCAGTCGAGGCCAAATCTGAGGCGAGACCTTGCGCGGCCTTGGCCATCAGGTCCGCCGTCGCGGGCGCCGCCACAATCAGGTCCGCCTGTCTTGAGAGCTCAATATGCCCCATCTCGGCTTCGTCGGTGAGGCTGAAAAGATCCTGATAAACCTTGTCCTCGGTCAAAGCGGCGACCGAAAGAGGCGTGACGAACTCAGCCCCCGCCTTGGTCAGGATCGCACGCGTCTTTATGCCCTTGCGCGCCAGAAGCCTGATCAACGCCAGGCTCTTATAGGCGGCGACGCCGCCGCCGATGATCAGAAGGATACGCTGGTCGCGAGTCATGGGCGGATCTTTACCGGCAGGTCTTGAGAGAGGAAGGACACAGACGCGAAAAAGACGGCTTCAAGGCTCAGTTCGCTCCGGCGATGGGGCTTTGGAGCACGATCCTTTGGGCGCCGACGGAGGCTAGCACCAGCATCGCCAATACCCCGACCCCCAAACCGATCCAAAAGGCTCGCCATTGAAAAGCCATTCGGGCGGCAGGCGGGGGCCCCGCACGAATGGCGTCAGCAGCGCTTTGCAGCGCTTTGACCGTCTGCGGCAGGTGGCGGACGACCTGCAGGGCGTCCATCGCTTCCCCCAAGCCGCGGCGGGTCATGCCCTGGGGCCCAAGCTCCCGACGCACCCAGCGCTCGACCACGGGACGGGCGGCTGACCACATATCGTGCTTTGGATCGAGGTTGCGGGCCACGCCCTCCACCTGAACCATCGTCTTCTGCAGCAGCACGAGTTCAGGCCGCAGGTGCATGCCGAACAAATGGGTGACGTCAAACAGCTGCAGCAGCAATTTCGACATCGAGATGCCATCGGCGGGTTTGCCAAAAATGGGCTCGCCGATCGCGCGCAGGGCTTGGCCAAATTCTTCGACGGTGAAACGCTCAGGCACATAGCCGGCCTCGGCATGAACTTCAGCGACCCGGCGATAGTCTCGGCGCAGAAAGCCATAAAGTATCTCCGCCAGATAGCGGCGCTCTTTTTCCCCCATGCGGCCCATGATGCCGAAATCGACGACCCAGAGTTTGCCGTCTTTGCCGTAAATCAGGTTTCCCTCGTGCATGTCGGCGTGAAAGAAGCCGTGGTCGAGAGCAGCGGCGAGGAAGCCGCGGGTCACAGCAATGGCCAAAGCAGGTCGGTCGGCGCCAGCGGCGTCGAGAGCGTCGTTGTCGGTCAACGGCACCCCCTCGATCCAGTCGATGGTCAATACCCGCTTGGCGGAAAGGCTCCAGTCAATAGAGGGGACATGAAACAAGCCCTCGGCTTCGGCGACCTCCTTGAATTCGGCGGCTGCGCCGGCTTCCAGACGCAGGTCAAGCTCGCGCTCCATCGCGCCTGAGACGGTGTCGATAAAGGCCAAAGGCTCCAGCCGCCGGGAGGACGGCGAAAACAGCTCAAGGACCTGCGCCCCAAAGCGCAACGCGGCCATCTCCTTATGGAGTTTCTTTTCAATGCGCGGACGCAGGATTTTCACCGCCATAACCCCACGGCGGGGTTTAATGGCCTGGTGGACCTGGGCGATGGAAGCCGCGGCCATGGCTTCGGAAATGGACCCGAACAGACTCTCTGTGCCGCCCAGCTCGGCGTTGAGCGTGTCCAAAGCCTGCTCGCGGGAAAAAGGGGGCAAGCGGTCTTTCAGGCGGCCCAAATCCTGAGCGGCGGCGACCCCGATCATGTCGGGCCGGGTGGCCAAGAATTGGCCGAGCTTGACATAAGCCGGGCCGAGACGCTCGAAAGCCTCGGCAAGGCGCTTGCCCACGGGGCGGCGGCGGCGAGGAGGCATGCGTTTGCCGCGGAGCCAGAACCAAAGTCTCGCCGGCGCCTCCTGAACGCCCTCCAGAAGTTCGCTCGGAAAGGCCACCGTGGCGCGGAACAGCCGCCAAAAAGGGGGTAGGCGATCGACATATTCCTTGGGCAAAAGCGCATCATAGCTCGCCAGCGTTCCCGCCACGCGCCCCAGCCGCCAAAGATGCTCGATCCAGGAAAACATCCGCCCTATTTTCCGCCTTCAGACCGCCCAGCCGCGATGCAGGGCGCAGACGCCCCCGGCCAGGTTGTCAAATCCCACCCGGGAGAACCCCGCATTCGTGATCATACCGGCGAAGTGTTCCTGATCTGGAAATCTGCGGATCGACTCGACGAGATAAGTATAAGCCGCCGCATCTCCTGCCAGAAATTGGCCAATCGCTGGGATCGCATGGAAGGAATAGGCGTCATAGGCCGGCCTTAAAGGCGCAATCGCCAGTCTGGAGAATTCCAAACAATAAAATCGTCCGCCCGGCTTCAAGACCCGCCGCATCTCCACCAAGGCCTTGTCAATGTTTGTGACGTTACGGACGCCAAAGGCGATGATCACCGCGTCGAAAGCGCAAGACGCGAAAGGCAGACGTTCGGCGTCGCCAGCGATCCAGGCCAGGCCGTCTTCGCCGCGCGCGCGGCCGGCGGCCAGCATCGCGGTGTTGATGTCGGAAACGATGATTTCGGCGGCGGGGCCGCCCCGGCGGCCTTGCGCAGCGGCGGCGCGCGCGCTTAAACGGCGGGCGACGTCGCCGGTGCCGCCGGCCACGTCCAGGATCCGCTCGCCAGGTTGCGGGTTCAGCTTCACCGCCGCGATGTCCTTCCAAACACGATGCAGGCCCGCGCTCATGGCGTCGTTCATCAGATCATAGCGGCGGGCGACGCGGTCGAAGACGCCGCGGACGCGGCCGGCTTTCTCCTCACGGGGCACATCTTGAAAGCCAAAGGAGGCGGTGTCGTCGGTCATGAAGCGAGCCATAGTCCTGTCTGGGCTTCGAGGCTACAAAAGGATCCATGGACATGCGGTTGATTTGGCGGTTTTTCCATGCCCGAGCTGCCTGAAGTCGAGACAGTGCGGCGCGGCCTGGCCAGCGCCATGGAGGGTCGGCGCATCCTGACCGCCGAGGCGCGCCGCAAGGATTTGCGTTTTCCGCTGCCTCAAGGGTTCGTTGAGCGCCTCACAGGGGCGAGGATCGGACGCCTGGCGCGCCGGGGGAAGTACTTGATCGCGCCTCTGGATACGGGCGAAGCGCTCATGGCGCATCTGGGGATGAGCGGGCGGTTTACAATCATCGCCGAGAAGGGCGCGGAGCGGCCAGGAGACTTTTATTACGCCGCGCCGCCTGACCCGATCCACACCCATGTCGTGTTCGTCCTCGAGGGCGGGCTTCGCCTGGAATATAATGATCCGCGGCGGTTCGGCTTTATGGATCTTCTGCCCGCCGATTGGGAGCGGGCCGGCCCTTTCGCCGCCATGGGGCCAGAGCCCCTGGACGAAACGTTCTCCGGCAAAAGCCTCGCGGCGGTCGTTGCAGGCCGGACCCAAAGCGTCAAGGCGTCCCTTCTGGATCAACGCCTCGTGGCCGGTCTCGGCAATATCTATGTGTGTGAGGCCCTGCATCGGGCGGGGATCAGCCCAACCCGCGCAGCGGGACGGATCAGCCTTGCGCGGCTCAACGCCCTGGTGCTCGCCATAAGGCAGGTGCTTGCAGAAGCGATCGCTGCGGGAGGGTCCTCGCTCAGGGACTACGCCCAAGCCGACGGCGGCTTGGGCTATTTTCAACACGGGTTCCGGGTCTATGACCGGGAGGGAGAGCCCTGCCTGGCCTCTGGATGCGGGGGAAAAGTGCGACGGATCGTGCAGGCGGGGCGATCGACGTTTTATTGCGGCCAATGCCAGCGATAGGGGGCAAGCATGCGGGTCCTTGCAGCAGCGGCGTGTTCGGCGTTCCTGATCGGAACCGCGGCGGCGCAAACAGCGTTTCTTGAGGAGGCGCCTGATATGCCGCTGCCGCCTGGGAGCACGGCGCTTGCGGCCTCCTCGCTTGAGCCCGCGGCTCCCGGCGGCCAACATCTTGTCTTTCTGATCGGCGCAGAAGGGCCAGCGGCCACCCCGCTCGCGTTTTATGCGGAAACCCTGCCTGGGCTAGGCTGGACGCCTGCAGGGCGAGCCGAGACCGCGCTCTTTTATGTGAGGGGAAGAGACCAACTCGTCTTGCGGCTTCTGGACGGCGGGACAGCGGAGGGCCGGGTGACGCTTCTCATCGAGCTGGTGTCGAGCCCCGCCTCGCAGGCGCTCGATTAAAGCAACCCTGGACAGCGTGGCGAAGGGCGCTAAGCAACATTAAAGACATGCCTTATGACGAACCGGAGACACGGCCATGGCTTACGAGTGCATTCTGGTTGAAACCCGGGACAAAGTCGGGCTCATCCGTCTCAACCGACCCCAAGCGCTCAACGCGCTGAACAGTCAACTGATCTCGGAGCTGAACGCCCAACTCGACGCGTTCGAGGCCGATCCAATGATCGGGGCCATCGTCCTCACGGGCTCTGACCGGGCCTTTGCGGCGGGGGCCGATATCAAGGAAATGGCGTCCAAGAGCTTTATCGACGTCTATCACGGGGACTTCCTCGGCAATTGGACGCGGCTCGAACGCTGCCGGAAACCAACGATCGCGGCGGTGGCGGGGTTCGCTCTCGGAGGCGGCTGCGAGATCGCCATGATGTGCGACTTCATCATCGCTGCTGAAAGCGCAAAATTCGGTCAACCGGAAATCAAGCTCGGTGTCATTCCAGGGTCTGGGGGAACCCAGCGGCTGACCCGGGCGGTCGGCAAAGCCAAGGCCATGGATCTTTGCCTCACCGGACGGATGATGGACGCCGCAGAGGCAGAGCGGTGCGGGCTCGCGGCCAGGGTCGTGGCTGGCGACCGCCTCTTGGAGGAGGCTCTGGCGGCGGCGGCGACGATCGCGGGCTATTCGCTGACGGCCGCCATGGTCTGCAAAGAGGCCGTCAATCGCGCCTTCGAGGTGGGCCTCTCCGAAGGCATTCGCTTCGAACGTCGGGTGTTTCACGCGCTGTTCGCCACAGAGGACCAAAAAGAAGGCATGGCGGCCTTCGTGGACAAGCGGCCGGCGATTTTCACCAATCGTTAGCCCGGGGCGCAGCGGCCCGGGGCGGGAGGCTCTCGGCGTTCTGTCGCGACGGATTGGGGTTTTGGACGCGGCGCGTCTCGGGCGCGCGCGTTTCGGGCGCGCGCGTCTCGGGCGTGCGTGTCGGGGGCGCGCGTTTCGGGCGCGCGCGTGTCGGGGGCGCGCGTGTCGGGGGCGCGCGTATTGGGGGCGCGTTTCGGATTGACGCAGGCGGAGCCCTTCGCTAGAAGCCCTTCTCTTTCTTTCTCACCCTCTCACAAAGTTCGAGCCCGTCATGGCGAATACGCCCAACGCTGAAAAGGCCATCCGCAAGATCGCGCGCCGTACCGCGGTGAACAAATCGCGCCGCTCGCGCTTGCGGACCTTCTGGCGAAAGGTGGAAGAAGCCATCGCATCGGCCGACGCTGCGGCAGCGGACAGCGCCCTCAAAGCAGCGGAGTCAGAAACCATGCGTGCGGTGAGCAAAGGCGTCCTGCATAAAAACGCCGGCTCGCGGAAGGTGAGCCGGCTCGCGCAGCGGGTGAAGGCGCTCGCGCGCTAAACCGCCTCCCAGGCCCGCGCAGAGGCCGGTCAATCCCGATAGAGCGCGACACGCCTGTTCCCCTCGTCTTTTCTATCCAAGGCCAATGGGTCTGTGCCCATCGGACCCCTTGCCTCAGTGCGTCTCTGAGGCCTTGGATGTGTCTGTGAGGCCTGAGACGCGCCCCTTCGAGACGGACTCATCGGGCTCCCGATGGCCCCATGCGCCAGCGCGGCTTTGCCCCCGTTGCGCGATTTTTTGCGTTCCCGTTCGATCTCCCTGAAACGATCTCGGGGAAGATGACGAACCCGCCTTTTCGCCACCCAACACAATTTTATGACGGCTCCGCAGCCCAAATTTACACATTTTAATCTTAGGAATGTCATAAATTTTTATCTTTAGAATCATATTGTTAAGGCTCAATATGGCCTCTTGATCGGAGGCTTAATCGTTTGTCAATAGGCTAAGCGACGGCGGGTGGTTCGTTTTTCACTTGCGTCGGAAAATGGGCGTGCCAAATTCACCCCACTGGCGAGCGCACCTCCGCACGCCTCCACATCATTCGCAGTCAGTGAAGCCGTGGAGCGGCCCCTTTGGGGACGAGCGAGGACGCGTGTCAGGACCGACGAAGCCAGGGGGCTGGCTGCCTTATCAAGCCGCGACGCGCGGCGATGCAAGCAGGGAGTCGCGGGGGCGATGAGCCAATACGAGAATGTAGTCGATAGCGGTCCCTCGGGCCGCGACGCGGCCTTTTTGTTCGAAACGGTTCGGCGGGAGCTGCGGGCCGATGTCGGGGAGAGCGGCTATCTCTCTTATGTGCAACATCTGCAGTGCTGCGGCCTCTGGAACGGGGCTTTGGTGGTTGTGGCGGACAATGTCGTGCAACGCGATTGGGTCCAACGGCACTGCCAAGAGCGGCTGGAGAAGCGGCTCGCGGGTCACGGGGCGCCGGAAAGGGTGCGCATCCTCAGCCGCGATGAGGCTCCCGCGGAATGGCTGCCCACGCCTTCCATGGTCCCAGAGGCCGGCGCTCCAATCCCTGGCTCAGGCGGTTCGACGGCGGCTCAAGCGGCGGGGACGGGGTTGTCCGGGCTGCCGCCGAAACCCGACATGACCTTCAGCAGCTTCGCCGTCGGCGCGGGCAATCATCGCGCCTATACCGTCTCCCGCATGGCCGCCACCGGGCTCGGCATGGCGTTTCCGGTCGTGCTGATCCACGGCGCGCCAGGCCTTGGCAAGACCCATCTTCTGCACGCAATCGCCAACGAAACGCTTCTGCACGACCAGCGCCGCAAAGTGCGCGTGCTTATGGCCCAGGAATTCATTGAAGAATTTCAGGCCATGCTCCACACGAGAAAAGACCCTGCCGGTTTCAAAGTGGGGATGCGGGAGCCGGATCTTCTTTTGGTGGACGACGTCCAGCGCATTATGGGCAAGACCAGGACGGAAGAAGAGTTTTTCGACACGATCGTGTTTTTGCGCCAAAAAGGCGGCGCCCAGGTGGTGATGACCGCGGACCACGGGCCTGACGGGTTGACCGGGTTCGCTCACCGCATGCGCGAGCAGCTGAAAGCGGCGACGACATGCGAGATCACCGCCCCAGACTTCGCGCTGCGGCGCAATATTCTCGCGATGCGCATGGCGCATTATCAGCGGATCGCCCCGGAATTCCGCCTGTCCCCGCAGGTTCTTGACATGATCGCGGAGCGGGTGACCGAAAGCGGTCGGCTTCTCGACGGGGCTCTGGCGCAGCTCCTGGTGGAAACAAGCATTCTTGGGGAGGAGATCACGGTGCAACTGGCGGAAGAGGCTCTGAGGGGTAAGCTTGGAGACGCGGCAGTTTCCCACCGCATCACCGTGCAGCATGTGCAGAAAGTGGTGGCGGCCTATTTCGGGCTGACGGTGCATGAAATGCTCGCCCGTGGGCGACAGCTCTCCACAAGGCGACCCCGGCAGATCGCGAAATATCTCGCCACCGCGCACACGACCTGCTCGCTGCCAGACCTTGGCAAGCGCTTTGCGCTGCCGGGAGAAAAGCCTTGGGACCACACCACGGTCATTCACTCTCGGGATCTCATCCCCGAATTGATGCAAAAGGACCCGAAGCTGCGGGCCGACGTGGAAGCCCTAACGGCCCTCATCAAGAAAAAGCCATAAGTTTGCAGGCCAACCCGCCTTGCAAGGGTGGCTCAGCGGCCCAGTTCTGGTACCATCTTGCCCCCGCCTTTGGCCGAATCTCTCTTTGCGGCCAAGGATGGGGCGGATGAACGGGGCCATCACGGCCCCTCGCAGGACGAACCCATGCGTTTGACGATCGAGCGGGCCGCTTTGTTTAAAGCCTTAAGCCATGTGCAAAGCGTGGTGGAGCGGCGAAACACCATCCCCATCCTGTCGAATGTGCTTTTGACCGCGGACCCTGATCGGCTGCGCCTGTCGGCGACGGACCTGGACATCGAGATCTGCGAAGGGGTCGCGGCGGAGGTGTCGCGGCCGGGGGCAACATCGGCGCCCGCGCAGTATCTGCACGATTTCGTCCGCAAATTGCCGGAAAACGCGCCGGTGGAGCTCGAAGTCAAGGATGGGGACCAGCGTCTGTTTCTGCGGGGCGGGGCGGCGAGGCTCCACCTCCCCGTGCTGCCCGCGGCGGACTTCCCCACAATGCCCACCGACGGGTTCGAAAACCGCTTTCTGATCCATCCCACTGAATTGAAACGCCTCTTGGACAAAACGCGGTTTGCAATCTCCACCGAGGAGACGCGCTATTATCTCAACGGCATTTTCGTCCATACCGTCAAAGGCGAGACCGGCGATATGATGCTGCGCGCGGTGGCCACAGACGGACATCGCCTGGCCCTGGCGGAAGCGTCCGCGCCTGACGGCTCGACCGGAATGCCAGGGGTAATCATCCCGCGTAAAACCATCACCGAGTTGCGGCGGCTCTTGGACGATGCGGCAGACAGCGTCGAGATCGCCGTGTCCCCGCAGAAGATTCGGTTTGCGATCAATGATGCGTTGGTCACCTCCAAGCTGATCGACGGGTCCTTTCCAGAATATGCGCGGGTCATTCCGCGGGGCAATCCGAGGGAGTTGCGGGTCACGAACAGCCTGTTCCTCGAAGCGGTCGATCGGGTGGCGACCGTGTCGGCGGAGCGGTCGCGGTCCCTGCGCATGGCGCTCCGGGACGGCGCTTTGACGCTCACGGTCAATAATCCTGACGCGGGCGTCGCCACAGAGGATCTCGCGTGCGAGTATGACCAGGAAGCCATGGAAATCGGCTTCAACGCCCGCTACCTGATGGACGTGGCGGGGCAGATTGAAGGCGAAACCGCGATCTTCGCGTTCTCGGACTCCGGTTCGCCGACGCTGGTGCGGGACGACGCCGACCCCCACGCGCTCTATGTGCTGATGCCGCTCCGGGTTTAAAGGCATGACCAAGCGCTCTGTCGCGCTGATCGCCGCCAAGGCCTTGACACACCGAGCAAGGCCCCAGGTCTTCACCCTCCCATCCGATGCTCCTTGCGGCGGGAAGGTCTTTTTGCTGCGGGTTTCGCCAACCCTCTTCAAACCCCCAGCACCGGGCGCGCGTCGCGTCGCCTCGACGTCGTCGCCGGCGAAGGATCCTCCACGAGGCCACAAGGGGCTGCGGCTTTGGTCGGCCGGCGCCGCTGTGGCGGAGCAAGCTCATGGCGGAGGCGTATGAGCGCGCCCCCCCTTTGGTGTTCGCGCTTGGCGCTCAGTGATTTTCGCAACCACAAGGCGACCGACCTGCGCCTTGAGGCGCATGCGGTGTGCCTGTTCGGTCCAAACGGCGCGGGCAAGACCAATCTTCTGGAAGCCTTGACGACCTTGGGGCCTGGACGCTCGCTGCGGGGCGCTGTGGTGACCGATCTTGCAAGGGCTGACGGGCTTGAGACGCGAGCGCGGCTCTGGTCGGTCTCGGCGACGCTTGTAGGGGAGGAGCAATCCCTCACGGTTGGGGCGGGACTTGATCGGACCGCGGAAGGGGGCGTTAAAAAAATCGCCCGGATCGACGGTCGCAACGCGACGACAGGAGACCTCGCGACAGCGGCCCGGATGTTGTGGGTGACCCCGTCCATGGACCGGCTGTTTGTCGGTCCGGCGGGCGACCGAAGGCGCTTCTTTGATCGGCTGGTCATGGCGCGGGCGCCAGGGCATGGGCCCGCTGCGGTGGCCTATGAACGGGCGCAGCGAGAGCGCCAGCGGCTCTTGTCTGACGATCGCGGCGCCGATCCTGCCTGGCTTTCGGCCCTGGAAGACACGCTCGCGACGCAAGGGGCCAAGATGGCGTCAGCGCGGGCCGCCACCTTGCGTTTGCTGCAAAGCTCGGTCGCGGCCGCCCCAGAGGGCGCTTTTCCAAAAGCGATCGTTGCTCTGGAGGGGCCTTTGGAGACGGCGGCGCTTCAGGGCGAGAGCATTGAAATCATGGCGGAAACGGCGCGCCGGGCCTTGCGGGACAGCCGGGGCTTGGACGCCAAGGCGGGACGCACGCTGTTCGGCCCCCACCGCAGCGATCTGATCGTGCGCCACGGTCCGAAAGAGATGCCGGCGGCGCTGTGCTCCACAGGCGAACAGAAGGCGTTGCTGTTGGGCCTTATTTTGGCCCAGGCGCGGGCGTTGGCGGCGGATCCGGCTGGCGGCGCCGCGCTGATCCTGATCGATGAAGCCGCAGCTCATCTCGACGCCGATCGTAGAGCCGCGCTCTATGACACGCTGGCCGGCCTGCCAGGCCAAGCCTGGCTCACCGGGACCGACAAGGAGCTCTTTGAGGCTTTTGGAGCCCAGGCCCAGCGGTTTGAAGTGCGGGATGGAAAGGCTGTCGCAGCCGACGCGCTTTAGGCAGCGGAAATCCTTGGCCGGACTGACGGAAAGGCGAGACGGCCTCGCTCTGAAGCCCTAGAGTGGAGCGGTCCTGCTTAACCGATTCGAGATCCATGACCGCGGCCCCAGCATCTTCCCAATATGGCGCAGAATCCATCAAGGTTTTGAAGGGCCTCGACGCGGTCCGCAAACGTCCGGGGATGTATATCGGCGACACCGACGACGGCTCGGGTCTGCATCATATGGTCTATGAGGTGGTGGACAACGCCATCGACGAGGCCCTGGCCGGCTATGCGAAGAATGTCGAGATCATTCTGCACGCGGACGGCAGCGCTGAAATCACCGATGACGGCCGCGGCATCCCCACCGATCTGCACCCAGAAGAAGGCGTCTCGGCGGCTGAAGTGGTGATGACCCAGCTGCATGCGGGAGGGAAATTCGCCAATACCGAAGACACGGGCAGCTACAAGGTCTCCGGCGGATTGCACGGCGTGGGCGTCTCGGTGGTGAACGCGCTGTCGGAGTGGCTCGATCTGACCATCTGGCGCGACGGTAAAGAGCATTGGATGCGCTTTCGCATGGGTGAGCGCGATGCGGCGCTTGTCGTGCGCGGGGAGGTGGATCAGCGCCGCGGGACAAGCGTGCGTTTTCTTCCGTCTCCCACCATTTTCTCCAAGGTGGATTTCGATCGCAAGACGCTGGAGCATCGTTTTCGGGAGCTCGCGTTCCTCAATAGCGGGGTGAAGATCGTCTTCAAGGATCTTCGGGGGGCCGAACCCTTCGAAGAGACCCTGCTCTATGAGGGCGGCGTTAAAGCGTTCGTGCAGCATCTGGACAAGGCGAGACAAGCGCTCATTCCAGAGACAATCTATGTCACAGGCGACCGGGACGGGATCGTCGTGGAAGTCGCGCTGCAGTGGAATGACGGCTACCACGAGAATGTGCTGTGCTTCACAAATAATATTCCCCAGCGCGATGGCGGCGCCCATCTTGCCGGCTTTCGCGGCGCCCTGACGCGTGTCGTCAACGCCTATATGCAAGACAGCGGCATGGCGAAGAAGGAAAAAGTGGACATCACAGGCGACGACGCGCGGGAAGGCCTGTCCTGCGTCTTGTCGGTGAAAGTCCCCGACCCAAAATTCAGCTCACAGACGAAAGACAAGCTGGTGTCTTCGGAAGTGCGCCCGGTGGTGGAGGGGCTCGTCTACGAAGGCCTGGCGCAATGGTTCGAAGAAAACCCCGGGCCCGCAAAGCAAGTGATGGGCAAGATCGTCGAAGCCGCCGCGGCCCGGGAAGCGGCGAGAAAGGCCCGGGAGCTGACCCGGCGCAAGAGCGCGTTGGACATCTCGTCCTTGCCTGGAAAACTGGCGGACTGCCAGGAAAAGGACCCGGCGAAATCGGAGCTTTATCTGGTGGAAGGCAATTCCGCCGGCGGCACCGTGAAGATGGGCCGGGAAAGCAAGTTCCAGGCGGTGCTGCCGCTGCGCGGCAAGATCTTGAACGTGGAACGGGCGCGCTTCGACAAAATGCTGTCGTCCCAGGAAATCGGCACGCTGATCACAGCGCTCGGGACCGGGATCGGACGGGACGACTTCAATCTCAGCAAACTGCGCTACCACAAGGTCGTGATCATGACCGACGCCGATGTCGACGGCGCGCATATCCGCACCCTGATCCTGACCTTCTTCTATCGGCAGATGCCCGAACTAATCGATCGCGGCCATTTGTTCATCGCCCAGCCGCCACTTTACAAGGCGGCCAAAGGCAAGGCGCACCGCTATCTGAAAGATGAAGCGGATATGGAGGCCTTTCTTATCGACGAGGGCGTGGGCGTCGGCGTTCTGCGCACCGGGAACGGCGCGCAGGTGGGGGGGGAGGACTTGAAGCGCTTGGTGCGGGAAGCCGCGCTGGTGCGGGCCCTGGTGGACCGGCTTCAGGCGCGGGCGCCGGGAATGGTGCTGGAGCAAGCAGCGATCGCGGGCGCCCTGTCTCCGGAGGCGCCTGAGGCGAGCGCCGCCGCCACAGCGCTGCGTCTTAACGCCTTCGTGGATGAAGGCGAGGGCCAATGGAGCGCGCGGTTCGATCCCGGCCATGAATTGGTCCTGGAGCGCACAGTGCGGGGCGTGACGGAGCGGGTCGTGCTGGACCAGTTGTTGACGGGCTCGGCGGACGCCCGACGCCTGCAGGAGCGCGCAGCCTCCTTGGGCGAGGTCTATGCAGCGCCGGCCATTCTTGAAAGAGGCGGGGAGCGGGTCCCTGTGAATGGGCCATTGTCGCTTTTGGAAGCGGTGCTGAATGCCGGGCGCAAAGGCCTTTCCATTCAACGCTATAAAGGTCTTGGGGAGATGAACCCCGAACAGCTTTGGGAAACGACGCTCGATCCGGAGGCGCGCACGCTTTTGCAAGTCCGCGTCGACCACGCCGACGAGGCGGACGAAATGTTCAGCAAACTCATGGGCGACGTGGTCGAGCCCAGGCGCGAGTTTATCCAAGAGTTCGCCCTGGAAGCCGACGTCGACGCCTGAGGCGCGGATTGGACCGCGCGCGTCCGGGCGCGCTTTTCAAAGGCTTTGTCGCGCTCCCATGAAAGGGGTCTTTGAGGGCCTTTCAGGGGGACCCCTCAGGGGAGGTCCCTTCAGGCGCGCTTATTGGCCGATATCGACCACGCTCACCGTGACGTCACGCCGCCGACCATTATTCTCCACCACCAGCCGCACCTGGCCGCCGACGCCGACTGAGTCGACGATGCGGGTCATGTCCAAAAGGCGACGGACGGGTTGTCCGTTCACCGAGACGATCACGTCTTGCACCGCCGTCCGCGTGGCGCCGCGGAGCCCCGCGCGGGCGGCAGGGCCGCTGCTGCTGACCCCCATCACGACCAAGCCCTCGACGCCAAGACGCGCGGTATTCTGTTCATCAAGGACCTGAACGCCGATGCCCGCCACCGCAACCCGGCCGGTCGCCACAATCTGGGGCACCACACGGTTGACCGTGTCGATGGGGATGGCGAAGCCAATGCCGGCGGAAGCGCCAGACGGGGAGAAAATCGCCGTATTGACCCCGATGACCCGGCCCGCGCTGTCAAGCAGAGGACCTCCCGAATTGCCCGGGTTGACCGCAGCGTCGGTTTGAATGACGGCGTCGATCTCGCGGCCAGAGTCTGTGGGAAGATTGCGGTTCAGGGCGGAGATGATGCCCTCCGTGAGCGTCTGGTCAAGGCCGAACGGGTTACCGATCGCATAGGCGCGCTGGCCCACCCGCAGATCGCTTGATGCGCCGATGTCGATCGGCGCGGGCAAGTTTACCCCCGCGACCCGCAACACCGCGAGATCGTGGTTGGGCGCGACGCCCACAATCGCTGCAGGGGCGCTTTGGCCATTGGCGAAGCGGATCATGATCCCAGGCGCCCGCTCAATGACGTGGAAATTGGTGACAATGTGGCCATTGCGGTCCCAGACAAATCCCGAGCCGCCGCCGATTTCGCGGACGCCGCCGGTTTGTCGGCCCAACATGTTCATGTTCGGAGCGACCGCGATCACCGACACGACCGACGGAGCGGCGCGCTCAAACAGCGTCACCAAAGCCCGCTCCTCAGCAGGAAGGGCCGGACGCGGGGCGACGGCGCGCACCTCGGCGCCACGACTTTGGCTGTCGGCCACCTGGCCGCATTGGGCCAATAAAAGGCCGCCGAGCAAGGCGAAGCCGCCCAACAGTGCGGTGCGGCGGGCCATCATCATCATCGCAAAAAGCTCCCCGGCTTGGCGGGGCCGATGTCTATCCAAAGCTCATGGCGAAAAAAAGGGAGCTCTTTGGCCAGAAGCGTTAGGGCGCACAGTTCCCCCACGCGTTCGGGTCAGGCTTTTTGAACCCCGCCAGAAGCCGAGGCCGCATGGGCGCGGCCAAAGGCCTCCATCAACCCCTTCGCTCCGATCTCCTCCTCCTCCTCCCGCTCCTCTCCAGACAAAAGCGGACCCATCACGTGATCGGAAAGCTGGACATATCGACCGGCGCCGACACAGGCATGGCGGCGGTTTGCGCCGCGGCCGAGGGAACGCTAGCGTGCCGGCTCCGCTTTCATCGCTCAAAAAGGACCGCCATGCAGCGCCGCCCATTGGGACGCACCGGGATGACAGTTCCCTCCATCTGTCTTGGCACCATGACCTGGGGCAACCAGAACACCCAAGAGGAAGCCTTCGCGCAGATGGACTTCGCGATCGAGCGGGGCATCGATTTTTTCGATACCGCAGAGATGTACGCCATTCCACCCTCCGCGGAGACCTATGGCAAAACGGAGATCATCATCGGCAACTGGCTCAAGGCGCGGGGCCTGCGGAACAAAGTCATCCTCGCCACCAAGATTGCGGGGCGGGCGCCAATGACATGGGCGCGGCCCGAAGGCGGACTGAACAACGGTTTTACGCGGCATACCAAAAAACAAATTGACATCGCCGTGCAGCAAAGCCTTGCCCGCCTTCAGACCGATTATCTTGATCTCTATCAGCTCCACTGGCCGGACCGCGCCTATGCGGGCTTCGGCTTTCATGTCTATCGAGACTATCCGCAAGACTGGGAGGCTTTCGAGGCGATCCTTGACGCCCTGGCCCCCTATGTGCGGAAAGGCGTCATTCGGGCGGTCGGGGTGTCCAATGAAAGCCCCTGGGGCGTGATGCGCTTTTTGAAGGCGGCGGACGAGCGCGGTTTGCCGCGGATCGCATCGATCCAAAACGCCTATAATCTTGTCAATCGCGTCTTCGAATACGGGAACGCCGAGATCTGCTTGAGGGAAGATGTAAGCCTTCTCGCCTATTCGCCTCTTGGACAGGGCTATCTCACAGGCAAATACAGAAATGGAGCGCGACCGCCCGGGGCGCGGCGGACCTTGTTTGACCGCCTGCAGCGTTACGAGGGGCCAGGAGCGGAGGCGGCGATCAACGCCTATCTCGATTATGCCGAAACCATCGCCGCATCGCCCGCGCACCTGGCGCTCAAATTCGTCGAGACACGGCCCTTTGTGACTTCAGTCATCATTGGCGCCACCTCAATGGATCAGCTCAGGCATGATCTCGATGGGTTTGCCTTGAGCTGGACCGACGACATGGAAAGGGCCGTCAACGCGCTACATCTTGCGCATCGCAGCCCCTGCCCCTGACATCGCGCTTCCAAGGATCAATCTGGCCCAAGAGGAGAGACCCGAGATCCTTGGGCCGCAGCCGCGATGGTCCTCAAAGGGGCCCAAGCAGGGGCCCAAGCAGGGGCCCAAGTAGGGGCCCAAGTAGGGGCCCAAGTAGGGGCCCAAGTAGGGGCCTTGCCTCGGCCGCAACGGCAGGCTTTTCTGAACAGAGCATGTCTTTGCGTCTGTTCACCGCACTCACCATACCTGGCGATATCGCCGAGGGCCTCTCGCGCTTCATGCGCGGTGTGGATGGGGCGGCGTGGCGGCCGGTGGAGAATTTGCACATCACGCTTGCCTTCTACGGCGCGCTCGCCGAGCCCGACGCGCGAGATCTCGACAGCGCGATCGAAGAGGCGACCGCGGCCATCAGCCCTTTTTCATTGGCGCTCAAGGGGGCAGGGTCATTCGGGAAGGAGGAACCGAGCGCGCTTTGGATGGGGGTGGAGGACAAGAAAGTCCTCAGAGACCTCTCAGCAGCCTGCGTGCGGGCGGCGCGGCGGATCAATGTGCCCGTGGAGACCCGGAAATACACCCCGCATGTGACCATGGCCTATCTGAGAGGGACCACCCCTGATCAGGCGGAACGGTTTACGCAGAGACACGGGCTTTATCACAGCCGGCCATGGACGGTGGACCGGTTCGGGCTGTTTTCCTCTACCCTGCGCAGGAACGGCCCCTCTCTCTACTTGGAAGAGGCCGCCTATCCCCTGCGTGGATAGAGGCGCTGCCGCGTTACGAGGTCGGCGGACGTTGCGGGCGGGCCGTCGAGGCTGGCGGAGACCGCGGCGCTGGAGCGCTCACGGTCGAAGTGGACGGCGGAGGCGTCGGGCCCGCATAGCAGCAGCGCACCTGCATCTCCAAAACCTGAGTATTGAAACGACAGCGCTCGTCGCTCAGTTCCCGCAGGATGGACATGCCGCCTGAGCGCGTCGTGTAGCGGGTCTGGGTGCAGGCGGTGAGGGTGTAGCCCGGGTCGCATGTTCCGACTTGCTGGTTGCGCAGGGCCCTGGTGACGCAGGTGAGTTCGGTGGCGGAGGTCATCGCCAGGGCGTTGTCGGCGGTGGATTGGGCGCGATCGGCGCGATCGCGGGCATCGGTGGCGAGACCGAAGGCTTGGCCGATGCGCTCGCCCAAACTGAGGTCGTTGGAGCGCATCTCGGCATGGACTTCACAGACGTCCTCTTGCGCGCGGCTCGGGTCGGCGCAGTACTCCGCAATGCTCTGGTCGCCCGACCGGTTGGCGCATGCCGGCGCGATCGCCGCCAAACCTAAAGCCGCCGTCAAGACAATCAGCCTCATCATGGCTATGCTCCCTATCCATTGGCAAAGAGCCTGCGGACAAATCTATCGTCTAGACGATGCGCCAAAAATCCTTGGCGTCTGGCGCTCTCTTCATAGCAATTCCCTGGCCTACGGCAAACCCAGCCGCGCATGAAGAATTGGAGATGTTTCTTGGTTCCGCCTTCGCTTTTCATTCTCACAGGGGCTGGGCTTTCGGCGGAGTCGGGGCTCGGCACGTTTCGCGATGTCGACGGCTTGTGGACGAGCTTTCGCGTGGAGGACTATGCGACAAGCGAGGCCTTTGCGCGTGATCCTTTGAAAGTGCAGGGCTTTTACAATGCCAGGCGGCGCAATCTGATGGGCGCATCCCCGAACGCGGCGCATATGGCGCTCGCCGCACTGCAAAAAGCCTGGAGCGCGCGGGGCGGACGCGTCACGCTTTGCACCCAGAATGTCGATGATCTGCTCGAAATGGCCGGCGCCGCCGAAGTCGTCCATATGCACGGGGAGCTCAAAAAAGCGTGGTGTCTTTCCTGTGACGGACGCAGCGCGTGGGAGACGGATCTTGGCCCGGGCGCGGTGTGTCCCCAATGCGGGAAAGAGGGGGGCCTGCGGCCGGATGTCGTTTGGTTTGGGGAGTTTCCCTATCACATGGATCTGATCACACAGCGGCTGGAGGCGGCGGAGCTGTTTGTCGCGATCGGAACAAGCGGATCGGTCTATCCCGCGGCGGGGTTTGTAAGAACGGCCACGGCCCGCGGGATGCCGACAATGGAAATCAATCTCGAACCCTCCGACAACGCCCAAGCCTTCTCCACACGCTCTTATGGGCCGGCCACCGAGACGGTTCCCGCCTGGACAAAAGCGATGATCGGCACTTTATGACCACAGAGGCGCCCCGACACAACGCGCCTGAAGGAGCTCCCATGCCGCAGCGAATATTCATGAGCCTGATCGCGGGGGCCGCGCTCGTCGCTTGTGCGAACGGCGGCGCGGCGCCAACGCCCGCCAGCAGCAGGCAGGACCAGGCCCTGCAGCAACGGGCGGCGGAGCAGACAGCGCCAATCGGGCCACCGCCGCAGTCCAGTGCAGCCGAGGTCGCCGCAGAGGCTGAAAACGACCAACCGCCGCCCCCGGGCGCCATTCTCGTGCCTGGCGCGCGGCAGCCGACCCCCCTGCCGCCAGGCGATCCGCGGACCGTGGACGCGCGGATGGCCGATATTCGCGCCTGGGACAGATGCATCCTGCGGGCCCAGGCGCAAATGACGGACGGACAGCCCGGGCGGCTGCAAGAAAGCCCCGAGGAGCTATGCCGGCGCGCTCTGGGCATGGCCGAGCGGGAGGCGATCCCGGTCGGGGATTAGGGGCCGCCTTTGGACCCTCTGCGGGGTCTCTTTGGGGTCTCTCTGGGGTCTCTCTGGGGTCTCTCTGGGGTCTCTCTGGGGTCTCTCTGGGGTCTCTCTGGGGTCTCTCTGGGGTCTCTCTGGCCATACCGACGGCGTGCTTGGCGACACCGCCCCGGTCTCCATGCCCTTCAGTCTCCATGCTGAGCGCGAACCATTTCTTTCTGATCGTTGGCCCGCCATTCCCGGTTGGTCCCGCATTTTTGGAATAAACCGGAACCGGCCCCGTCGGCACGGACGCCGGGTTCGCACGCCAGGGCTTCGCCAGCGCGTGAGCGCAGCGCTCAAGCCCTTGCAGTCCAGCCAGCACCCAGGACCGGCCTGTAAGAAGGCGGCTTTCCATTCCAGACACTCGCCTGCGCGCGCCTCTGACATGAAGCGCGTTGCTCAATGGTCAGGCGAGGCCTCCTCCAAAATCGCGTCCATGGCCTCATCGGTGAGACCGAAATGGTGGCCGATCTCATGGACCAGAACATGGGCCACCAAGTCGGCAAGGGCTACGTCGCCGCGCTCTATCCATTCATCGAGGATCGCGCGGCGATAAAGAAAGACCATCGGCGCTGCAGGGAGCGGTTCCATCATCGAGCGTTGGGTGAGGTCCACGCCGACATAAAGGCCGCTGAGCTCGAAAGGGCTCTCCATGCCGAAATCCTTGAGGATCTCGTCTTCGGCGAAGTCCTCGATCCGGATGAGCACGTCGCCCGCCATCCGCTGGAACGCGGGCGGCAAAGCCGCCCAAGCGGCCTCGGCCATGGCCGCCACGTCATCAAGCGAAGGAGGCTTCATAGGGCCGCCGCATCGCAAAACAGCGCCAAGGCCACGTCAAGGTCGGTCAGGCCGCCAGCGTCGTGGGTGGCGAGCGTGACGTCGACGCGATTATAGACATTGAACCACTCAGGGTGATGGTCCATCTGCTCGGCCTTGAGCGCAACCTGGGTCATGAAGGCGAAGGCCTGTTTGAAATCCTTGAAGCGGTAGGTTTTGGTCAAACACTCGCGTTCCCCGTCCGGAGCCGACCAGCCTTGGAGCTGCGCCAAAGCCTCTTGTCTGCTGATTCTGGCGCGCGGCATGAACCTAGTCTCCCGTCAGATAAAAGAGCCATCGGCCGGTTTCGTCGACGCCCGCGCGCGGGCCGATAAAGGCCTGCTCTTCGCTCATTTGGGCCACCGCCTCGCCTCCGACAATCCGGGCCGCGTCGGCGCGGGCCTGGACCGCGTCTTGCGACGGCGTTCCATCATCGAAAGAGGGCCAATGAAACACGCGGACCCCTTCCAGGGTGCTTTCGCCATGCGGCAGAGCCAGGATCTGGGCCAGGGCCCCGGTCGGATCCTCGCCGTTCATCTCTGCAGAGGCGATATATTCGGCGAAGTCCCGCTCCGGGCCCAAGGTGAAGGCGAAATCCGGGTTTTCGGCCGCTACTGCGATCAAGGAAGCCGCATCGCGGGCTTCGGCGGCGGCCTTGAGACGCCCAAACGTCTCCGCAGCGGCCGGGGTCAGACCCTCCGGCGCCGAGGCGTCCGGCTCCGCCGGGGCGCTTAGCGTCGCACCGTCGGTCTCCAGCGACGCGGCGGAAGGAGGGGGCGGCTCGCCGCAGGCGGCCAAGGCCAAACCCAAAACGAAAAGAGCAACACGCCTCATAGCGGCAAGCCGGCGATTTCGGCCAAATCGCGCAAGGCTTGGGCCTCGTTCGTCACCTTGATCGTGATCATGCCCATGGCTCGGGCGGGTTTCAGGTTCACCCCGAGGTCGTCCAAAAACACACAGGCCTGAGGCTCCACGTCCAAAGCTTCGCACATCAGCGCGTAAATCCGCGGATCGGGCTTTCTGATCCCAATCTTTGAACTCTCGATAACGTGGTGAAAACGGGCAAGAACGTCCCTGATCGCTCCGGCCTTCTCCGCGGAGGCGCTCATGCCTGCCCCCTGGCCTGCAGGAACATTATTGGTGATGCAGCCGATCTTGTAGGCGCGGCGGCAGGCCTCCAAGGCCTCCACCATCCGAGGGCGAAGGTCGCCCGAAAGCAAGGGAAGCACCTCAGCGCCTCGCACAGGACGGCCCAAGGCCCCGCTTTCGGCCAGAAAAAGTCGGTCAAAAGCCGCAGCGTCGATTTCGGCTCGTTCAAAAAGCGCCCAGGCGCCATGGTCGGGCGCGGCGGCGTTGACGGAGCGAAGGAAGTCCTTCGGAAGCCCTCGCTCGGCCTCAAACCGGTTAAAGGCGTCGAAGGGCGAGGAGGTGATCACCCCGCCGAAATCAAAAAGAATCGCTTTCAGCAGCGGCAAGCCGGTCCCCCATTAACAGGGCCTTGAGCCTCTTGTCGTAAGCTCTCCTCCAGGAGGAACGCAACCGCCATGACCCGCTTTCTGGTCTCCGATGAAAACCCATCCGGCTACAAGCTTGAGGAAATCCTGACCGTTATTCGGGCGGACGTGCTGAAACGCTGCACCAAAATCGCTTTGGACGAGCGCCCCGAGGCCAAGCACGTCCTCGCCAATAATATGAAGGTGCTCAATCATCTGACCGACGCGATCCAACTCGCCCTCGACAGCACCCGAACGCTGGACAAAGCCTTTGGCCCCAGCCTCGCCAAAGACGGCGGACCGCCCCGGATCGGCGTGGCCTGATCCTGCTTGACCCGGCCTCATCCCGTCTGATCCTGCCTGATCTGGCGAAACGCACCGGGGAATGGGAGCCTCCCGCTTTGCCCTACAGCAGGAGAGCCTTGCGTCTGAGCCGTCCTGCGACCTAACCTCCCACCCGGAGATCGATCGGCCGCGCCGCGGCCGACCACCAGGGGTTTGGGCATGGCCAAGGGACAGTTGTTCGCAAAAAAGCCGATCGCGCTTATTCAACAAGAGTTTTCCGGAGGTCCGCTCAAAAGGCATCTGGGACCCATTAACCTCATCAGCCTTGGAATCGGGGCGATCATCGGCGCAGGCATTTTCGTCATGACCGGCCAGGCGGCGGCGGATTTCGCGGGTCCCGCCGTGATCTTGTCGTTCGTCGTGGCCGGCTTGGCCTGCGCCTTTGCAGGACTATGCTATGCAGAGCTCGCCTCCACCATGCCGGTGTCGGGCTCAGCCTACACTTATAGCTACGCCACCCTCGGAGAAGTCTTCGCCTGGTCCATGGGGTGGCTCCTGCTCCTGGAATACGGGGTGGCGGCGTCGACGGTCGCTGTCGGGTGGTCTGGCTACGCCGTCAGCTTTTTGAAAGATTTGGGCGTGGTTATCCCCGCCGCGATGTCCAGCTCCACCATCTCGCTGGAAGACGGGATGCTGACCTACGAGCCGCAGATCAATGTCGTCGCCTCCTTGGGCATTTTGCTCGTGACCGGCCTGCTCGTGGTCGGGGTTCGAGAAAGCGCCAGCGTCAATAATGTCATCGTGGTGATCAAGGTGGCGGTCCTGCTGCTCTTCATTGGCGTCGGGTTCACCTATATCGATCAAGCCAATTGGACGCCCTTCATTCCACCGAACGAGGGCGGCTTTACCTACGGCGTCGAGGGCATATTGCGGGCGGCGTCGATCATCTTCTTCGCCTATGTTGGGTTTGAGGCCGTTTCTACCGCTGCGGGCGAAGCCAAGAACCCGCAACGGGACCTGCCGATCGGGATCCTCGGATCGCTCCTGTTCTGCACCATCATCTATATGCTGGTGGCGGCGGTGCTCACGGGCGTAGTGAAGTTCGATCAGCTGGGGGTGCCTGATCCCATCGCTGTGGCGGTGGACGCCATGGGCCTGCCTTGGTTGTCGTTCATTGTGAAGATCGGGGCGATCACGGGCCTGAGTTCCGTGATGCTGGTCTTGGTCTACGCGCAGACCCGCGTCTTTTATCAAATGTCTAAAGACGGCCTGCTGCCGCGGCTCTTCTCAAGCGTGCACAAGACATTCCACACGCCGGCGTCAGGAACGGTTCTGCTCGGCGTGGTGATCGCTTCGGCGGCGGCCGTCCTGCCGCTGCGGGTGCTCGGGGATCTGGTGAGCCTCGGCACCGCGTTGGCCTTCACGATCGTCTGCATCAGCGTGATCTATCTGCGGAGCCACGCGCCGGATCTGCCGCGCCCGTTCAAAGTGCCGCTCTATCCCTTGACGCCTATTCTCGGCGTCATTTTCTGCGTATTGTTCATGATGGGCCCGATCATCCTCGACATCGTGTCGAAGTCCATCGGCTATGATCTTTTGGGCGGCATGCTCGGATCGCCTGGAGAGGTCTCGCGCGATCCGATCGCGCTCGGGATCCTTGTGTCCTACATCGTGATCGGGGCGCTGATCTACACGCTCTACGGCTACAAGAACTCCAAAATCGCCCATCCGGCGCCGACGCCGGCGGAATAGGGGCTCGGAAAAACCTGGACCGGAGCGGAACGATCTGGAAACGGATCGTTCCGCTCTTTTGATGGGGCAGGCTCACGCGCCGTCGAGAGGGTCCAAGGAGGGGCCGACGCGCCGGGTTCTCACCCTTCGGCAGTGATCCGCTGAACCTGACCGAAACGACGGCAATAAGCGGGCTCCGCCGGGCTGACCTTTGGCGACTTCGTCGCCGATAGGCTGGCCCAATCGCGTGACGCGCCTTTCATCCTCATTGGCGATGATTGCGCCGCCGCCGATATCGACCCGGCCCTCGTGATTGGCCCCTGGCCGCGCCCTGTCGTCATTACCCCCATCTCCTTTTGCGTGGGCCTCGCCCTGAGCCTGTCATGGAGCCGCCCCTGGAGCCGCTTGCGCGCGTCTGAGGGGGCGACGTCTGCGCCCGGCGGCGCAAGGCGCCGATCCTCAGCGATGGGATCGACGCCAAAGATCCGCCAACTGGTCCGCGAACCGACCAATCCGTTTGCGGGCGGCCGAATGGCGTTCACATGCCCTGGATGGGTTTTTTGCGCCGCCTGAGGGCGCGCAACCGCCGCCAAAAACGCTTCTTCTCAGGCTTCGGCAGAGGCTGCAGATTGCGCCGGAACTCCTCGGCGCAGGCGCGCCAGGAAAACTTCTCAGCATAGACACGGGCGCTCGACCGGTCGATCTTGAGAGCCTCAAGACAGGCTCTTTGCAGATCCTCGCCAATCACCCCGGCGCCGGATCCGGGTATCAGATCTTTTGGCCCCGGGGCGACGAAGGCTGCGACCGGCGTGCCCGCGGCCATCGCCTCCAAGATCACCAGACCGAATGTGTCGGTGAAACTCGGAAACACAAAGACGTCCGCATCAGCGTAATATCGAGCGAGCTCATCGCCGAATTTGGCGCCAGGAAAAATGGCTTCGGGGAAACGACGGGCCAATTCCTCCCGCTGGGGACCCTCGCCGACCACAATCTTTGTGCCGGGGAGATCGCAAGCGAGGAAAGCCTCGATGTTCTTCTCCACGGCGATCCGTCCGACATAAACCGAGATCGGGCGCGGCAGGCCCGCATAGACGCCATTGTCGACGTCGCGCTTGGAGGGGTGGAATTGCTCAGTGTCCACGCCACGGCTCCAGGCGGTGACATTGCGGAAGCCGCGGCTCTGCAGCAACTCCATCATCGTCGGCGTGGCCACCATGATGCGCCCGCTCTTGTCATGGAACGCGCGCATGAAGCTATAGACCGCCCAGAGCGGGATCCACCTGAACCGCGCGTTGACATATTCAGGGTACTGGGTGTGGTAGCTCGTGGTGAAAGGGAACTTCGCCGCCAGACAGATCGCCCGGGCCGCCCACCCCAAAGGGCCCTCAGTGGCGATATGGACCGCATCCGGCGCGAAGCGATTGAAGCGCTCCTCCACATCGTCCTTGGCCCACAAAGCCAGCTGGATTTCAGGATAGGTGATCAGGGGGACCGTCTTGTAGCCCTCTGGAGAGACGATCTCCACCTCGCAGCCCATGGCGCGGAGCTCCTGCACCGTGCGCTGCAGGGTGCGGACCACCCCGTTGACCTGGGGCTCCCAGGCGTCCGTCACCAGCATGATTCGCGACGGCAATTCCTCAAGCGCTGCGGGATCGCTCAATCCCACAGGGGCGATGGAGGCGGCGGGCGCGATAGGGTTTGTCGGCGCCATGGGGTTTGCGGAGACGATTGCGTTTGGCGGCGCCTCAGGGCCCACCTCGGACCGGTCTTCAGAGGCGCTGTGACTCACGCGATTCCCCAATCTTTTAACCTCCGGTGTCCCTTAGGCTGGTTCCTGCGCAGCCGCAATGAAAGCTGATAACCACGCGCGCAAAATCATGGCGCAGGGGGGCCTATGCCCGCTAGAATGCGCACCGATCCAATCAAGGGCCAAGACCATGGCGCGCCACGCTGACACCGTCGCTTCCAAACCATTTCTTGGGAACTGGGATGAGATCGACGCCCGCAAATACGCCGATGAAGACCGCGAAGTCGCCGCTCTCTTGGACCAGGCCCCCTTAAGCGATTCTGAGAGACTGACAGCACAGGCGCGCGCGAAGGCGATCGTGGAGACCGCCCGACGGATCAAACGCCGTAAGGGCATGATGGAGAGCTTTCTCGAGGAGTTCGGCCTTACCACCCAGGAAGGCTTGGCGCTGATGTGCCTGGCGGAGGCCTTGCTGCGGGTGCCTGACGCGGCGACCGCGGACAAGCTGATTGCGGAAAAAATCAAAGACGGCCGCTGGAACGAACATCTTGGCAAAGCCGATCACTGGCTTGTGAACGCCGGGACCTGGGGGCTCATGCTGACCGGGCGGCTGGTCGCTGCGCCATCGGAAAAAGACCTTATGGCGACCATCTCGCGGCTCGCGCAGCGGGCAGGGGAGCCCCTGGTGCGGGCCGCTTCCATGCAGGGCATGCGGATCCTCGGCGAACAATTCGTGCTGGGGCGCACGATCGAAGAAGCGCTGAAGCGCGGGGAAGGCTTCCAGCGGGCAGGGCTCGCGACCAGCTTTTCGTTCGACATGCTGGGCGAGGGCGCCCGGACCGCGGCGGACGCGGAACGCTATCTCGCCTCCTACGCCGAAGCGATCGAGGCGGTCGGCCGACATGAGGCCAACGCCGCCGCTCTTACCCCAGCCGAGCGCTCCGGCCTCTCGGTGAAACTCTCCGCGCTTCACCCGCGCTATGAAGCGCGGCTCCAGGAACGGGTGATGGCGGAGCTTTACCCAAAGCTGCGGCAGCTCGCCTTGCAGGCCAAACAGGCCAATCTCGCATTTTGCCTCGACGCGGAAGAGGCGGACAGGCTCGCTCTGTCGCTGAAATTGTTGGACCGGCTGGCGGCCGATCCTGCGCTCCAGGGCTGGGACGGGCTCGGGCTTGCGGTGCAGGCCTATCAGAAGCGCGCGCGGGACGTGATCAGCGCCGTGGCGGCCCTGGCGCGGGCGCGAGGCCTCAGGCTGATGATGCGGCTTGTGAAAGGGGCCTATTGGGACGGCGAGGTGAAAAAAGCGCAGCAGGCGGGGCGGCCGGACTATCCCGTGTTCACCACCAAGGCCGCAACAGACGTCAGCTACCTGGCTTGCGCCAAGCTGATGCTCGACAACGCCGACGTGCTCTTCTGCGCTTTCGCCACCCATAACGCACATACGGCTTCGGCGGTCGCCTTGCTCGCGGAGAAGGCGGGCGTCGCCGATTATGAATTCCAGCGCCTGCACGGGATGGGCGAAGCGCTCTACGCAGCAGCAGGGTTGGAACGGCCGGTGCGCGTCTACGCGCCGGTGGGAGGCCATGAGGATTTGCTGCCCTATCTGGTGCGGCGGCTGCTGGAGAACGGGGCCAATACCAGTTTCGTTCACAGCTTTCTCGACGACAGCGTGAGCGCAGACCTGGTCGCTGCAGACCCCATCGCCGCGCTTGCAGCCGCGCCCAGTCGGCATCGCAGATTGCCCCCGCCGCGAGGACTTTACGGACCGACCCGGGCCAATCCTTTCGGGGCCGACTTGTCTAAAGCCTCCGACCGCGCGACCTTGGCTGCGGCGACGTCGCTGCTGCGACGAACGCCTCCCACCGCTGCGCCCCTGGTGTCGGGGGTCTTAGGGACAGGGCCTTCGCGTCCCATTCTAAGCCCCGCAGACCATAGCCGCGCTGTCGGCCTTGTCATCGAGGCGACGGAAGCGCAAGTCCAGGCCGCAGCCGCTTCGGCGCACGCCTTCCAGCCGCGCTGGAACGCCCTGAACGCTTTCAAACGGGCCGCGATCCTGCGTGAGGCCGCCGACAGACTCGAGGCGGTTTCAGCGGATTTTGTCGCGCTGATCGCAGAAGAAGCCGGCCGGACGCTCTCGGACGGGATCGAAGAGGTGCGCGAAGCGGTCGATTTTCTCCGCTATTATGCAGGCGAAGCCGAAGCGCATTTCGCGCGGCCGCACACCTTGCCAGGCCCTGCGGGAGAAACAAACCATCTGGAGCTGATGGGACGCGGGACGTTCGGCTGCATCGCGCCATGGAATTTTCCGTTGGCGATCTTTCTGGGCCAGGTCGCAGCGGCGTTGGCGGCGGGCAATACTGTTCTGGCCAAGCCGGCGGAACAAACGCCTTTGGTGGGGTTTGAAGCCATCAAGCTGATGCATGAGGCAGGCGTGCCCGTCGAAGCCTTGCACTTCCTGCCAGGCGATGGGCGCATCGGCGCAGCCATCGCGCGAGATCCGCGCGTGGCGGGCATCGCTTTCACCGGTTCGAACGCCACAGCCCGGCGGATCGCTCAGACCCTCGCGGCGCGCGAGGGGCCGCTCGCCGCCCTGATCGCTGAGACAGGCGGCCTCAATGGGCTTTTTGTCGACACCACGGCGTTGAAGGAACAGGTGGTGGACGATGTGGTCCTGTCCGCCTTCGGATCGGCTGGGCAGCGGTGCTCGGCTTTGCGGGTCCTGTTCCTGCCAGAGGCGTCTCATGAAGCGATTCTGAAAACCTTGAAGGGAGCCGTGGCGGAACTCAAACTCGGCGATCCCGCCGATCCGACGACAGATATCGGTCCCGTCATCGATGCTGATGCGCTTGCGATGCTCAAAGCGCACAAGGCCCGCATGAGCCAAGAGGCCCGTCTGATCGCCGAGGCCAGGCCAGGCCCTGTCGATGGGTATTTTTTCGCACCCACGATCCTGGAGCTTGAATCTCTTGATCAGCTTTCGGAGGAAGTCTTTGGGCCTATTCTGCATGTGGTGCGCTATGACCCAGCCCAGATCGCTGAGGTCGGCGGGGCGCTCGCAAAGAAAGGCTACGGCTTGACGCTTGGGGTGCACTCACGTCTTGAAAGCTTTACGCACGCGGTGATCGCAGCGGTTCCGGCCGGCAATGTTTATGTCAACCGGTCCATGATCGGGGCGGTTGTCGGGGTCCAGCCGTTTGGCGGCCTGGGCTTGTCCGGCACTGGTCCAAAGGCTGGGGGGCCCCATTATCTTCCGCGGTTCGCCGTCGAGCGGACAGTCACGGTCAATATCGCCGCGCAAGGCGGGGATCCGACCCTGCTTAATCTATGATCGGGATGTTTGCGCCGTCATGAATGAACCGACCAACATTACCCCTTTCCGGCGTCGCCCCCAGCCGCCCAAACCGCAGGGGCCGAGAGGCTTTGATCCGCAAAGGCCGCAACATAAAGCGCTGTTGATGCACGCGCTCACGGCGGCCGCCTTTCTGATCAACTGGGCGGCGCCATTCCCAGGCAGCCTGATCGGGCTCGGAGCCGGGATCGGGGCGGTGGCTATCGCCCAGTCGAACCGCCGCGAAGGCATGCCCTGGGCGCAGACCCACCACGAGTTCGGCATACGCACCCTGCTCTTGGGCGCGGCCGTCTGGGTGGTTTCGGGGCTTCTGATCATGGCGCCCGCACCAGGCGTCGCAACCGCGGTGTCGTTCATCCAGCTTTTGGTGCTGGCATGGGTGTTGGCGCGCGCCGCTGTCGGTTTTTGGCGGGCGCTGAACCGAAAGCCGACGCCCAATCCTCTCACGCCATTTCTCTAAGAACCCAGGCTTGCTCGATCATCTTCTCTTGGCGAAGCCTTCGGGAAAGCTGCAGCCATAGTCTTGTTCAAACACCGCGCGCGCTGAGACAAGGCCGAAGGCCGCGCTCGCGACCACGGTGTTCTCTTCTTGGCGTACCGCGATGATCTCTGCGCCCGCTGGCCAATCGGTGCGGCAGCTTGCGAGAGAGCGGCCGGCGACAAAAAGACACGAGCACGTGGTGCGGGCGACAAAAGCCGCGCCGATCCGGCCTTCCGCCAAGATCGGTCCACTCGCCCAAAGGCATAGTCCGACAAGCCCAAGCGCGAGCAATCCTAGCGTGCGCAGGAGATGTTTGCCCACCTGACCGGCCTCCGCCTAATGTCGCTCAAGAACAGAGGGTACAAAATCGCATGAAGAACGCCATGGGACAATCTGCGGGCGCCCTTCTTGCGGCGGCCGCCCTTGCGATGGGGGTTTCCGCCCTCGGAGCTTCCGCTCCTGAACCTCAGCGGCCTGTTATCGCTTCGCCCCAGACGGACGCGATCGGTCCCGTGGGGGCGATCGGTCCCGCCCGCCAGGCCTTGTCGCCGCTGCCTCTGCAACCCGAAGACACGCCATGGCCCACCCAGGCCTGGTCCGTCGCGCCCATGCCCGCCGCTGCGGACCCGCAAAATGTGGCGCGCTTGATGGCGGATGCAGAAACCGGGCGGACGCCGTTTCTGGAGGCCACACGGGCGGTTCTCGTCGTCCAGGGCGGGCGACTGGTCTATGAACGCTACGCGCCGGGCTTTGGCCCTGACACGCGGTTTCTATCCTGGAGCGTTGCGAAATCGGTCACGCACGCGCTGGTGGGCGCCGCGGCCGCCCGGGGCCTTCTCAATCCGGACGCCGGCATGGGGCACCGACGCTGGGCCGTGTCAGACCCACGCAGCGCCATCACCTGGCGGCAGTGGCTGCAGATGACGGACGGGCTTTTGCAGAACGAAACCGCCGCAGTTACCCTCGCCAGCAACAGCGCCGCAGTGATGTTTTTCGGCAAGAACCGCACCGACGCCATGGGCTTCGCAACCCAGCTCCCGCTAGGCTATCGGCCTGGGACGCGATGGAACTACTCCACCGCAGGGATCACGCTCGCCGCAGACGCGCTGACCGAAAGGACGGCGCCAGGGGCGCCTGCGCACGAGCGACGGGCCGCCATGAGGCGCTTTATGCGCGAGGCCCTGTTCGCCCCCATCGGCATGAACAGCGCCCAGCCGGAGTTCGACGCTCAAGGCGCATTCCTTGGAGGAGGGTTCGTCTGGGCCACCGCTCAAGACTACGCCCGCTTCGGCCTTCTTTATCTTCGCGACGGCGTGTGGGACGGACAACGCATCTTCCCGCCAGGATGGGTCGATTTCGCGCGCACCCCTGTTCAGGGAAGCGGCGCAGACACTTATGGCGCCGGGTTTTGGCTTACCCCGGAGACGGGGACGGGAACACCTTCGCGGGCGCTGATCGCAGGCCGGAATCCCGCAGACGCCTTCTCCGCGCAGGGGCGCGACGGCCAGGTGATCCTCATTGTGCCGAGCCAGGATCTGGTGATCGTTCGGCTCGGCCTTTTGGGAGGCGGGCGCGAAGGCTGGTCCGCTCTGGGAGACTGGCTCGCGGCCCTGGCGCAGAGCTTTCCTGCTCCCCCCTGAACGCGGACTTCCCAACCTCGATCCGGCACATAGACGGCGCAGACCGGGGATTGGACATGAGAGTCGCCTGTCAGAGGAGCGCAAATAACAGGCGACGGATGGCCATAATGGTTTCCGCAACCCGGCTCGGCGGAAGCGGAGCGCCGCAGGAAAGGTCGGTCGTGTGAGACCTCTTCGCGGCGCTTTCGGGCCGTTTGGCGGGCTCTGTCTGACGAGGCTTTGTGTGGGGCGGGCCTGCTTTGGCTTCGCTCTGGGTTCGCTCTGGGTTGCTCTGGGTTCGCTCTGGGTTCGCTCTGGGTTCGCTCTGGCCTTTCTCTGGTTTTTCTCTTGTTTTTCTCTTGTTTTTCTCTTGTTTTTCTTTGGGCCCGCTGCTTCGGGGTGGGCGCGCCCGAGCGCATCCTCGCTCTGACATGACCGGGCGCGCGCGCTTTGGTTTGGGGTCTTCAGCACACCCCCCCTTCACGCTCCCTGGCTGGCGGCGCAGACGATGCGCGCGGCCCAGCGCGCGTGGCTTAAGGGAGGTCGCAGACAAGATCCCTCAAGGCTTGCGCCCTGCTCGGTCAATTCTCGGGCCAACGGGGCAGGGCCAGCGCTGCGGCTGCGAACCCACAGCGACCGCGTCTCCGAGCGCCGGCCAGATCAGCCGCCCGCCGCAAGGAAGGCTTCCCGGTAAAACGCCCAATGCCGCGCGCCCAGGGCGTCCAGAACCGCCATGGGGTCGTGGCCCACGCCCGGAAGAACGATCCAGTCATGCGGGATCCCCAACCGCGTCAGATGGGTGTGGAAGTCGCGATTGTTTTGAAAGGTCTCATCGCTGTCGCCGATCACCAGGCGAAGGCGCGAGGCCCGAGCGAGGATGGCCGCGTTCTCTTCGGCGTGGCGGCGCGGGCTCACCGCCCGGAAGCGCTCCTGGTCGCCGCCATAGACCTCCCTCAGCAGGTCTTCAGCCCGCACCCCGCTCGCGCGCGGGGTTCGCTCAAGAGTTTCCTGCAAAGGCCCTGCGCCCATCATGGATACGGTTCTGAACAGGTCCGGATAGCGGAACCCAAGTCGCGCCGCGCCATATCCGCCCATGCTGAAGCCGTCGAGCAGGCGGCCCTCGCGCGTCGCGATCGTCCGCCAATTGGCGTCGATATGGGGCACGAGCTCCGTCACGATGATTGTTTCCAACGGCGCCCGGCCATTCGCCCAGTCGACATACATGCCCAGGCGCAGACCATTGATGAAGACGATCAGGAAGGGCGGCGTCCGGCCCGCGGCAACAGCTTGCCCGCTCAAGGCGGACAGGCGCGAGACGCCAGCGACCCCGCCGCCAGACCCATGAAGCCAATAGACCACCGGCAAGCGCCTGTCGGGCTCAGCCTCATAGGCATTTGGCGCATAGACATGGAAGCTCACCTCCGTCTCTGCAGCTCGGCTATAGAAGATGTGGAAGGACAGTCCCGGTCCTGCGACCGTCGGCGTCACCCACTGCAGGCCAGCCAAAGAACGCGAGGTCCGGGGCGTCTCTTCCGCCCTCCCATCTCTAAGCCCGCCCATCGCGAGGCCGCCTATGCCGGCGCCGAGCGCAAGAAGATGGTGTCGTCTGTTCATAGGGTTTGTTCTTCTCTTCCTACCCCACCCCATTTTACGCTCCCAGCCAGCGCTTTCCGTCGCAGGGCCTCCTTAACCGCCATCAGGTCCGAAAGCCTGTTTTCGACCGGAGCTGGGCAAACGCGGTCGATCCCGGTTCGCAGGGCGCGCGCGCGCTTGGCCGTCGGTCGCAACAGCTCGCCTGCTTCACTCATCATGGCCAAGACAAGAGGCGGCGGAAGCTGCCGTCTTCGGCGTCACATCCGAGGGCCCCTCCCTTCTAACGAACCGGCGCCTGGCCGTTGGCGACTAAGGCTCGACCCTTGCGGGCGTTGGCCGCTATCGCTGCAGGACAGTGGCGCAGGGGCTGATCCATGCTCACCGCCAAGGCCCAGGGTCGTGTCCCAGCGCGCGCAAGGGGTAAGCGTCTCTTGCGAACACGGCAAGCTTATCCCACCCCTACGCACCCGTCCAAAACCATCCACCAGACGCGCCATTCCGATTTCCGCCTGCATCCAGACCTGAAGACACGATCTTACCCATCGCGCGCTGTGGGAACCGGACATATCGAGTGACGCCGACAAGGGACCTAGGAGGGTGTTGACGCCAAACCCTGTTGGCCCTAAACGCCCGCCCCCTTGGACGGTGCATGACCGCCCCCTTAGGCAATGAGACCGACCATGACGGCCCAATCCTTGTCTCGAAACGCCGCAGTCCGCCTCGTGGCGCCTTCAGAAGAGGCCTTGGCCGCGCTGCCGGCGTTGCTGGCCGCGGCCTTTGGGCCTGGGCGGTTCGCCAAAACGTCCGAACGTGTGCGGGAAAATGGGGCGAGGCTTGATCTCGGCCTCTCGCGCGTGGCGTTGGACGGGACCCGCGTCGTCGGGTGTTGCCTGGTGTCGCATGTGATGGTCGGAGAAGATCAGGCGCTTTTCTTGGGGCCGCTTGCAGTGCATCCGCATGCACAAAAAGCCGGTATCGGGGCGGCGCTCGTGACCGCGTCGTTGCAGGCGGCGCAACGCGTCGGGGCCGATGCGGTGATCCTTGTCGGGGCGCCCAGCTTTTTTGAGCCCTTGGGCTTCTCCGCTGCGCCCAAAGGCTTGATCAGCCTGCCGGGGCCGGTGGATCCCGCGCGTTTGTTATGGACCGGCCTCAGCCCAAAGGGGATCAAGGGCCTGTCTGGAATGGTCAGCGGGTTTCGCGACGCCAGCCCGCCATGAAGAGGACGGCGCCCAAAAGCGCCCAAGCCCACGCCGGACCCAACGGCGTCGCGGTCGCGGCCCGCACCGTGTAGGCCTCATTGCGGCGCAACCCGATCCAACCCTCTCCAGACAGCCGACCTCCGCCTTCGATCCTGCGCAGTTCAGGCAAGCGATTCCCTGCTTCTCCCGTGAGGATGACGCCCCCGCCTGAGCCTTGCGCCAGGGGCGCCACCAGGTCCGGCGTCGCGTTCAAGGCGGCGATCTCGCGCGGATTCAGCGGGCCTAAAGCGGCAAAAGCCCGTAATGCGCCCGAACGCGCTTCATAAAGCCCCAATCCCGCGGCGGGAAAAGACGCCGTCCATGCGCCGGGTCCATCAGGCGCAAGGGCGAGGGCGGTTTGCTCCCCGCCCGGGGCGATGACCGTGACAGGGTCGGGCGCAGCGGCCAGGGAAGACCGACTGACCATCAGGCTCTGGCCTTCTGCGGCCAGGGTCAGACGTTCGGCCTCGAGTTCGGGTTCGCCCATCAGCCAATGAATCAAGCGACGCAATAACTCGCCATGGGGGCCGCCGCCGTCATAGCCCCGCGCCCAAAGCCAGGGTTGGTCAGACCAGAAAGCCGCGACCCTGCCCTCGCCCTCTTCAGCGACAGTCAGCAAGGGACGACCGCCAGCGCCGCTCAACAGCGTCTCTCCCCGCTCAGCGTCGGCGGCCACGAGCCGGGTCCAGCGGCCCCAGGATTGGGGATTGGGCAGGCCCCGCACAATGGGGTGACGCGCACCGATCTCGGTCGGCGCGGGCCTGAACGGCCCGGTGAGGACCTCGCCCGTAGGCTGGGCCGGCAGCAGGCCGCCCAGAGGCGTGTTGAACAGGCTCTCCCAGCCTGCATCAGCCTCCCCTGCGGACACCAAGAGCGCCCCCCCGTCGCGCACCCGCCGGGCGATGTTGCGGAAATAAGCCTCTTGGAGGATGCCGCGCTGCCGCCAGCGGTCGAAAATGATCAAGTCGAAATTGTCGAGTTCGCGCACGAATAATTGTTCGGTGGGGAACTGGATCAGCGAGCTTTCCTCCTGGCTGACTGTGAAATCCGGTTTGTCCAAGGGTCGCAGGATCGTGAAATGGACCAGATCGACGGCGGGATCAGAGCGCAGCAGATTGCGCCATACGCGGGCCCCAGCATGGGGCTCGCCGGTCACGAGCAGAACCCGAAGACGGTCGCGCACGCCGGTCAACGCGAACGCCGCGCGGTTATTGGCCAGGGTGATTTCTTCCCCGCCGGGGGCGACCTCCAGGATCACCATGTTCTGACCCCGTTGCGGTGGACGGAGGCGCAGGGTGAAGCGGGCGCCAGTCTGCACGGTCGCGATCCGGGTCTGGACGCCATTGATGCTGGCCGTGACCTGGACGGGTCGGCCTTCCGCTTCGTCATGCACGATCGCTTCGATGACCACGTCCTCGTTCACCACGCCGTATCCAGGCGCTGAAAGCAGCTCCAAGCGACGATCCCCGCGATCGGGATCGCCCACGATCAAGGCATGAACCGGTCCGCCGCCGCCGATATCGCCTGGATTCTCCGAAGCATCGGCCGCCTGGCCTTCAGTCAAGGCGATGACCCCCGCCAAACGCTCAGGCGGCAGGTCCGCGATGGCCTCGGCGATGGCGCCGGCGAGAAGCGTCCCGTCCGCACCGGAGCGCACCTCGCGGATGCGGACTTCCAGACCCGGCTCTTGCGCCAGCCGCTCGCCCAAGCGATCGGCGGCGGCCCGGGCCGCCTCACGACGGCCCGCGACCGTCATGCTTTCGCTCTGATCCACCAAGATCACGGCGACGTCGTCGACCGCTTGGCGGGTCTCGCGAACCCAAACAGGCTGGCTCAAAGCCACAAGCAAGAATCCAAGACCTGCGCCTCGCAGCCACGGAGCGCCGCCACGCCGCCATACATAAACGGCGAGGCTCGCCGCCATCAGCGCCGCCAGAGCCGATAAGGCCCAACCTGCTATGAGCGGATCAAAATCTATCCGACCCGCGGCCGTCATGGGCGTCCCTCGCGGCCCAATCGTTCCAAAAGCGCCGGCACATGCACCTGGTCGGCTTTGTAATTGCCCGTCAGGGCCACCATCACAAGATTGACGCCAAAGCGCAGGGCGAGCTCGCGCTGGCGTGAGGGGACCCCGCTCTCTCCAGCCCACGCCGCGGCCCAGTCGCCATCGCCGACGAAAAGCGAGGCGACGCCGTCGCGGGCTGCAGCGGAGGACTGGGTTTCCGCCCAAAGCTCTGGAGCGGGGTGACGTCCGGGAAAGCCCCGAAGCAGATAAAACGAACGGGCCACCACGTGCGCCTCGGTGACCCGCTCCAAAGGCGGCGCGTCAAGGCCGCGGAGCATCGTTGCGGCAGGCCCCGCCGCATTTGAGGCCCGCTCTGCGTCGCGGGTGTCCACCAAGAGCATGCCGCCCAGACGCAGATAGCGGTCGAGATTGGCCAACGCCTCCGGATCAAGGCTTTGGGGTCTTTCCGGGGCGGGCCAGTAGATGAAAGGGAAGACCGATAGCTCATCCCCGGCCAGATTGACCCCTATCGGCGGTCCAGGCTCCACTGCGGTGCGGTCGAAAAGAGCATCGGACAGGACAGTCAGCCCCTCCCTGGACTGACGGTCCGCGGCGGCGTCGCCTGTGACCACATAGGCCAGACGCACCGTCAAGGTGGGGTCACCGACCAGAGCGCGCCCAGTCTTGGAGAAGGGAGTCTTGGAGAAGGCAGTCTTGGAGAAGGCAGTCTTGGAGAAGGCAGTCTGAACGAAGGCAGTCTGGACCAAGGCAGTCTGGGCCAAGGCAGTCTGGGCCAAGGCAGTCTGGGCCAATGCAGTCTGGGCCAATGCAGTCTGGACCAATGCAGTCTGGGCGAGAGGCGTTTTGGCCTGAGCGGTTTGGGCGGGAATGGTTTGGGTGAGCGCATTCTGCGTGTGGACGCTCTGGGCAAGAGCATTTTGGGGCGCGCCGACAAGGCAGAGAAGCACGAGACAGGAAGCCGCACGCAAGGCCAGAAAACGGCCCGACAGGAATAAGGAAACCAAGAGATCCAACGCCGCCAAAAACGCCGCAAGGCTCAGAAACCCGCCCGCCAGAGCCCGCGGCTGCGCAAGTTCAAGCCGATCAGCGCGAAGCTCTGCAGGCAGGGCAAGGGCCTCAAGCGTCTCCGCCGGACCCGCGGCGTCGATGGCGTCGGCGAGCCCCGCCCGTTCATACAAGCCCGGCGGCGCCAAAGGGCCTGCGACAGCCGCGGCGAACGAAGCAGCCGGAACCGAATCGACGCCCGCGCGGACCTCCCTAAGAGATCCAAACCCATCAAGCAGGCGAACAGGCCGATATGGCGCAGAGCCGGCATCGACAGCCTCCCCGCCGCCCCCTGGCGCCCGGCCAGACAAGGCGATCACTCGGCGCAGCATCTGCACATAAAGCCCCGACAAAGGCAGGTCTGACCATTCAGGACCCGCCGAGACGTGGAACAGAATAATCAACCCCTCTCCCCGCGGCGCCGCAGTCACGAGCGGGGAGCCGTCTTGCAAAGCAGCCCAGACGCTCGCCTCGTTCTCCGCGCCCGGGGCCGCCAGCACTTGTCGACGGACAACCACATCCGGGGGAGGGACAAGGCCCGCAAAAGGGCTCTCGGGGGAAAAGGCGGCGATGGTCTGAGGCTGTTCCCAGGACAGGGCTGAGCCGAGAGCGCGGGTTCCAACGCGCAGGCGCACCGGGGTCAGATCATCCGCGTCATTGGCCAGGCGCGGCCCGGCGAAACGGACCAGAACACCGCCATTGTCCAACCAGCTCTTGAGGCGCTGCGCGTCCCCAGGCGCGAGGCGGCTCGCGTCCGGGAGCACCAAAGCCTGTGCGCGGTTCTCTATCAAAGTCGCGAGCGGCCCACGCTGCAAGGCGGCGAAAGGCTGAAGAGCGCGCTCGACATAATAAAGCTCGTTCAGCAACGGCTGCGCGCCGCCGCCCGGATCGGCCAAACCCACCGAAGGCCGCGAGGCCCCTTCGGGTAATAATCGAACCGCGCCAGCGCTGTCTTCGCCGATCAGTCGGACGCGGGCGGTGCGCACCGCGATCTCAGGGGGCAGGGCGATCAGCGCCTCGCCGCGGCCGCCCTCAAAACGCAGCGTCGAGACCCCGAGACTGCGGCCCTCCTGGGTTTCCGCCGAGACCGCGGCCTCGGGGGAGGCCTGAGAACTGCGGACGGCGACGACGCGGACCCCCTCGGCGCCGGCGACAGCCTCGGTCACCGCTCTGGTCCCCGCATCTGGAATTCGAACCCGGACCGGGCCAAGCCTCTGTAACTGCCTGATGAACAAGGAATCGCCAGCGCTCGCCAGGCCATCGCTCAGCCAGATCACCTGGTCCATGTCGCCAAGGTCCGCCGCCTCCAGCCGTCGCGTCGCTTCGGCGCGGTCCGGACGCCAGGCCTGCGGCTCCAATTGCGCCGCGCGGCCGCGAAGACCCCCTGGGGTTAGGGCTTCGGAGGGGGATCGGGGCTCGGCGGCAGGGGCGGTCAGTAAAAGATGCGCTTCCCCCCGCCCCGCCTCCAAATCAGAGGCCGCCGCCTGAAGAGCGGACCTGACTGCTGACCAATGGGTTGCGAGCGTCCAACCGTCGTCCACCACGATCAGAACGCGACCCGAGGCCTCTTCCGCCGTCCCGCGCGGCGCAAGGCTCGGGCGTGCGAAGCCGATGACGGCCAAAGCCAAAATCGCCATCCGCAGAATAATCAGCCAAAGAGGCGCTTTCGCTTTCGCCTCGTCCGCCGTGCGCAAGCCTAAAAGCAGCCGAAAGGGCGGAAAGCTCTGCGCCCTGGGCGCTGGAGGGGCCGCGCGCAGGATCAGCCATAATAGAGGCAAAAGCGCCAAGGCGGCCAGCGCCCAGGGCGCTGCGAAGTGCAGGCCCGCTAGGCTCATCAGGCGTCTCGCTCGGCGAGCACGCCGACCAAAGCGGCGAGGGCCGAAGCCGGCGGGCGGTCGGTGCGATGGAGAAGAAGCGGAAAACCCAAAGGCTCAGCCATCGCGCGCAAGGCGGCCCGATGATCCGCCAGGCGCGCCCGATAGGCGACCCTGGCTTCCTCCGCCCGGCCGAAGACCGTTTCGGCGTCGCCTCCGGTCTCGCGAAAGCGGACGCGGCCTCTGAAGGGGAAGTCCTCTTCCGCCGGGTCGATGACCGCGATCAGGACGCCATAAGCGCCTCGGTCAGACGACCGACGCAGTCGCTCCCGCCAAAGCTCGGGGGGAGCGTAATAATCGCTGAACAGCGCAACGACCCCGCGCGACGGAGGCGCCGCAGGCTCCAGGTCGATGGCGGCCTGCCCCCAGCCTTGGGCCGTGATCAAAGCCTCGGCCAATCGTTCCGGGGCGGAGGCCCCGCGAAAGCCTGGGCCGCCTAAAGCCCCAACACGCTCTCCCCCCCGGCTCACAACCATGCCCAAGGCCACAGCCAAAAGCATCGCGCGCGCGGCCTTGGCGGGCCAGCGATCAGGGGCGGAGCTCCAGGCGAAGCCAGGGCTTGGATCCACCCATAGGTGAACAGCCTGGGCCGCCTGCATTTCGCGTTCGCGGACGAACAAACGCTCCCCGCGCGCCGAGCGGCGCCAGTCGACATGGCGGGCGCCGTCCTCGGCGCGGTAATCGCGAAATTGCCAAAAGTCCTCGCCTTGCCCCGCCCGCCGTCGACCGTGAACGCCCGGCACGGCGGAGGCGAGCCTGCGCGCCTGCACAATCAGGCCCGGAAGGTCCGTCGCCAGGGAAGCGGCCTCCAGACGCAAGACGGCGGGGGCGGAAGGCGAACTCACGCGGCGCGGGCGGCGAGATCGTCCACCAGCGTTTCGATCTCCACCCCGGCGGCGCGGGCGCTGAACGCCAAAGACATGCGGTGCGCCAAGGCCGGCCGCGCCAGCGCAAGCACATCGTCCACAGAAGGAGCAAGACGGCCGCGGAGCAGGGCGCGCGCCCGGCTCGCCAAGATCAGCGCTTGACCAGCGCGTGGGCTTGGGCCCCAGGCGACATGGTCGTTGACGCGAGGATCAGGCGACGCGCCCGGCCGGGCCGTGCGGACCAGCTCCAGGACGGTCGCCAGGATCTTTTCTCCTACCGGCATGCGGCGGACGAGGCTTTGCATGCGGCGCAAAGCCAGGGGATCGAGAACCGGGCTGGGCGACGCCCGCCCCAGTCCCGTGGTGTCCAAAAGGATCCGGCGCTCGGTCTCCTTGTCAGGATAGGGCACGTCAATCTGCAACAGGAAGCGGTCGAGCTGGGCTTCGGGCAGCGGATAGGCGCCTTCATGCTCGATCGGGTTTTGCGTCGCCAGGACATGGAACGGCGCAGGCAAGTCGTAGCGTTGGCCGGCTACCGTGACATGATGCTCCTGCATCGCCTGCAGAAGAGCCGATTGGGTCCGAGGGGAAGCGCGATTGATCTCGTCGGCCATCAGAAGGCTTGTGAAAACAGGCCCCTGCACAAAACGAAAGCGCCGACTTCCATGCTCGTCCTGCTCAAGGACTTCCGAGCCGATGATGTCGGCGGGCATCAGGTCCGGCGTGAACTGCACCCGGGCGGCGGGCAGGCCCAAAACCACCGCGACAGTTTCCACAAGGGTTGTCTTGGCCAATCCTGGAGCGCCGACCAGAAGCGCATGGCCGCCCGCCAACAGCGCAGCAAGGGTCAGCTCCACCACCCTTTCTTGGCCGAACACCGCCTTCGCCACCTCGCCGCGCACGCGCCCCAAAGCCTCGATGGCGGCTTGGGCCTCTGCAAGCAGGTCTGCGGGGTCGTCGGCGCCCAAGGACGCGTCTGCGTTGCTCATCGCCCGTGACCTCCTACCTAAGAGGGGCAAAACCATGGCGGCAGGACGGCTCAGGGGTTGCGCGCGCGCCCGCTTTCAGCGTTCTTCCAAGCCTAACGCGGGCCGCAACGCAAGGCGACGCCCGCAGAGCAAAGGTCGACATTCACGGTGACGGATCAAGACACAGACACCGAACTCGCCTCGTTTCTGGCCGAACTTGCGCGTTCGGCGGGAAGCGAACGGCCGCTGCCGCCAGTGCATGCCTGGAACCCAGAGCGCTGCAGCGAGGAAGGGGATTTTCGGATCCAGGCGGATGGGGTCTGGTTTCACGAGGGCCGCCCGATCGCCCGGGAAGCGATGGTGCGGTTGTTCTCGTCGATATTGCGAAAAGACCCCGACGGGGAGACCTATCTTGTCACACCGGGGGAAAAGGTCCGGGTCTTTGTAGAGGACGCGCATTTTCTTGCGGTGCGGGTGGATCGGCATGGAACAGGCGCGGCGCAGACTTTGGTTTTCACCACCCAAATCGGCGATGTGGCGGCGGCAGGGCCTGAACGGCCTTTGCGGATCACCTTCGATCCCGCCACGGGCGAGCCGCGGCCCTATGTGCGGGTGCGGGGAGGATTGGAAGCAAGGATCTTGCGCGCCCCGTTCTATGAAATGAGCGCGTGGGCGGACAATTGTGAAGGCCGTCTTGGGGTCTGGAGCGGCGGCGCTTTCTTTCCCCTGGAGCCCGGCTGATGGCGGCAAGGTCTCTTCACGAGCAGGATTTGGCGCAGCGACTCGCGGAGCGGCTCTTGCCGCTGGACAAGGCGGCGCCGAGCCTGCGCCCGCCGCGAAGCGATTATGACCTGGCGCAGCTGGCGCGGCCGGAAGGAGCGGCCCTGAAGCCCGCGGCTGTGCTCGCCGGAATCGTCACGCGGCCCGAAGGCTGGACGCTTCTTTTGACCCAGCGCACCGCCACCATGCCGACCCATGCAGGCCAGATCGCGTTTCCCGGAGGCCGCGTCCAGTCTGAGGACGCGACGCCGGTCGATACCGCCCTCCGCGAGACCGAAGAGGAGGTGGGGCTGTCGCGGCGCCTGGTGCGGCCAGTGGGAACAATCGATTGCTACGAGACCGTGACAGGCTATCACGTGACGCCGGTCGTCGGGCTTGTGGAGCCCGGCTTCACGCTCTCGCTCGACCCGCGCGAAGTGGCCGACGCCTTCGAAGCGCCGCTCGCTTTTTTGATGAACCCCGCCCATCACGAACGGCGCGAACGAGAGCATGAAGGGCAGCGACGGGCTTTTTATGTCATGTCCTATCAGAACCGGCATATCTGGGGCGCGACCGCGGGCATGATTAAAGCCTTGTATGACCGGCTTTATGGCGAGAACGGATCATGATGAGACAACTCCCCTTCGCGCCCTGGGCGACGACGCCGGAAACCGCGCGCGTGATGGATGCGCTCGACGCCGTGCGGCCAGGCGTCTCCCGGTTTGTCGGCGGGTGCGTCCGCAACGCGGTGATGGGCAAGCCCGCGGATGATATCGATATCGCCACCCAGCTCCTGCCGCAGCAGACCATCGCTGCAGCGCAGGACGCTGGGCTCGGCGCGCACCCCACAGGGATCGACCACGGGACGGTGACGCTGGTCTGCCAGGGAAGGCCATTCGAGGTGACGACGCTGCGGCGAGACGTTTCCACCGACGGAAGACGGGCGAGCGTCGCGTTCACGGAAGATTGGGTCGAAGACGCGCAAAGGCGGGATTTCACGCTCAACGCCCTTTATGCCGACCGGCAGGGTGTATTGTTCGACCCGATCGGAACTGGCGTCGAAGACGCGCTCGCGGGACGGGTGCGATTCATCGGGGATGCGGATCGTCGTATCGCAGAAGATTATCTCCGGATTTTGCGGTTTTTCCGCTTTTCCGCCTGGTATGGACGCGGAGTGCTCGACAAAACAGGGCTTCTTGCCTGCCAGCGCGGCGTCCCCGGCATGGCGCAGCTTTCGGCGGAGAGGGTCTGGAAGGAACTCAAAAAGCTCCTGGCGGCGTCCGATCCAAGAGGAGCGCTCGACGGCATGACGCGTGTGGGGGCGCATGAGGCGGTTTGGCCGATGGCTGGTCGCCTTGATCGCGTTAACGCGCTGATTGGGCTTGAGGCGGAGGCGTTCCTCCCCGCGGACCCTTTGCGCCGGGTCGCTGCGGCCCTGCCGGACCTTTCGGCGACGCAATCGTTCTGTCTGCGGATGAAGGCGTCAAGCGATGAACGGGAAAGGCTTTGCGCGGCCCAGAAGAGCGTCGGACGGATCGTCAGTCATATGTCGCTGCGAGAGATGCGGCGGACGCTCTATCGGTTGGGAGCGGAAGCTTTCCTCGATCAGGCGGCGCTCGCATGGGCGGACGACCGTCGCGAAAAGACGACGCCGCAATGGCGCGCGCTGACGGCCCTGGCGCAAGGCTGGAAAAGGCCCGTGTTTCCGCTCAATGGCGCGCAGGTCCTGGCGGCGGGCGCGCCGGCGGGACCGCTTGTGGGCGAGGTCCTGCGCGAGGTGGAGGAATGGTGGATCGATGCGGACTTCGTGGAGGACCCCTTGGGAATCGCGGAACGGCTGAAAGCGGTCGTGCAGGGCCTTTGTTGAGGAGCGAGCGGATGAATTTCGCGTCGGACAATATTGCAGGCGCCCACCCCGCCATCCTCGCAGCGCTGGCGGCGGCCAATCAGGGACCCGCCGGGGCCTACGGGGCCGACCCGATCACGGCCCGCCTGGAAGATCTGATCGCAGAGCGCTTCGGGACACGTGCAGCGGTGTTTCCAGTCGCGACTGGAACAGCGGCGAACAGCGTCGCGCTCGCCGCCTTGACGCCCCCCTGGGGTGCAATCCTGTGCCACAAGGAGGCACATATCGAGACAGACGAATGCGGTGCGCCCGAATTCTTCACGGGCGGGGCGAAGCTTGTCTTGGGCTATGGGCCGTATGGAAAGTTATCAGCCCCTCTTGTCGAAGACATGTTGACCCGCAATCGGCGGGGCGTTCATTCCGTCACGCCAAAGACGCTTTCCATCAGCCAGCTGACGGAAAGAGGCTGCGCCTACAAGCCAGACGAAATCCACGCTCTTGGGGAGATTTGTCGCCGGGAAGGACTGGGCTTGCACATGGATGGCGCCCGGTTCGCCAACGCGGTCGCGTTTTTGGGCTGTGATCCAGGCTCGCTCACCTGGAAGGCGGGGGTGGACGTTCTTTGCCTTGGGGCGACCAAGAACGGGGCATTGGCGGCGGAAGCGATCTTGCTTTTCGATGAGGAAAAGGCAGAGGAAGCGGCCTTCCGGCGGAAGCGCGGAGGTCACTTGATCTGCAAGCAACGGTTCGTTTCAGCGCAGTTATCGGCCTATCTGGAGAATGATTTATGGCTCACGCTGGCCTCGCGCGCCAATGCGCTGGCGCGGCGGATCGGGGAAGCGGCGGCGCATTATCTCAGCGACCCTGTTGAAGGAAACCAGGTCTTTATTCGACCTGGCGTGGAAGGGATCGCTGCGCTGAGGGCTTTTGGCGTCGCATTTTACGACTGGGGGCCGCCATCGGCTGGCGAGGGGCGGCTTGTGGTGCGCTTTGATCATCCTGAAGAGGAAGTCGACCTGCTCTGCTCTTTCTTGACCAGGATCACATGAAGACGAGGGCGCGACAAAAGCCGCGCCCCCAAACGGGCTGTGCACCGGCGTCGCTCTTGGCCTGTTGGCTTGGCCTATTGGCCCTGCCCGAGGCTAAAGCCTGGCTCCCCGTCGAAGGTGTAAAGTCCTTCGGTCTTGACCACATCGAAGCCTGCCTGGGCCACGCGCATCATCAATTCAGCGACCAAAGCGGGCGAACCCTTAAGGCCCGTGGGCAGCAAGTAACGGCAGCGATAATGATCCACGCAGAAGGTCTCCGGCGCGCCGTCTGGGTAAACCTTCACGCCGCGATTGGTGACCATGGCCAGCTTGAAAGGCTCGGCCATCACCACAGTCAGCTTGTCGCCCAGGGCTTTCGGACCATCCACCCAGTCCACGAAGAGATCCACCCCGACAAGCTCTTTGCGTGGCGCAGGACGAGGCTTGAGAACGGGGACAGAAGGCCAGACGCCGCCTTGACCCCTGGACTTTAAAATCGCCGGGGCCTCGCCCATGCGCGCGATGATCGCGTCGGCGAATTCTTTGGTCCCGACCCTCTCCTTGGACACCCCCTCTTTATAAATGTCATAGGTGTGGACGCCGTCTTCAATGGCCTTCAGCCAAGCCAAACGGACGCGTTCAGCGGCCTCTGCCTCTTTAAGGTGCTGCAGCATCTGAACGCCGCCCATCAATAGGCCCGAGGGGTTCGCCAGGTTCTGGCCCGCCCGGCGGGGCGCGGAGCCGTGAATGGCCTCGAACATGGCGAGTTCAGAACCGATATTGGCGGAGCCCGCCAACCCCACAGAGCCCGCAATCTCAGCAGCGACGTCGGACAATATATCACCGTAAAGATTTGGCAGAATGATCACATCGAACTGCTCAGGATTGTCGGCCAGCTTGGCCGAGCCAATATCGACGATCCAATGCTCCTGCTCCAATTCAGGGTATTCAGCGCCGATTTCGTCAAAGACTTTGTGGAAAAGGCCGTCGGTCAGCTTCATGATGTTGTCTTTGGTGAAGCAGGACACTTTTTTCCGACCGTTCAAACGGGCGAATTCGAAGCCGTAGCGAATAATCCGCTCGGCGCCTGGCCGGGTAATCAGCTTGAGGCACTGATAAACGTCGGCGGTCTGGCGGTGCTCAATGCCGGCGTAGAGGTCCTCTTCGTTCTCCCTGACGATGATCACGTCCATGGTCGGAAAGCGTGTGTCGACATAAGGCGCCAGGCTAAAACAGGGGCGGATATTCGCAAACAGGCCGAAGGTCTTTCGGACCGTTACATTGAGGCTTTTCACGCCGCCGCCCTGGGGGGTCGTGATCGGCGCCTTGTAAAAGACCTTGGTTTTGCGCAGGCTGTCCCAGGCTTCAGGACGAATGCCAGACGATACCCCCGCATTATAAAGCTTTTCGCCAATCTCAATCTCTTCATAAACGAGGTTCGCCCCAGAGGCCGACAAGACCCGCAGGCAAGCGTCCATGATTTCCGGGCCTATGCCGTCGCCCTTGGCGACCGTGATGGTGTGCTGCGTCATCGCTTGCTCCGCTCGGCCGGCCCAGCGCCGGACCCTGTGACAGGCGGCTTAGGAACTGGCGCAGGAGAAGGGAAATTGATAAATTTGACGATGTTTATCTAGAAACTAGATAAATCCCATGGGCATTCGCAATCTTGATATCGACGCTCTGCGCAGCTTCGTGGCGATCGCGGACACAGGCTCGTTCACTCGGGGAAGCGTTCAAGTCTATCGCAACCAGAGCACCGTCAGCCTGCAGATCAAACGATTGGAGCAGGCGGTGGGGGCGACCCTGTTTGATCGTACGACAAGGCGCGTGCGGCTTACGCCGCAAGGCGAGGCGGCCCTGGCCCATGCTCGTGACATATTGGCTCTCAATGATGATTTATTGGCGCGGGTCGCAGCCCCAGAACTCGCCGGAATAGTCCGGCTCGGGGCGCCAGAGGATTTCGCCACCACGCACCTGCCGCACGCTCTGGCGCGCTTTGCAAAGGCCTTTCCGCAAGTGCAGCTCGACGTCACCTGCGACCTGACGATGAACCTGATCCAACGCTTTGATGGCGGCGCATTCGACATCGTGCTGGTCAAGCGTGAGCCCGGCGCCCTCACAGAAGGCACGCGGGTGTGGCGGGAGGGGCTTGTTTGGGTGGGCGCGTCCGCGCGGCTGGCGCGCGAAGAGAGACTGCCTCTGGCCTTGGCGCCGCCGCCTTGCGTTTATCGCAAACGAGCCGCAGCCACGCTTGACGCGGAGGGGCGGCCATGGCGGCAGGTCTATAGCTGCGCTTCGCTCGCGGGCATTCATGCCGCGGTTCGCGCGGGCCTGGGGCTCACGGTTCTTCCCCGGGGCATGACGCCGCCGGATCTTCAAATTCTGGACCAGGGGGAATTGCCGCCTCTTCCCGACACAGAGATCGCCATGATGCAAAAGGAGGCGATCTCCGCCCCGGCAGCGCGCCTGGCGGAGCACATCGTCAAGAGCCTCGAAAGCTAGGGCGCTTTCAGGACTTCAAAGCTCGGCCGGCAAAGGCGGACACCGCCCAGGATCAATGCATTGAGCCCGCTGCGACGCTTTGGGCCAAGCCCTTATGGTCGACCATGGCTCGAGCGCCGCGCCTCCATGCAGAACCAGGATCGCCGAAATTTGCCCAGCGACGCCAGGGTCTTGAGCCGCCGGTCAGACCCCAAGGGAAAGGGACATGACGCCCTCTATATCCCAGCCAGGGTCGCAAAGCGGTCGCGATGGAAGCTCGCGCCGCCATAGAGATGCTCCAATACCCGGGCGCGCTTGATAAAGAGCCCCGCGTCATGGGCGTCGGTCATGCCGATGCCGCCATGCATCTGGATCATCTCGTTGGTGACGATGTGCGCGGTCTCCCCGGCTCTCGCCTTGGCGAGGGAGGCCAGTTCAGCGATTTTCTTGTCCTCCGCGCCTGTGTCCAAGGCGGCCAGCGCCGCCATCACGCAGGAACGGGTCAGCTCCAGATCCACCAACATCTTCGCGGCCCTATGCTGAAGGCCCTGGAACGAGCCGATCAGCTGACCGAACTGGGTTCGGGTCTTCAAATAATCCGCCGTTTGGTCAAAGGCGGATTGCGCAAGACCCATGAGTTCGGCCGCCAATCCGATGCGGGCGCGATCGAGCACTTGGTTCACAAGCTCATGGCCGCCAAGGCGCGCTTCCAGCTCGAGCGTCACGTTCTCAAAAGAGATATCGGCCGCACCGCGGCTGTCTAGGGTCGCTATGGGCGTGATGGTCACCCCTTCAGATTCCCTCGGAACCAGAAACAGGCTTGCGCCCTCGCCATCGTCGGCGACGACAAGCATAAGATCCGCCACATGACCGTCGGCCACGTAGGTCTTTCGGCCGGAAAGGCGATAACTCTCCCCGATCCTCTCCGCCCGGGTCTGGGGGACGTCCGGATGGTGATGGGGACCTTCGTCAACAGCGAGGGCGGCGATCAGCTCGCCAGCCGCGATCTTGGGCCAAAAAGCCTGCTTCTGCGCCCTCCCTCCGCCCATCGCAAGGGCCGAGGCCGCAATCAGAGCGGTCGAATGGAGAGGGGCGGGGGCAAGGGTCTTGCCCATCTCCTCAAGGATCACACCCAGACCAACATAGCCAAGATCAGACCCGCCATGCTCTTCCGGGATCAAAACCCCCATCCAACCCATGGCCGCCATCTCCGCCCACATGGCCCGATCAAAACCATCCGCGGACTGGCTGTCACGGACGGCGCGGGCATGCGCGGTGGTCATCCGATCCTGGACGAAGCCGCGGGCGGCTTCCTGCAACAGAGTTTGCTCTTCGCTGAAGGTGAACATGGGCGATCCGGTATTGGTTAAAAGCTTCTGGTCAGGGGGCGGCAAAACCCGCAAGAGCGGCGCACTGGCCCGCGAACGCGTCCCTCTCGTCTTCGGGGACCGCGCCGGTCGCTACGAAGGCGTCGCCGGCGTTCAGGCGGAAGCGCTCGGCGGAACGGATCTGGGCCAGGAGGGTTTCGGTGATCGGCGTGCGCATCTGGGCCAAGTCGCCGGCTTCGGTCGCCATGCGGGTCAAGCCGCCTTCGATCGCTAAATCGCCGACCAGGATCGCGGCCGCCGCCGCATCAGGAACGGCGGCGAAGGCCTCGTCGCCTGTCTCCACCCTGAAAGTTGGCGTCTCGCCCATGGCGCAAATGAGGGCGATTTCCTTGCCGCCGCCATAGGGAACAAAGACAAGGGCTGCTTCCCCAGCGCCGCCCGCAACAATCCAGCGCCCTTCAGGGACCGCTTCACGCGCCGTGCGCGAGGGCGCCTCCTGCGGCTCAGGCGAGCAGGCGGCCAAACAGGCGCAAACAATGCAAAGACCCAGGGCGCGGCGCATGCGTTCGTTCGGTCTATTGGTGATCGCGCAGCCCAAGCACGCGCTTGGCCACGACGTTCAGGTTGACCTCGGTCGTGCCCCCTTCGATGGAATTGCCTTTGGCGCGGAGCCAGTCCCTGGTGACTTTCAGCTCCTCGGGTTTGAAGCCCGCGCCCTTCCAGCCCAACGCCTTCGCGCCCATGGTCTCAAGCATCAGTTCGGTCTTTCTTTGGTTCTGGGAGGCGGCTGCGACCTTGAATACAGAAGCCATGTGGCCAACGCCCTGGTTGGCCTTGGCCATTTCAGCCGCGCGCTGCACCGTCAGGCTGAAAGCGCGGTCGGCCATCAATTGTTCTGCGATCCGACCGCGCAGGTCGCCATCCACCATCCGTCCGTCCCTCATGGGGGCGTATGCCTGGGCGAGATCGACCAAGGTGAGGCCGCCGGCGCCGCCGAACCCGCCAGCGGAAATGGATTGGCGCTCATACTGCAAGAGCCGCTTGGCGATATCCCAGCCGCCGCCCAAACGACCGACCAGATTGTCTTTCGGGACTTTCACGTCGGTCAAAAAAGTCTCGCAGAACGGAGACGAGCCCGAAATCAGCTTGATCGGCCGGGTTTCCACACCTTCAGAGCGCATGTCGAACAGAATGAAGCTGATGCCTTCATGCTTGACTGTGAAGTCGGTGCGCACCAGACAAAACATCCAGTCTGCTTCGTTGGCGTAGCTCGTCCAAATCTTCTGCCCGTTGACCAAATAATGGTCGCCCTTGTCTTCGCACTTGGTTTGGAGCGCTGCGAGGTCCGACCCGGCCCCTGGTTCTGAATAGCCCTGGCACCAACGGATTTCCCCGCGAACAATCTTGGGCAGATGCTGCTTTTTCTGCGCTTCGTCGCCGTACTCCAAAAGCGCAGGGCCAAACATCCAAAGCCCAAAAGAAAACAGCGGCGGCCTGGCCTTGATCCGGCGCAGCTCGCTTTGAAGTACAAGATCCTCTTGCGCGCTCAGGCCGCCACCGCCGTATTCTTTCGGCCAGCGGGGGGCCGTCCACCCGCGCGAGGCCATGGCCTCAAGCCATTCCTTGGCGTGCGGATTCTTGAAGGTCGGGTTGCGGCCGCCCCAGACGACCTCATCCTCCGGCATGGGCGTGCGCATCGCCGGCGGGCAATGCGCCTCCAGCCATCGACGCGCCTCCGCGCGAAAGCCTTCCAGATCCATTGTGCCGTCCGCCATGGCCCGCCTCTTTGCCGTTAACGTGCGCGTCAAGCTATCGTTTTGCGATCAGGCGTCAATCACCAGCGCTGAACCGGCGCATTGATGCGGAAGAGATTGATCAAGAAAATGAAGGCCAGAAAGGCGGCGACGCCGGAAACGACTTGGATCGCGCGCCAGGGCAGAAGGCGGGGCTGCAAGGGGTCGGCGGGGCGCGCGTCAATCCTCCGCCCGATCAGGAAGAGGACAAGGCTGACCAGCAAAACAGCGAGCCCTTTGTAGAAATCGTAAGGCATCGGCGGGAGAGCGAACATAACGGAGCGGGTCCTCGCAGCGACAGGCCATGGAACGGGCAGGTTGCCTAACCGAGTTTTTCGAGGACTTCATCCGGCGAAAACAGCGCCGTCCACAAGGATGAAGAGCCTGCCCACACGGTCTCGGCCCCTCGCCATGCCAAGGCCGCCTGGCCGTCCTCATGCTTTGAATGCAGCCTTGAAAGCGACCGACGAAAGCGACCGAGCCGGCGTCCGTCAGTCGCGGGGGCGCCAAGCGGCGAGAAATCGCGGACCGGGCGCCTGCAGGGTGACGCCAGTCAGGCTGAAAGCGGCCCAGGCGCTGGTCGGACAGTGCGCGCGCGCGATCTGGGCCGCGTTGGACCGGTCATGAGACTGGTCCACAAGATGGCGGATCAGCTCGTGAAGGCCAGGATTATGGGCGATGACCAAAACCGCCTCGCTGTCGGCGGCAAGAGCTTGTTGGAAAAGGACTTCAGGGGAAGCCATATACAAGGCGTCGACGGTTTTGGCTTCGACGCCGGGCAAATGCAGCGAGGCCTTTGCCCAGGTCTGTCGCGTGCGGACCGCTGGCGAGACCAAAGCGCGGGTCACGCCAAGGCCGGCGGCCGCGAGAGCGGCGCCGGCCAGGTCCGCCTCGAGAAGCCCGCGGGAGCTGAGCCCGCGCGCCTCGTCGCTGGGGGCGTCGTCTGCGGGAACGGCCTTGGCGTGCCGCAATAAGATCAAAATGCGCATCACAACACACATGCGCGCGCCGGCAGGCTTTGAAAAGGCCGCAACGCGCTTTAGGGAAGGCTGCGATGGCACATCATGATCTCTCTGTCTTCGCCGCCGCAGCCAAGGCATGGCCGTTCGAACAGGCGCGCCTGCTTTTGGAGCGGCTCAAAGCAAGCGGTAAAAAGACCGTGACCTTCGAGACGGGCTATGGGCCCTCGGGGCTGCCTCATATCGGCACCTTCGGGGAAGTGGTGCGGACCACAATGGTGCGGCAGGCGTTCCGGGCGCTGACGTCGGACGCGATCCCTACGCGGCTGATCTGCGTCTCCGACGATATGGACGGGATGCGGAAGATCCCCGAGAATGTTCCGAACAGGGAGCTTCTGGAGCCTTATCTGCAGAGGCCTTTGACCGCGGCGCCCGACCCTTTCGGCACCCATGAGAGCTTCGCGCACCATAATAATGCGCGCCTTCGGGCCTTTCTGGACTCGTTCGGCTTTGAATACGAGTTTCTGTCCGCCACAGAGCTTTACCGCAGCGGCGCCTATGACGCGATGCTCCTGCGCGCGCTCGAACGATACGACGCGATCCAGGCCATCATGCTGCCCACCCTTGGGGAGGAGCGGCGGGCTACATATTCGCCGTTTCTGCCGATCAGCCCCACGACAGGTCGGGTGCTCTATGTGCCGATGAAGGCCATCAACGCCAAAGCCGGCGCCATTACTTTCGAGGACGAAGACGGAACCGATGTGACCCTGCCGGTCACGGGGGGCGCGGTGAAGCTGCAATGGAAGCCCGATTTCGGGATGCGTTGGGCCGCGCTCGGGGTCGATTTCGAAATGTTCGGCAAGGATCATCAGCCGAACATGGGGGTCTATTCGCGGATCTGTCAGGCGCTTGGGGTGGAGCCCCCGGTTCAATTCGTCTATGAACTCTTCTTGGACGCCTCAGGAGAAAAGATTTCCAAATCCAAGGGCAACGGGATCGCGGTAGAAGAGTGGTTGACCTACGCCACGCCAGAAAGCCTCGCGCTCTACATGTTCCAAAAACCAAAGACGGCCAAGCGGCTCTCTTTCGACGTCATTCCCAAGGCCGTGGATGAGTATCTTGGGCATTTGGATGGTTTCGGGCGGCAGACGCCCTCCGAGCAGCTCGAAAATCCCGTCTGGCATATCCATGCGGGACAGCCTCCGCATGCCGGATCGCCAGTCAGTTTTGCGCTCCTCTTGAATCTTGTCGGCGCGGCCAATGCCGAGACCAAGGACCAGATCTGGGCCTTTGTGTCGAAATACGCCCCAGGCGCCTCGGCGGAGAACGCGCCGCTCCTAGACCGGCTCATCCTCTATGCCTTGCGCTATTATGAGGACTTCGTGCGGCCGACCAAGATATTCCGTCCGCCAACGGACAAAGAAAGGGCAGCTCTGGAGGATCTGCGGACGCGGCTTTTGGCCTTCGATGAAGGCGAGACCGATGGGGAGAGGATCCAGCACGAGGTCTTCGAGGTGGGTAAGGCGCATGGTTTTGAACCCCTCAGGGACTGGTTCAAAGCGCTTTATGAGGTGCTTTTGGGGCAGGAGCAGGGACCCCGTTTCGGAAGTTTCGCCGCGATCTATGGGCCGCACCAGACCGCGCGGCTGATCGGAGCGAGCCTGTTGCGGGACGCTTGAACCACATGGCGCGGGTTTTGAGCCGCCAGAATCCTTTCGCCGCGAACGGCGGCGCCGCCTCTCCCCCTTATGATGGCGCGGCGGATTGGGAGATGGCGCCTTGCGCCGCCGGCGAGACAGGTCACGTCATGACCGCCCTCCGCGTCAGGGGCGTTTCCGGCCGTTTGACCCACAGGCCCCCACATCGTCCGCGCCCTGCGGGGGCCGGCCGACCCTCCCCTAGGTTCAAGGGCTACGGTCATGGCTCTTTTTGGGGGCGCCCACTCACGCTTAAGGAGGGCTGTTCATGCGCACGGGGCCCATGATTTTGAAAATCCTCCCGGCAGCCGATTGGGCGCGCTTTCAGCGCGAGGGCGTCTATCGCGGGTCCCCAGCGGATCTGGCGGACGGCTATGTTCATTTCTCGACCGCGGCGCAGATCGCCGCCACCCTCGCCAAACATTATCGGGGACGGGAAGACCTTGTGCTGCTGGCGGTCGCTATCGACGCTCTCGGCGACGCTCTCGGCGACGCTCTCGGCGACGCTCTCGGCGACGCGCTGCGATGGGAGCCCGCTCGCAACGGGGACTTGTTTCCCCATCTCTATGGCCCGTTGCCGCTCCACGCGGTGCAAGCGTCCGGACCCATCACGCTCGAAGCGGGCCTTCATGTCTGTCCGCCGGAGGTCTTGCAATGGGCCTGATCCATGATCTCGGCGCCAGCGTCCTTCGGCGACTGCCGCCGGAAACGGCGCATGGCTTCAGCCTGTCGCTTTTGAAGGCGGGGCTGGGGCCTCAATCGCCTTCTCCGTCAGGCCTTGAGACCAATCTTTGCGGTCTTTGCTTGCCCAATCCCTTGGGGCTCGCCGCCGGCTATGACAAGAACGCCGTCGCGCCCGACGCGCTTCTGGCGATGGGGCTCGGCTTTGTCGAGGTTGGAACCATCACGCCGATGCCGCAGGCCGGGAACCCAAAGCCGCGGCTCTTCCGGCTCACGGCCGACGGCGCTGTGGTTAATCGCATGGGTTTCAACAATGATGGGCTTGCGGCGGCGGTGGCGCGGCTCGCAGCGCGGGCGGGGCGCGGGGGCGTGGTCGGCGTCAATGTCGGCGCTAATAAGGACAGCGCCGATCGCGCCGGCGATTACGCCGCGGGGCTCGCTTCTGTGTGGCCTTACGCATCCTATGTCACCGCGAACATCTCTTCGCCCAATACGCCAGGCTTGCGCGGCCTGCAGGAGGGCGAGGCCCTGCTGGAGCTCCTGGAGCGGCTGGCGGCGGCGCGGGCGACGGCGACGGCGGCTCACGGGGCAAAGCCGCTGTTTTTGAAGATTGCGCCGGACCTGGACGAGGCCGCGATCGCAGCGATCGTGGCGGTCGCGATCGAGAAGGGGATTTCGGGATTGATCG
>JAGWZH010000073.1 GCA_018971945.1 Alphaproteobacteria bacterium | reverse complement strand
CTGGACTGGCCTTTAAATGATCGCGTCCCGCGCCTCTCTGGAGGGCGAGCCCTGATCATGGCCCCCTTTGGCCTCGACAAGGAAGGGCGCTGCTTCTGGGTTCCGCTCACAAACACACGCGCGCATGCTTCGTTTTGGTCCTTCTCCGTCATTTCCGGCCTCTTCCGCCAGGTCGGCAGACGCCCTATGCCCCTGGCGGCGGCCCCCTTGCGAAACTTTCGACCAGGCTCCCCGCGACAAGCCGCCAACCGTCCACCAGGACAAAAAAGATCAGCTTGAAGGGCAGGCTGATCGTGATCGGCGGCAACATCATCATGCCCATGCTCATCAGCAAGGACGACACGACCAGGTCGATAATCAGAAACGGGACGAACAGCATGAAGCCGATTTCAAACGCGCGGCGCAGTTCGGAAATCATGAAGGCTGGCATGACGATGGTGAGCGGGGTGTCCTGCGGCTCAGCGATCGGTTCCTGCAGATTGGCCATTCCGATGAACAGGGCGAGGTCGGCCTCGCGGGTATGCCCGAGCATGAATTCCTTCATCGGCGCGGTGATTCGCGGAAACGCCTCCTCAAGACTGAGTTCTTCCCGCATCACCGGACCAATGCCGTCCTCATAGGCACGGTCCCAGGTCGGCTGCATCACAAAAGCGGTCAAGAACAGGGCCAGCGAAACAAGAACGATGTTCGGCGGCGCCTGCTGCAGCCCGATCGCCGTCCGCAGCAAAGACAATACGACGATAATCCGGATAAAACATGTCGTCATGATCAAAATAGAAGGGGCGAGCGACAGAACAGTGATCAAGGCTGCAAGCTGCAGCACGCGCGCGGTCAGTCCATCGCCGCTTCCAAGATCGATATTGATCGCGGGCTGCACGGCTTGCGCCGCAGCGACGCCGACAAACAAAAGGCCCCAGCCGAAGGGAACCGACAAAGACAGGACCAACAGCCGGCGATAGGTTTTGGGCAGGATCTGATCCCAGCTCATGCGGCTTGCTCCGGATCTTGCGTTTGCATGGGAAGAGCAGCGGGCTGAGAGACCGCGGGCGCAGAGGCCGGAACAACAGCGACCGTGGAATCGCCAGCCGCAGACAAGAGCAGCAAGTGGTCTTTGTCGTCGAGGCGCACCAAAACCAGTCTGCGTCGCGGATCGAGCATCAGGCTTTCAACCACCGAAAGCCGCCGGCCCGCCCCAGGCGGCCGCGGGGCGATCATCCCGAACCGCCGCAGAAGGGCCGCAAAACCGACGATCAACGCCAAGGTGGCGGTTAGGGCGAAGACGCCCCTCGCCCAGTCAACCCAATCCACCGGCAAGCCTCCATTCTAGAGTCTTCACATTGTTTAGCGACCCTCTCGGGTTGGCGTTGCATTGGTAAACGAAACATTAACGCCGTCGGGCGATTTAAGGCTCGGTTAACCCCATGCCCGGCAGGATCTGCCTAGGGAGTTGCTGATGGCCCTTCTTGATTCTCCTTATTTCAGTTTGCTGCAGGAGCGCTTGGGCCATCTTGCGCAACGCCAGCGCCTGATCGCGGAGAACATCGCCAATGCGGCGACACCCGGGTTCACGCCCCGCGACATCGATGGCCGAGCTCTTTCCAGAGCCGCCGATCAGCGCGCAGCGCCGGGCGCAGGCGTTGCGCTAGCGCTGACCCATCCGGGCCATGTGGCGCCGGCGAACGCCAACCGCGCCTTGACCGCTAGGGTCATTGAAAGTCCCGACACGGAGACAACCATCGACGGCAACAGCGTCGTCTTGGAAGACCAGATGGTGCGGGCTGCAGAAACGCGAATGGCCTTCGAAAGCGGTCTTGCGTTGTACCAAAAGGGATTGCAGCTGATGCGGATGGCGGCGCGGCCGCCGGGTCGCGGGTGAGGGGGTAGACCGTGGGTGACTTCGACGCCGCCATGAGCGCTGCTGCATCAGGCATGCGGGCCCAAGCGCAGCGCATGCGGATCGCGGCGGAAAACATCGCCAACGCGAGCTCTATCGGGGATGATCCCAACGCTGATCCTTTCCGCCGACGCATTCCGGTTCTAGAACAAACCACCCTCGCCAATGGCGCCGCCGGGGTCCAGATCGTAGGCGCCCGTCCGGACTTGTCCGCGTTTCGGCAGGAGTATCGTCCCGGCCATCCGGCGGCGGATGCGAGCGGGTATGTGCGTCTGCCCAATGTGGACACGCTTGTGGAAATGATGGACATGCGTGATGCGACGCGGGCCTATGAAGCGAATTTGAACATGATCGACGCTGCGCGCCAAATGACTTCGCGCACGCTCGATCTGTTGCGCCGCTAGAATAGCAGCGCTCCAAGCGGAATCGTGAAAAGCACCAAGGTGCGGCGCTTCAGCTTGCGCCGTGGACGGAGTGATGACCCATGGACGCCCTATCCGCAGCTCGCGCCTATATGGAGGCTGCCCGCGCCGCTTCGACCGCCGCAGGCGGCCAGACTGACGGGGATGTGATTGATTTCGGCGCCCTGGTGCGCAACGCGGTGGGACAAGCCGCGCAAGCGACGCAGACAGCCGAGACCCAGGCGATGAGCATGGCGGCCGGCCAAGGCGACATCGTCAACGTCGTTACAGCGATCGCTGCGGCTGAAACGCAAATGGAGACAGTGATGGCGGTACGGGATCAAGTGATCCAGGCTTACCAGGAAATTCTGCGGATGCCGATCTAACCGCGGGCTTCTTGAGCCGCGAGATCAGCAAGCCCCAGGGCCCGGCAGGCGGCCGCAACGATGCCTGAAGCGTCGAGGCCTGCTTGCTGGATCATCGCTTCGGGCTTGTCCTGATCTTGAAACACATCCGGCAATGTCAGGGTACGGATTTTTAAACCCGGATCCAGCGCCCCTTCCTCTGCAAGCCACTGCAGCACGAAAGCCCCAAAGCCGCCCACTGCCCCCTCCTCCACAGTGATCACCGCTTCATGATGGCGGCAAAGCTGCTGGATCAAGGCATGATCCAGGGGCTTTGCGAAACGAGCGTCGGCGACTGTCGCGGGCAAACCCAGCGCGTCAAGGCGAGCGCCAGCTTTCAATGCGTCTCCCAGGCGCGCGCCGAACGACAAGATCGCGACCTTGCTCCCTTGCCGCAGCACGCGACCCTTTCCGATCTCGAGCGGCTCGAGCGTCGTGGGCAGCTCAACGCCCAAACCCTCCCCGCGCGGATAGCGGAAGGCGCTCGGTCGATCGTCGATGGCCGCTGCGGTGGCGACCATCCGCCAGAGTTCGGTTTCGTCGCCTGCGGCCATGACGACGAAGCCCGGTAATTGGCCCAGATAACCGATATCGAAAGAGCCCGCGTGGGTGGGCCCATCCGCGCCGACAAGGCCGGCCCGATCGATCGCGAAACGCACCGGCAGGCTCTGGATGGCGACGTCGTGGACCACCTGGTCATATCCCCGCTGCAGGAACGTCGAGTAGATGGCGGCGAATGGCTTCAGCCCATCCGCGGCGAGGCCTGCAGCGAAAGTCACCGCGTGCTGTTCTGCGATCCCAACGTCAAAACAGCGTGTGGGGTGCGCCTTGGCGAAGACATCCAAACCTGTGCCGGACGGCATCGCGGCGGTGACGGCGACAATCTTGGGGTCGAGATCAGCGGCCTTCGTCAAAGCGTCGGCGAAAACGCGGGTATAGCTCGGCGCGTTCGCCTTGGCCTTCAGCTGCTCGCCTGTGACGACATTGAACTTGGTGACGCCATGATACTTGTCGGCGGCGGCCTCCGCCGGGGGATAGCCTTTGCCCTTTTTGGTCACCACATGAATGACGACAGGCTTGTCGTCATATTCTTTGGCGTTACGCAGGATCAGCAACAGGTTCGGAATATCGTGGCCGTCAAAAGGCCCCAGATAATGACAGCCCAGTTCCTCGAAAAAAGTGCCGCCGGTGACGAGGGTCCGCCCATATTCCTCAGCCTTGCGGGCGACTTCGCCCATGGGCGCGGGAAGCGCCTCGGCCACACGTTTGGCCGCCTTGCGCAAACGGCGATAGGTCTTGGACGACGCCAGACGAGACAGATAGCTCGACATCCCGCCGACGGGGGGAGCGATCGACATATCATTGTCGTTGACCACCACGATCAAGCGTTTGGTGGTGTGGGCCGCGTTGTTCAGCGCCTCGTAGGCCATCCCCGCCGACATCGACCCGTCGCCGATCACGGCGACCACGTGATGATCCTGTCCTTTCGCGTCCCGCGCGGCGCAAAAGCCGAGGGCGGCGCTGATCGAGGTGGCGGCATGCGCTGCGCCGAAGGGGTCATAGGCGCTTTCTGCACGCTTGGTGAAGCCGGAAAGCCCGCCGCCCTGCCGCAGCGTCTTGATCCGGTCCCGGCGGCCGGTGAGGATTTTGTGGGGATAGGCTTGATGGCCCACATCCCAGATAAGGATATCGTCTGGCGTTTCAAAAACATAATGCAACGCCACCGTCAGTTCGACCACTCCAAGCCCTGCTCCCAGATGGCCGCCGGTCAGGCTTACAGCGTCGATCATTTCTGCGCGGAGTTCTTCGGCCAGGCAAGACAAAGCCGTCTCCGGCAAAGCCCTGAGATCTTTCGGCGTCCCGACGCGATCGAGAGTGGGGTAGGAACGAACAACCATCAAAGACCTCGTCAACACCTATCGATCCAGGGCGTTAACCGATCTCTTTGCCGGCTTGCCCCACCCCAGCGACCAGACTCTCACCCTTAACGCCGTCGATCGACAATGTAATCGACCAGAGCCGACAACACACCCGTCCTTGGCCCCAAGACTGCGAGATGCGCCTTGGCCTGATCTGCCAGCATCCTGACCCGCGCCCGGGCGCCGTCCGCGCCGAGCACAGTGACGAAATTCACCTTGCCTGCAGCGGCGTCTTTGCCCGCCCCTTTGCCGAGTTCTTCGGCGGACGCCTCGATGTCCAAGAGATCATCCACCATTTGAAAAGCCATGCCAACGTCCTGCGCGTAGCGGGCGAGGGCATGGCGCGCATCGTCCGAAGCGGCCCCCAAAAGGCATCCTGCTTCCACCGCAAACGCGATCAGAGCCCCGGTTTTGAGCCGGTTCATCCGCGTGATGGTGACAAGATCGTCTCCCGCCCCGTCGTCGCTGGGCGGGCCCATATCGATCATTTGGCCGGCCACCATGCCGGTGGGTCCGGCGGCTTTGGCGAGACCCGCCACCAAAAGACAGCGCATCTTCGGATCGGGGTGCGTTTGCGGATCGGCCAGAAGCTCGAAGGCGAACGTCAAGAGCGCGTCGCCGGCGAGCAGCGCGGTGGCCTCATCATAGGCTTTGTGAGTGGTCGGTTGTCCCCGCCGCAGATCGTCGTCGTCCATGCAGGGCAAGTCGTCATGGACCAGCGAATAGGTCTGCACGCACTCAATCGCGCACGCGGTGCGCAAGAGCGCAGTCTCGTCGGCGTCGAAGAGCCGGCCCGCCTCCAAAGTCAGGAACGGGCGTAGGCGTTTGCCGCCGCCGAGGGCGGCGTATCGCATCGCGCTGAACAGTCTGGCTTCGGGACCTTGCGGCCGCGGCAGCAATGCATCCAGCGCAATCGTGATACGGTCGGCCGTGGCGGCCAGAGATCGGGACAGATCGCTCATCCTGCTGCCGTTAGCAAACCCGGGCCCGACAGGGAACATCTCGGAGCAACAGATGCGCAGGCCAGCGAGGTGCATTCCTCGCCATGGAAGCCTTGTCTGCGGCCGCGGCTTGCACACATTGTCGCAGGCGGCGATATAGGTTTGTCAAAAACTTGTGGAAAAATCGCTCTGGAAGTCGCTTGGCGTGCGATTTGCAGAGGAAATGGCGATCCGTCGGCGTCGACCCGACTGGAACAGCAGTGGGACAGGGTTATGGCGGACATCTGCATTTTGTTTAGCCGAGCAGACGAAGGCGCGGCCCGTTTCCTGGCCGACAAGTTAAAGTCGATCGGCCGCTCGGTGGAAGGATTCCCCAGCGACGGGGCGCCGATGGCGGAATTGGCCGGCCGGACAGGGCTGTTCCTCACTTTGTGGTCGCCGAGCAGCATGACAGACACGGGCTTGCTCTCGCTAGCGGCGGCGGCGCGCGACACGGGCAGACTGCTTCACACGCGGATGTTGGAAGCCGTGGGTCCCGCAGCCTTCGCATCAGACCCCGCCATAGACCTGAGCGGCTGGAAGGGCGAGGATAGCTTTCCCGCTTGGTCTCGCATGGTGACCGAGGTGCAAACGCGTTTGTCTGGCGGCAACCCGGCGGCTGCTGGGACGCCGGATGCGGCGGTGGCTGTACCGGCTCCGGAACCAGCATCCGAGCCGGCGCCTGAACCCGCGCCTGAACCCGCGCCTGAACCCGCGCCTGAACCCGCGCCTGAACCCGCACCTGCGCCGGAACCGGCGCCCGAACCAACGCCTGCGCCCGAACCGGCCCCCGAACCGGCCCCCGAACCAGCGCCCGAACCAGCGCCTGCGCCCGAACCGACTCCTGAACCCGCGCCTACGCCCGAACCGGCCCCCGAACCAGCGCCCGAACCAGCGCCCGAACCAGCGTCCGAGCCGGCGCCTGATCCCGCGCCTGCGCCTGCGCCTGCGCCCGAGCCAACTCCTGAACCAGCGCCAGCGCCTCCGCCTGCGCCCGAACATGCCGCTGAACAAGCGATCCGACCCGCAGACGCGACGCCAGCGCCGCCGCCTTCGGCTTCTGGCGCGCCGCGTTCCGCTCCAGCGCCCCGGCGCTCGGGAGGCGGCGCTCTTGGCCCGATCCTGGCGATTATCGCATTGGTTCTCTTAGCCGCGGCCGCCTTCGTCGGCTGGAAGCAGCATCAGGACGGCGTCCTGACCTTGCCATTCCTGCCGCCGTCCGCCGCGACCCAGGCGCGACTGGATTGGGAAGCCGTCGACCAAACCGACGCCGCGTCGCTGCAGACCTATATCGGGCGACAAGCACCGGACGCCCCCTATCTGTCGCAGGCGCAAGCCGTTTTGACAGAGCTTGAAGCGTCACAATTCCAGGCTGCGATGCGCGCCATTGATGCAGCGCCCATCGAGGCTTTCCTCGCGGCCTTCCCAAACAGCCGGCGGGCAGCGGAGGCCCGCATGCGCCTCGATCGGGTGCGTGGGGAGGTCCCGGGCGCGCTCATCCCGATGCCTCAGCAGGTCCGTGACGCCGCCGATCCTTTAGAAGAGACGCAAACGCCGACGCCGGCCCCGACGCAGGCCCAAACCGAGGCGCCGTCGGCGCCTGCGCCCACGCCAGCCGCCCCGCCAGCGCCGGAAGTGCGTGGGGCTCCACTCTAAAGCGCGGACACGAGGCGGGGGCCGAAACGCCCCTCCCTTTGCAACAGAAGGGTCTGGATTGTTTCAGCCGAGCTTGGCCGGTTGGGTAGAGACCTGACCACCCTCGCCAAGCACGATCTGATCGACCTTCAACTGAGCCTCGGCCAGTTTCTGCTCGCAATGCGCCTTGATCTGCGCGCCTCGCTCATACATCCGCACTTGTTCGTCGAGGGGCACTGAGCCGCGTTCCAACGCCTGGACGATCCTCTCCAACTCTTCGAGAGCGGCTTCAAAACTGAGGGCTTCAAGCGGGGTGGGGGACATCGGCCGGACGCCTTCGAGAATGATTCTGATCGCTGCACACCGTTTAGCGCAGCTTCACATAACGGCGAAAGCTCCAGTATTTGTCGCCATGGTCTTCCACACAGCGCCATCCCTGCGCGATCAGGACCGGCCGCATCATCCGGTTGAACCAGCCATGGGCGCAGAGCAGCACCGTTTCGCCCCGCAAGGCCCGGGCGGTGAGCGTGGCCACCGCGGCTTCAGCACGGGCTTCGGCTTCTTTGCGCGTTTCCCCGCCGGCGGATCGTCCCAACCACCAGGCGGCGCGGGCCCAGACACCCCAGTCTTTCGCCCGCCGCTTCCCAGGGATAGGCGGGGGCGGCAGAGGGGCTTCGACAAAGATCTGGTCCAGCACCAGCTCCCGGCCCGGCGCCACGGCTTGGGCGGTCTCGATGGCGCGCTGCAGGGTGGAGGCGAACACGACGTCGGCCTTCGCTGCGATGTCGATCAAGGCCTGGGGAGGGGTCTGGCCTTCGCTCAGGCCGTCGCGATCATATTGCGCCCACCACGCGATATAGCCGCGCCAATCCACCCGGACCCGTCGGTCGCCTTTTGGGCGTCCATGTCGCGCTAAGATAATGGCGCCAGGGCGGACCCTGTCGCGCTTGTTCGTGCCGATCGCCCCCGCCTCTTGTTCCATCGGTCCACACTGTCCCGCGCGAGGCCGCGTCCCGCCCTCAAGGCGCATACACCCGCGTGAGCGCCCCCGCATAAGCCCTTACGGAGCGGGTCAGCGCACCCAAGGAGTACCCCCCCTCCAAGACTGACACAACACGCCCCTTGCAGAGGCGCAAGGCGAGGGCGGCTATCTCTTCGCCCGCCCAGCGATAATCATCCTCGACCAACTCCAAAGGCGCGAGAGGATCATCGGCGTGGGCGTCAAAGCCCGCCGAGACCAGCAGCATCTCCGGCGCGAAGGCTTCAATGGCGGGCGACACAAGCGTCGTCATCGCCCGCCGCCACGCCGCCCCATCCGCGCCTGGAGGCAATGGCGCGTTGAGAACATTGCCGTGCTGTCCCCGCTCATGGGCATGGCCCGTGCCTGGGTAAAGCGGGCTTGCATGAGTGGAGGCGAAGAACATCCTTGGCTCTCTTTCCGCCGCCTCTTGGGTTCCGTTGCCATGGTGGACGTCAAAATCCACGATCGCCACCCGCCCAAGACCATGGGCTTCAAGGGCATGGAGCGCCGCCACAGCGATATTGTTGAAGATGCAAAAGCCCATGGGCTGCGCCGGCTCCGCGTGGTGGCCCGGCGGCCGCACGACGGCGAAGGCCGTCCGCGCCTGCCCCGTCATGACAGCGTCAACCGCCGCCACCGCCGCTCCCGCGGCCCGATAGGCTGCCTCCCGCGAGCCCGGATCCACAAAAGTGTCGCCGCTGTCGAGAGCGACAAGGCCCTGACCGGGAGCAGGAAAGGCTTGCCGCATGGCGGCCAGGTAAGGCCAGGGGTGTATCCGAGCGAGCACGGCGTCTTCGGCTTCAGGAGCCTCTGCTTCCGCAAAGCCCAGGCCTTGAAAGCCTTGCAGAGCTGCGGCGAGGCGGTCGGGACGCTCAGGATGGCCTGGCGGGACCCCATGCCGCGCCATCGCAGGATGCGTGATAAGAAGATGGGTCACGCCCTATCCATAGATGATGTCGGCCTCGCGCGCACCCCTCAGGCGCCGCCGCAGATCGCTCTGCGCCGCCTGCGCAGCGAGAAGTCCTCCATGCAAAGCACCTGCATAGCCGCCTGACAGCGCATAGGCGCTTGCGAGCCATAGACCCGGGATCGCCGTTTGCAAAGACGGCGGCCGCCCGAACAACCGCCTCGGCGTGGGCTTGAAGCCGTAAGCTTCCCCGTGCGGCGTCCCCAGCCGATTTTTAAGCGTCCTGGCGGTCGCCATCTCGGCGTGCCGAACGGCCCCTTTGAGGCCAGGATAACGCCTATCCAGATCCTCTAGAAAAGCAGCGATCCAAGCCGCCCTTCGGGCATGATCAGCAGCCTCGTCGAAGCCCTCCCAGGCCCACAGCCGATCCACACCTGTTAGGGACAGAGGATAAAGCCCCCCTTCCGGCGCCAATCGCGGATCAAGGCTGGCGTAATCGCACAATCCATAGAGCGGCAACGCCGCTCCAGGCTCGCCGCCGAAGACGTCGGCGGACACTGGATACTGATCGAGCCGCGTCATCCAATCAGGATAAATGAACGTGGAATAGGCGCTTACGCCAAACGTTTCCGCAGGCTTGTCGAGGCCAAGCGCGATGGTGAACAAAGAAATCGACGGCTCGAGGCCCTCGTAAGGCTTCAGAAAAGCGCCGCGGTTCCCGCTCGGCAGCATGGCCGCCAGGCGCTCCGGCGCTGCGTTGCCGAACACGATAGGCGCGTAGGCCTCCTCGACGTCCCCCTCCGGTCCGACATGGCGCACGCCGCTGGCCCGGCCGTTCGCGTCCAGGAGAATATCCGTCGCCGTTCGCCCGCGCCTTGCTTCCCCGCCAGCGTCCTTGACCGCGTGCAACAAAGCATGGGTAAGGGTGCGGGACCCCCCACGAAGATAATAGCTCCCGTCTTCGATATATTGCGCAGTGATCGCGGCGAACCCAAGGAAAGAAGTTTTGTCCGGGTCGTCGTCGAGATAAGCCAAGTGTGGACACAAGGCGAGCTTGACAGGCTCATGATCGGCGAAAAACTTCTGAAATCCTTGAGCGACAGTAAGTCTTGCCTCGCCGATCAGCTCAAAAAACCTCCCCGACAACAGCATGGGAATCAGCGCCGAAGGCCCACGCACGCCGAGTTCTTCAAATTCCCTGAGTGTTTGATGCAAACGCGACAAAACCCGGAAATAGGCCTCCAAGCCCTGCCTGCTTTCGGGAAAGGCCGGAGCGATCTCCTCATGCGCAGCCTCAAGCCCATGCCGCACGCGGATGATTCCGGGCAGGGCTTTGCCGCGGACCTCATAGAACTGGCCGGCCGGCAGAGGTTCGAGATCCTTCAGCACCCCCAGCCGCCGAAACGCCCCATGCTCGGAGAATAACTCGCCGCCGTCGGTTTCGTGTAAGCTGGCTTCCATGGTGAGCGCGCCGTGCCGCCAGACTGTGGCCGCGCCGCCGAAATTCGCCCATTTCTCCAGAACCAAGACGCGTTTGCCTTGGCGGGCCAGGGCGCAGGCGGCGGCCAATCCGCCGAGGCCTGACCCGATCACGATGGCGTCCCAAGGGCGGCCGGAATGCGACATGCGCGCCTCTCCTTATCGCAGGGGAGACCATCCTAAACCGTAAGACGCCAGGCGCCCCTGGGGCGCCGCGTCGCGGGCCTAAAAAGGCTTTGGGGGTCAGCCGAGCAAGGCGTCCAGCGCTTCGTCATAAAGCGCGTCCGCGCCGACCGTGATCGCCGCCAGCTGCGCGGGCGCTGTTGCGAGAACAGTCTCGGCGTAGAAGCCCGCCAGGGCTTCCTGGCGAGTGACCATGATGGGGTCCACGCCCATGTCGTGGGCCTTCAGAAGCCCCTGGGTCAGCAGGAGCCCGCCAAAAACGTCCCCCGCCAATTTGAGATACGGGGTGGCGCCAGCCAAAGCGTCGCGCCGATCGCCTTGCTGCGCCGAGAGGATAAAGGCGGTCGCCTGGTCGAGAGCGTCGGCGGCCGCGTCAAGCCGGCGCCCAACTTGCTCGAGGGCGAAACGTCCTTTGGCCATGACCGCCGCCGCTGCCGCCCGGGCCTCTGCAATCGCCGCGCCCATGGCTACGCCGCCGTCGCCGGCGACCTTGCGGCCGACAAGGTCGATCGCCTGGATGCCATTGGTGCCTTCATAGATGGGCGCAATCCGGGCGTCGCGATAAAACTGCGCAGCCCCGCCGTCTTCGACAAACCCCATGCCGCCATGGACCTGCACGCCGAGGCTCGCAACCTCCACCCCCATATCGGTGCACCAGGCTTTGGCGATAGGCGTGAACAGATCCTCGCGCGCCTTGGCCTGCGCCCGACCCTCTTCGGGGCCGTAAACGGCGAGATCGGCGGCGACGGCGGTGGCGTAGCAGAGCGCTCGGCCCGCCTGCACACGGGCCTTCATGCCAAGCAGCATGCGCCGAACATCTGCGTGCATCAGAATGGGCGAGGGTCCTTTCTGGGCGTCCCCTAGGGCCTTGCCCTGGCGGCGATCGCGGGCGTAGCTGAGAGCCTTTTGATAGGCGGCCTCGCCGACCGCCACTCCCTGCAGTCCCACATTAAGCCGTGCGGAGTTCATCATTGTGAACATGGCGGCCAATCCCCGGTTGGGTTCGCCAACGAGCCAGCCGGTCGCTGCTTCAAAACTCATCGTGCAGGTGGGCGAACCATGGATTCCCATCTTGCGCTCGAGCCCGAGGCAACGGATCGCGTTGCGGACCCCCGCCTTGCCGTCGGTCGTGGGAAGATTGCGCGGCGCGAGAAACAAGGAGACCCCCCGCGATCCGGGCGGGGCGTCCGGCAGCCGAGCGAGAACGAGGTGGACGATATTGTCCGCCATGTCGTGCTCTCCCCAGGTGATATAGATTTTCTGTCCCGTGATGGCGTAGGAACCGTCGCCATTGGGGATGGCCTTCGTGGTCAGCGCCCCCACGTCGGAGCCGGCCTGCGGCTCTGTGAGATTCATGGTTCCGGTCCATGCGCCGGAGATGATCTTGGCGAGATAAAGCGCCTTTTGCTCGGCGTCGCCATGCGCTTCTAAAGCGTCTATGGCCCCCAAGGTGAGCATCGGACAGAGCCCGAAGGCCATGTTCGCGGAGTGGATCATCTCGTGGACAGCAAGCGCCACCGCCCGCGGCAAGCCTTGGCCTCCATGAGCGGGATCAGCCGCGAGCCCCTGCCAGCCTCCATCCACAAACGCCTGGTAGGCCTGCGCAAAACCGCGCGGCGCCCGCACAACGCCGTTCTCCAAGCGCACGCCCTCTCGATCCCCCACCGCGTTGAGAGGGGCCAGCGTATCGGCGGCCAGAGCGCCAGCGCCCTCAAGAACCGCCGCCAACACATCGCTCTCAAGCTCAGAGAACGCGCCCGCCGCCTGCACCCCCCATAACCCGGCGCAAGCCTCCAAAGCGAAGCGCATATCGTTGATCGGCGCAGCATAGCTCATGAGCGTTCCCCTCAGTTTTTGTCTGTGCATGGAGCCGTTTCGCAGATTGGGCAATATCGTGTTTCGCGTTTGGCGCCCTGCACAAAGCCGACGATCATGCTAAAGCATGAACGGGTCTGACACAGAGCGGGACTGAAGCCTGGGAGGACGCTGCATGCGCGCCTTGTTGATCGCGGGGGTCCTCGCACTCGCCGCCCTTGCCCCGATGCCGTCGGGCCAAGCCTATGGCCAAACGCGGTCTGGGCTTGATCACCCGAGCGGAGCCTACGAATTGGATCGCGAGCACGCCAGCGTGATCTGGCGAGTAAGCCATTTTGGTCTTTCCCATTTCACGGGACGCTTCAACACGATCAACGCGACCTTGCGCCTGGACGCGGAGCAGCCGGAGAACTCGGTTCTCACTGTCGCCATCGACGCACGCAGCCTCGACACCGGCAACGCCATCATCACCGGTCGCGGCGGTTTCGACGAAACGATCGCCAATCAGGTCCTGGGCGCGGACGCGCATCCAGAGATTCGCTTTCGCTCCACCCGCATCATCGGCCTCCACGACAGCAGCGGGGAAGTCGAAGGCGAGCTCACCTTCAACGGCGTCACCCGCCCGGTGACGCTGAACGTGACCTTGAATGGCGGCCGCTTTGTTTGGCTGACCCAACGCTACACGCTCGGATTTTCCGCCTCGACCACCATCAATCGCTCCGACTTCGGCGCCGACGCCTGGTCATTCGCTGTGGGCGACGCGGTGGAGATCATGATTGAGGCTGAGTTCCACCGCACGTGAAAACGGGCGCAAAAAAGCTCGAAAAACGCACCAATAGGCCTAGAACAACCAGGATAAAGGAAGGACGACCACCATGAAATTGAAGCTCTTGACGGCGGCGACCCTGCTCGCGCTGACAGCCGCCTGCGCCCCTCCCGCTCCTGCGCCGGAAGCAACAGACGCCGCCGCCGCGCCCGCGACGCCCGTCGCAATCAACGCGCCCGCCGGCGCCTACGCTCTCGACAAGAGCCACGCGTCAGTGACCTTCCAGGTCATGCATCTTGGCCTGTCGCGCTACACTGCGCGCTTTACCGACTTCGACGCCGTCCTGACTTTCGATCCGGCGAACCCCACGGCCTCATCGGTGACCGCCACGATCAATCCTGCGTCTGTAAGGACCGATTATCCGGGCAATTATCGCGCGACCCATCAAGGCAGCGTGTACCGGACCTGGGACGAGGATCTCGCCCAAAACCCAGTATGGTTCAATGCTGACGTCCACCAGTCGATCACGTTCCAATCCACAGCCCTCACGCTGACGGGGGAGCGCACCGGGACCATGACAGGAGATTTGAGCTTCCTAGGCCAAACCCACCCGGTGACCCTGGACGTCACTTTCAACGGCGAATTGACCCCTCACCCGTTCAGGCCGACCCAAGCCGCGATCGGCTTCTCCGCCCGCGGCTCGCTCAACCGCTCCACGTGGGGCATGGACAATTACGTGCCAAACATCGCAGACCAGGTTGATCTGATCATCGAGGCGGAGTTCATTTCGCCCGAAGGAAGCGTGACCCAAGAGGCCCCCGCGCCTGCGGCGCAATAGCCCAAGGCCAGCGCGATGCAGCAAGCAGAAACCCGCCGCTACGCCGTTGTCGCGATCGTCCTTCATTGGGCGATCGCCTTAGGCGTCCTGGCGATGATCCCCTTCGGCTGGTGGATGAGCGAGATCATTCGCGAACCCGAAACCCAAGCGCATGGGGCGGCGGCGTTTCAGCTGCACAAGTCCATTGGATTGTCGATATTGGCGTTGAGCTTCGCCCGCCTTCTGTGGCGTCTTCTGAACCCCCCGCCGCCGCTTCCAGCAAACATGACAGGCACCGAGCGCGCGCTGGCCTTGGGCGTGCATATCGGGTTCTATGTCGTCATGATCGCCCTGCCGCTGTCGGGCTGGATCTATGTCTCTGCTGGCTTTGACGCCGAAGGGAGGCCGCTGGTTGTGCCGACCTATTGGTTCGGTTTGTTCCAAGCGCCGCATCTGCCCATCGCCGGCGCCGACGAGGCCGTGCGCCGCCCGGTCGCGCAAGCAGCCATGAGCGCCCACTCCGCCCTGGCATGGGGCGCGATAGGGCTCGCGGCCCTGCACGCAGCGGGCGCTTTGAAGCATCAATTCGTCAACAAGGACGGCGTTTTGGGGAGGATGGTTCCTGGGGCGCCTGAGGAAGGCGGGCTGCCGCCTTCGTCTCCCGCGCGCAGAATAGGCCTTGGGGTCGGCCTCGGCGCTGTAGCCTTGACCGCCGCTGCTCTGACCATGGCCGCCTTGACGCCACCGGCGCGCTCTCAGCTTCCGCCTGCGGCGACGACAGCGACCGCCGCGGTCCCAACCGCCGCCGCTGCGACGGCGACCCCTGCCCAGGACGGACGCGCGCCCCAGGCCTGGCGCCTCGACCCCGCCGCGTCTTCTATCCGCTTCTCCGGCGCCAGCGCCGGGACAGCCTTCAACGGCTCGTTTTCCCGGTTTGAAGCCGACATCGTCTTCAGTCCCAACGCGCTGGGCCGCTCGCGGGTCCGGGTGAGGATCGATACGACCGCCATCGTCATGGCGGACGCCATGCAGGCCTCGACCTTGAGGCGCCAAGAATGGTTCGACACAGCCAATCACGACGATGCCGAATTTGAGGCCGAGACCTTCCGCGCCTTGGGCGGCGATCGTTATGAAGCGACTGGGTCCCTAAAGGTTAAAGGCCGCCTTATCCCTGTCACGCTTCCTTTCACGCTGACCATCGCCGACGGCGTCGCCGCCATGACCGGTGAGACCCGAATCGACCGTATCGCGGCAGGTTTAGGCCTGACGAGCGATCCGAACGCACAATGGGTGTCACGGGACATTGTCGTGACCATCCAGGTGCAGGCGACAGCCGCCTCGTGACGATCTGGCGCGCGCAAGCGGGGGACGCGGCTGAAATCCTTGCAGCCTTCGGCGACCGTCTTCGGCGCGGCGAGCTTGTCATCATGCCGACCGAGACCGTCTACGGCCTGGCTGGCGACGCGACCAACCCCGAGGCCGTCGCAGCGATTTTCGCCGCCAAAGGCCGGCCGCGGTTCAATCCTCTCATCGCCCATATCCTCGACCTGGACCAAGCGCGGCGTCATGGGGTCTTCGGGTCTGCCGCCAA
>JAGWZH010000072.1 GCA_018971945.1 Alphaproteobacteria bacterium | reverse complement strand
ACCCCTGGTGGCGAACTGCGTCTATCTGCGCTATGTGAAGGGGTGCGGGAGAGCGCAGCCGGGGCGCTGCAAGAGGAGAGCAAAATGTTCTGGGCCGCGATTTTGGCGGTGGTGATGCTGCTGGTAGGGGTCAGCATCGTCGCTGGCATGGTAATCGGCGGCCGGCCCCGTCCGGCCCGTGATCGCGAAGATTCCCCTGTCATTCCGGACCCTTACTGACCCCTCAGATGACCGATGTCCGGAAGATGGCGCAGCGGGATGTCGATGGGGTCGCCCGCCTATGCGCAGCGGCGTCCAAGGAGACCGGCGAGCGTTTCTGCGCCCTGGACGCCGATCTGATCCGCCAGCACGCATTCTCGTCGCACCCCTTGTTTGAGGCCTACGTGGCTGAGGCTGCGGCGGCCGGCCGAAACGGCCTTGTCGGCCATGCCATTGTGACCACCGGCTATGATGTCCGCAATGCCGTCGCGACCTTGGTCTTGGCGCAGCTCTACGTTGTGCCCGAAGCCCGCCGGGACGGGGTGGCGCGGGAGCTGGTGGCGGCCGTCTCGGCCCGAGCGCTGGAGCTCGGCGCCCGCGAATTGATGATCACCACGGGCGTCGACAACGCCGTAGCCCGCCGTTTCTTTGCCTCTGTCGGCGCCATGGAGCAGGCCATGTCGGTCTATGTCATGGACGCCGACGGCATCGAGTGGCTTGCGAAGGAACGCTGATCACCCGATCTCGTTTTCTATTTCATATTTCGGGAGATCCGCCCTCAGCGTCTCGTAGAGCCGCTCTGCAAAGCTTTGGGGATCTTCGTCGACGAAATCGTCGAAATAGTCGTCGTGGCCGCTCTCGAAGACATATTCGCCCGGCTCCGCGATGACAAAGCCCAGAATATCGTTGGCGTGGGTATGCCGCACCGCGATGGCGAGGCCTTCTTCATCTTTTTCCAGCACGAACAAGAGCCGCCTGCTTTTGATCCGCGCCAGCAACAAAGCGAGCACCGCCTCGAGCGCTGACGCGTCGTCGAAGCCGGGTTCTTCATCGGCCAACGCTGCAGCGAGCCGGGCCCGCGCCTCGTCCACGTCATCGTCGAAATCCACGGGCCGCGCTCTCCTTATGCTGCGTCCAACAAGCTCTGGAACACGCCCCATCCCCCCATGCGGCGCAGCGAAGGATCACAGGCGCGTTCCGGGTGCGGCATCATCCCCATCACCGCACCATCGTCGCTGATGATTCCGGCGATGCCGCGCATGGACCCGTTCGGCGCCTCTCCTTGATACCGGAACACGATCCGGCCCTCGCCTTCGAGCCGGTTCAGAGTGTTTTCATCGGCTGTGTAGCGTCCATCGGCGTGAGCGATGGGGATGACGGTTTCCCGCTCTCCCCCATAAGCGGCGGTGAAGGGAGTGTTGGCGTTCGATACCACGAGCGGGGTCTCCTGGCAGATGAACTTGAGCCCAGCGTTGCGCAGCAACGCCCCTGGCAACAGCCCTGTCTCGCAGAGGATCTGGAAACCATTGCAGACCCCCAAAACCCGTCCCCCCCGGGCCGCGTGGTCGCGCACAGCGGGGATAATCGGGCTGCGCGCCGCCATTGCGCCGCAGCGCAGATAATCGCCAAAGGAGAATCCGCCTGGCAGGACCACAAGATCGAGCCCGGCGGGCAGCGCCGTCTCCTTATGCCATATCATAGCCGGGGCGCGGCCCGTGACGCGCTCGAGCGCCACGGCGATGTCCCGGTCGCAATTGGAGCCGGGGAAAACAAGGACGGCGGCCTTCATGAATAATGTGCTAGCCTGTGTTGAGGGGCTCGCGCAACGCCCGGGCGATGACATAAATGGCCCTTGGCCACGAACCAGACGGAGGACCGCGCCGTGCCGCCGCTATTGATCGCCGTCGCAATGGGGGCTGTCGCACTTGCAGCCCTGCTGACATGGCTTTTGTTTGCACGGGATCCTGACGCGCGTGGGTGAAGGGCCTATTGGCCCTGATCACGAGGGGGCTGGCTTCAGGACTTGATCTCGACCCGGTAGCTTTCGATCACAGTGTTGGCCAAAAGTGTTTCGCACATGGCCTTCACATCCGCTTCTGCGGCGGCGGCGTCGCTGCCGACGATATCAAGCTCGATCACTTTGCCGACGCGCGCGCTTCGCACCGCATCAAAGCCGAGCCCTTTCAGGGCTGTGGCCACCGCCTTGCCCTGAACGTCTAGGACACCGGTTTTCAGACCCACCGTCACGATCGCTTTCATCAGTGCACCGCGTCCCCGCCGGCGGCGGCCTTCAGAATGCCCAGCCGCCGGGCTACTTCCACGTAAGCTTCTGTGACATTGCCCAGGTCTCGCCGGAACCGGTCTTTGTCGAGTTTTTCGTTAGAGCGCACGTCCCAAAGCCGCGCCGAGTCTGGACTGATTTCATCGGCGATCACGGTCCGCACCATATCGCCTTCATAGAGCCGTCCGAACTCGAGCTTGAAGTCGATCAATTTGATGCCCACCCCGCCGAACAGCCCGAACAGATAATCGTTCACCCGAAGCGTCAAAGCCATGATGTCATCGATTTCTTGGGTGGAAGCCCAGTTGAAGGCGGTGATGTGCTCTTCCGCGACGATGGGGTCGCCCAGCGCGTCGTTTTTGTAGTAAAATTCAATGATTGACCGGGGCAGAGGCGTGCCTTCCTCGATCCCCAAGCGCTGCGAAATCGACCCGGCCGCGACGTTACGGCATACCACCTCCAGGGGAATGATTTCGACCTCTCGGACGAGTTGCTCGCGCATATTCATGGTCTTGATGTAATGCGTGGGCACCCCGATCGCGTTCAGGTGCTGCATAATAAACCCGCTGATTTGGTTGTTCACCACGCCCTTGCCTTCGAGGATGGCTTTTTTCTGCGCGTTGAAGGCGGTAGCGTCATCCTTGAAATACTGGATCAGGGTACCGGGCTCCGGTCCCTCGAACAGGATTTTCGCCTTGCCTTCATAGATTTTCTTGCGACGGGACATCGATCGCGTCCTCCCCGAACCGGCTTGGCGTCTCCGCTTGGCCGGTGGGCAGCGACCTCCTTGTCATGGGCGACCCGTTTCGCCCACCGCGCAGGGCGGATTCGCTGCATGCTGCAGATCCTAATGCAGCGGCGGAGGATCCACAATGCGATGCTGAGGGGGGCGATGCTTAAGGGGCGATGCCGAAGGGGGACCTGAAAGCGGGCTCCATAAGGTCCGATGGAAGATGCTGGGGGCGGGGACGCAGTCTCCAAAGGAGCGCGATCGGGAGGCGGCGCGGCGCCTGTCTGAAGCAAACAGGTCTGGCCCCCTGGCGAATGAAGCGACGCTGAAGCGGCAATAAAAACCTCGCTGCGGCGCATTGCAGGATCGCGCGGGCCGCCTTAAGTGCGCAAAAGACGCCAATGGGACGAAAAGAGGCTTTGACCGATGAGCGACTTCGACGACCGCAAGCGGGTGCAGGAAACCAAGTTCCAGCTTGATCAAGAGGCGGAGTTCAAAGCCCAGGCCCGGCGCGCCAAGCTTTTGGGTCTTTGGGCGGCCGGGTTGATGGGCAAGCCATCCGAAGAGGCGGCCGAATACGCCAAGAGCGTTGTCCTCGCCGACCTGGAAGAGAACGGCGAAGAAGATTTGTTCCGGAAGATAAGAAAAGACCTCGAGGGCGCTGGCGTTGGCCAGTCCGACCATCAGATCCGCGCCCAGATGGCCGCGCTGCTGGACGAGGCCAGGCTTCAAGTTAAAGAGGGCAGATGAGCCGATCACGCTGAGGCGCTTGCCTCTTTTACCCATGCGCGCAGCGGCCTAGATTGGGCGTATGGCCATCAAGGAAACACAAACCGAGCTGTTCAAGCGCGCGCTGGCGCAGTCCACCAGAGCCCTTGCGGGCCAGGTCGATCTTGAGGTGACCTTCGGGTCTGAAGGGCCGAGAATTTCTGGGGATCGGGTCGTCCTGCCTCATCCGCCCCGGACCTTGCCTGGAGCTGAAGCCCAGCGTCTGCGGGGCGAAGCGGATGGCATGGCTTTACGCTTGGCCCATCATGACGACGCCACCCATGCCCGTCTGCGCGCGCCCATGGGGGTCAAAAGCCGCGCCGTGTTCGATGCGGTTGAGGAGGTGCGCTGCCACGCCCTGGGGGCCAACGCCCTTCGTGGCGTCGCCGCCAACCTCGCGGCCGCGCTCAGCGACCGTTGCGACAAGCGCGGGTTCGCCCGCATGCAGGACCGCACGAGCGCGCCCATGGAGGACGCCTTGGCCTTGATCCTGAGGGAACGGCTGACCGGCCTGCCCACACCGAAAGTAGCGCAAGGGGTGGCCGATCTCTGGCGCGACCACATCGAGGCCAAGGCCGGCGCCACTTTGGATCGGCTCGGGACCGTGGCGGAGGATCAGGCGGCTTTTGCCGCTTTGAGCCGCGATCTGTTGCGCGACCTAGACTATGGTGAGGACGTGGGCGAACAGCAGGCGCAGGAGGCGCCCGATGCGCCGCAGGAGCCGCCTCCCCCCCAGCCCTCTCCTCCCGATGACGGCGAGCAGGATGAGCAGGACCGTGGCCAGGTCGACATGGAGCAGATCGACCAGCCGCCGGGAGACCAGGACGAGACCGTCCAGATGGAAGTCGAAGCCTCCGATACTGCGGAAGAGACGAATTTAGAGGAGCCGGGGTCGAAACCCCTTCGACCGAAATTCCCTGACCTGCCCGACGATCCGAACGCTCAGTATCGGGTCTTCACCCGCAGCCATGATGAAGAAATTGCCGCCGAGGATCTTTGCGATCCCGATGAGCTGACCCGTCTGCGCGCGTATCTCGATCAGCAACTCAAGCCGCTGCAAAGCGTCGTTGGCAGGCTCGCCAATCGCCTGCAGCGGCTCTTGATGGCCAAGCAAAACCGCGCCTGGAGTTTCGATCTGGAGGAAGGGGTGTTGGACACCGCGCGGCTGACCCGGGTCGTCATCGACCCTATGGCGCCTTTGAGCTTCAAGGAAGAAAGCGACGCCAATTTCCGTGATACCGTGGTCACCCTTCTTCTGGACAATTCCGGTTCCATGCGCGGCCGTCCGATCATGGTCGCCGCTCTGTGCGCCGATATTTTGGCCCGCACCCTGGAGCGGTGTGGGGTGAAGGTGGAGATCCTCGGGTTCACGACCCGGGCCTGGAAAGGCGGTATGAGCAAAGACGACTGGGTGAAGGCAGGGCGGCCGCCGCAGCCGGGCCGCCTTAATGATCTGCGGCATGTGGTCTATAAGAGCGCGGATGCGCCTTGGCGGCGTGCGCGTAAGAACCTCGGCCTGATGATGCGCGAAGGTCTCCTGAAGGAGAACATCGACGGCGAGGCCCTCGACTGGGCCCACAATCGGCTTCTCGCCCGTCCGGAGCAGCGACGCATCTTGATGGTGATCTCAGACGGCGCCCCGGTTGACGACAGCACTTTGTCGCAGAACCCCGGAAATTATCTGGAGCGGCATCTGCGCGCCATGATCGCCTGGATCGAGCAAGCAAGCCCGGTTGAGCTCATCGCCATAGGAATCGGCCATGACGTGACCCGCTATTATCGGCGGGCCGTCACCATCGTCGACGCGGAGCAGCTTGGCGGAGCGATGACCGAAAAGCTTGCCGAACTCTTCGATGAAAAGGCTGCGCCGCCCCCCGTAGCGACGCCGCGGCGCAGAAGCCCCAGGATCGCCCGATGACCAAGGCGCTGACCACGGTAGGTCTTGTCCTCTTAGGGCTTTGCGCCGCGTCCTGCGGCCCCTCTGCGGCCCAGACGCAAGCATGGGCCCCCGTTGAGGTCGTGGCGCGTCCGATCACGGTCCCCGCGCAGGCGGGGGCGCTGCAGGGCCGGGTTGGATTTGTGCTGGAGAGCCCGGAGGCGCGTTTTGGGGGCTTGTCTGACCTCCATGTCTTTGAGGATGGTCGCCTGTTGGCAGTCACCGACAGCGGCGAGTGGCTTCTGGCGGAACTCGTTTTCGACCCCGCCACAGGTCTTCCCACCGACCTCGCCAGTGCGCGCATGGCTTTGATGCGCGACGAAGCGGGCGAGCCTTTTCCAAACAAGGCGAGCGGCGACGCAGAAGATTTGGCGGTTCTCCCTGACGGACGTGTCGCGGTCAGCTTCGAGCAGACCCAGACGATCAGAATTTATGATCTTTTCGGCGCGGGGCCTCTAGCGCCGGCGTTGGCCGGACCGCCCCTTGCGGAAGTGGAGGGGCTCAATCCCAACCGAGGCCTGGAGGCTTTGGCGTCTCTTCCGGACGGGGATCTGCTCATCGGCGCCGAGCTTGGTCGGCGCGGCGCTGCGAGCCCGGTTTGGCTGCTCAGTCTCGACGCGGAGAGCCCGCTCGAGCCAGTCTCCCGAATGAGGACGCCACCTGGTTTTGGCCTCACCGGCTGGGACTGGGATAGCGAACGCCAGGTTTTAGTGGCCGTGCAACGTTTCTTCGCTCCTGGCTTCGGCCTAAGAATTCGGCTCGTGGCGGCGCCGCTCCCTCCAGAGGGTCGCGCATTTGTTTTGGAGGAATTGGCCGCCCTGGCCCCACCTCTGCCCATTGACAATATCGAAGGGGTATCGATCCGTTCCGTCGAAGGTGGGAGCCGGCTTTTTCTTATCTCGGACGACAATTACAGTGAAAACCAGCAAACCCTCTTGCTGGTTTTCGACTGGATCGGCCCCCCGGGCGAACCCGACTAGGCAGCCGCTGTCTCCACAGCCTTCTTTTTCAGTTCACGCCGCACTTTTAAAGCGCGTTCTGAAAGAGCGTCTTCTGCAGATTTAAGCAGGAAGGCGTCGAGGCCGCCCACATGGTCCACGCTGCGCAGGGCTGCGGCCGTTACCCGGAAGCGGAAGGCGCGACCGAGGCTCTCGCTCGCCAGTGTCACATTGACGAGATTGGGATCGAAGCTGCGCTTCGTCTTGATATTGGAGTGGCTGACTTTGTGGCCGATCTGGCGGCGCACGCCGGTCAACTCGCACACGCGGGACATGATACGCTCATACAACGGACGGTGAAAAACGAGCACGGACGTCTACGCGATGGCCTCCGGGCGGTCAAGCGTCACCCCTGCGCCCCTGCACCCCTGCACCCCTGCACCCCAGCCCTTGTCACCCCTGCGTCGCGCCTGCATGAGCAGGGAACGCACAATGTGTCCCGAGAAGCGTCTCAATCATTGGTGTGGAAACGCTGGCCGGCTTTGCTGCGCCGTCGGCGTTCAGGCGAAGACGTCAAGGCCACGACAAAGATCTTTGGCCAGATCGAGATCTATAGTGGCGACCTTTATTGACCACACTCCTCAATCGCCTCAGCAATGAACAGCGTTGGCTTCCACATCCTCGCTCGATTAAGCGGCGGCGGGAGCAGGAGCCATTCATAGTATCCGGCTTGATCCGGTGACAGCCGAAAGGATCCCATTCTCGGCGGCGGTCGTGAGCGCGCCTGCGTCCAGGGGGCTTTTGGCGCTTGCGCCACCGCAATTCAGCCTTAATCGGTTCACACCGGCGTCATTGTTGGGGCGTTAAGCCTCAGCGAACGCAGCCAAGGCGGCAAGGAGCAGGGTTCATGAGAGGCTGGATGGCAGGATTGGCGACGGCGATCGGGTTGTCTTTGGTCGCGCCCGCCAGCGCCCAAGTCCCGCAGAATCGTACATTTCAGGGGAACTATTCGGTCAGTGTCTTTGGCCTTACAGGCGGGGAGCTGAATCTAGACATTCGAATCACTGGTGAGACCTATTCGGGCACCCTGCGCCAGCGCGCCACGGGCCTGATGCGTGCCGCGGTAGGGGAGGCGCAAGACTATGACGCCTCGGCCCGCGGCGTGATCACCGCCAATTCCGTGCGCCCCGCCGCCTATACCCACGCCGGCGGCAGCCGCGGTCGCGTCGTCACGGTGACTTTCAACGCCAACGACGTGGTCACAGTCGCCAACCCGCCGATGAACATGGGCTCGCCCCCGGCCACCCGTGCCCAGCGTCTGGGAGCGACCGACCAGATCAGCTCTTTCGTGCATATGATGGTCGCGCCCGGCGAAGCGGACCCCTGCAACCGCACTATTCGGGTCTTCGACGGCCGCGCTCGGTTTGACCTTGTCATGCGCCCGAACGGCGTCCGCGCGGTCAATAACCGCGCTTTTCGCGGCGAGGCGCGGCGCTGCAGCGTCGCCTATCGCGCCATCGCGGGGCTTACCGACGAGCCGCCGACCGGAGAGAACATGACCTTCCTGTTTGGTCGCTTGGAGAACGGGCTATGGGCGCCGTTGCGCATCGAGTGGCCCACGGACGACGCCGGCATGGCGGTCATCCAAGCCCGCTCTATCGCCGCTTCGTGACGCAAACGGCAGGAAAAATTCACCAAGATCAAAACTAGAACACAGCAAAAACAGCGATTCGTAGCCATTTTGTTCGCTGAATGTTTTTGCGGCTTGGGGCTGGACAACCTGGCTGGCGCGCCGATGTTTCAATTCAAGCAGTTCAAGGGGGGAGGCCGATGGCTGCTCCGCAAGACCGTGGGCGGGTGGCGGCTGTCCTGGGGCCGACCAACACGGGCAAGACCCGCTACGCCATTGAGCGCATGCTGGCGCATGCCGATGGCATGATTGGCTTGCCGTTGAGGCTTCTCGCGCGGGAAGTTTACGACAAGGTGGTCCGTGAGAAAGGAGTGGCCAGCGCAGCCCTGATCACGGGCGAGGAGCGGATTGCGCCAGAGACGGCTCGTTATCTTGTCTGCACCACGGAAGCGATGCCGCTTGATCGCCGCACGGCGTTTCTGGCGGTGGATGAGATCCAGTTGTGCGCCGATCCCGACCGTGGACATGTATTCACCAACCGCCTGCTCCACGCCCGCGGGCTGCACGAGACCCTGTTCTTAGGGGCTGACACCATGCGTGGCATGGTCAAACGCCATGCGCCAGGGGCTGAGATCCTTTATCGCGAGCGCCTCTCCACGCTAAGTTATGCCGGTCACCGCAAACTGACCAAGCTTCCCAAGCGCACCGCCATCGTCGCTTTTTCGGCGGAGGAGGTCTACGCCATCGCCGAATTGATCCGGCGCCAGCGCGGCGGGGCCGCGGTGGTGATGGGCGCGTTGAGCCCTCGCACCCGCAATGCGCAGGTGGAGCTCTACCAAAGCGGCGAGGTAGACTTTCTGGTGGCCACTGACGCCATCGGCATGGGCCTCAACATGGACGTCGACCATGTCGCTTTCGCGAGCCGTCAAAAATTTGACGGAAGACGCTCCCGCGGGCTTCGCGCTGATGAGATCGCCCAGATTGCCGGCCGAGCTGGTCGTTTTCGTACCGACGGCGCGTTTGGCGAGACGGGCGAATGCCCGATCCTGAATGAGGAGACGGTCCGTCGGGTGCAGGAGCACGCTTTCGAACCCATTGTCGCGATAGAATGGCGTCACGAGCGTCTCGATTTCGAGAGCGTCACAGCACTCATCGTAAGCCTGGAGCGACCTCCCGAGGTCCCTGGCCTCACACGCATCCGCAACGCGGTGGATGAAGAGACCCTCAAGCGCGTCGCGCGCGAACCTGAGATTGAGGGCCGGGCGCACGGGGCCGCGGCCGTTCGCCGTTTGTGGGACGCCTGCCTGATGCCCGATTTCCGCAAGGCGACCTTGGACGAACACGCCCGGCTCGTCAGCCGAATCGCCCAAAGCCTTCTGTCGGCCAAAGGCGTTTTGCCGGAGGAGTGGGTCCGCCGCGAGCTCGACGGACTTGACCGCGTCGACGGCGATCTCGACGCCCTTCAGTCCCGCATCGCCCACGCCCGCACCTGGACCTATGCTGCTAACCGCGCCGATTGGCTGGCCCGGCCCGATCTGATCCGCGAGCGCGCCCGCGCGGTCGAAGACAAGCTCTCCGACGCACTCCACCAGGCCTTGACCCAGCGCTTCATCGACCGCCGCACCTCTGCTCTCGTCCGCGGCCTAAAGCGGGACGAGGCGCTCTTGGCCGGGGTCTCTGCGGCCGGAGAGGTGACGGTGGAGGGGCACTTCGTCGGCCGTCTGGAGGGCCTGCAGTTTTATCCCGACCCTGAAGCCTTGGGGCGGGAGGGCAAGGCGGTCCGCGGCGCCGCCGAACGGGCGCTTGCCCCTGAGGTCAGCCGCAGGCTTTGGGCCTATGCAAAGGAGGAGCGTTTCTGTCTTGGTCTGAAGGGCGACGTCAGCTTTCAGGGGGCCGCTTTGGCGCGGCTCGTCCCAAGCCCGGATCCGCTGCAGCCGAAAATCGCCTTGATTGGCGCGCCGTCGGGAGACTTGCGGGGTCAGGAGGCTTTGCGCGCCCGCATTCAGGCCTGGCTTCGCCAAGAGGCGGAGCGCCGTCTTCAGCCCTTGTTGCGCCTGCGGTCGGCTATGGAGGATCCTGCGTCGACCCCGGGCATCCGGGGGCTGGCCTTCCGGCTCTGGGAAAACGCCGGGGCGTTGGACCGCGCCGCGGTGGCCGCCGAGATCGCATGTCTCTCTGGCCAGGACCGGATGGCCCTGGCGTCTTTAGGCTTTCGCCTTGGTCGGGTCAGCGTCTTCGCCCCAGGTCTTGCAACCTCAAAAGCCGCCCGCTTGTGGTGCGTTTTGCGCGCCGCGGGTCGCGCGCCGGAGTTCTTGCCTCCGCATTCGGGCCGAACCTTGCGCGCGGAGAAGGGCCCACTCCCGGAGTGGCCCATTCTCGCTGCTGGCGGCTATCGGGCCGCGGGGCCCATCCTGATTCGCATGGATCGGTTGGAGCGCCTTGTGGCGAGCCTGCACCATCCGACCAAAGAGCAGGAGCTCCAAGCCCTGGCCGCCATAGCGGGCGTGGATGAGGCTGTGATGCCGGGCCTGTTGAAGGCGCTGGGCTATTGGCGCCGCGGAGGGGCTGACGGCGCGCCGCTCCGCTGGCGCCCACGTCGGGGCGCGAGAAAGCCCGTTGCGGTCCCGACCCAAGGCGGGGCCACCCCGTTCGCCGCCTTAGAGGAGCTGTTGACGCCGCCCAGGCCCAAGCCATGAGCGAGGAACGCTGCCGTTTGGATGTGTGGCTTTGGCGTGCGCGTTTTTTTAAAAGCAGAAGCCTCGCCGCCGCCCATCTGGCCGCCGGCGGCGTGCGGCTGGATCGCCCAGGGGGAGCGCGTCGAGCCGAACCTGCGACCCAAGCTGCGCCTGGGGATCGTCTCGTCTTTGCGGGCGCAGACGGCCGCGTGCGTTGCATCTCCATTGTGGCTTTAGGTCATCGTCGCGGCCCCGCCTCGGAGGCGCGCTCTTTGTATGAAGAAATCCAAGCCCTGCTTGACGATGGCGCTGAGGTCGCGTCATGAAGCGAGACAGGAGGCGGCGCGTGAGCGCGCGAGCCCGGGCGCTCAGGCCCTGATTGAGGACGCTAGATGACCTACATCGTCACCGATGCTTGCGTGAAGTGCAAATTCATGGACTGCGTCGAGGTCTGTCCTGTGGATTGCTTCTATGAGGGCGAGAATTTTCTGGTCATCCATCCGGACGAGTGCATCGACTGCGGCGTCTGCGAACCGGAATGTCCTGTCGACGCCATTAAACCCGATACCGAGGACGATCCGAGCGGCAAGTGGTTGAAGGTCAACACAGACTACGCGAAGATTTGGCCGAACATAACCCGGAAAGGCGAGCCGCCAGAGGACGCCGAACGCTGGCGCGATGAAACAGGGAAATTCGAAAAATATTTCAGCCCCAAGCCTGGATCCGGCAGCTGAGCCTGTTTCAGGGATGCAAGCCCACGGCTGGCGTCCTTGACGCTGCGGCGCCCCTTTCGCGCGGGCCAAACTTGTGATAGTATTAGGACTTCGTTGAGGATTGTTCCTCACGCTACAGGTTTCATCTCAGGGCGACGAGAGGGTGAGTTAGGGTTCCTGATCAGGAATCGGCGCCGTCTCTCGTCACCGGCTCGTGAAATGCGCGGTCTTTCGTTGCGTTGGCGCGAGCGCTGTGTACCGGGTGAGGCCTGTCCTTGTTGGGATCTGGAACAGGGATTTCTGTGCATGTCCACGAGTACTGCGACGACGTCGGCGTTCAAGCCCGGCGATCATATTGTGTATCCCGCGCATGGCGTGGGCCGGGTGACCGGTGTTGAGAAGCAGAAAGTCGCGGGGTTAGATCTGGAAGTGTACGTCATCTCTTTCGAGCAGGATAAGATGACGTTGCGGGTGCCTACGGCGAAAGCCCGGTCTTGCGGAATGCGTCCGCTCGCGTCCTCCGACATTGTCAATGAGGCGATGAAGACGCTTCAGGGACGTGCGCGGGTGAAGCGTACCATGTGGTCGCGCCGCGCCCAGGAGTACGAGGCCAAGATCAATTCCGGCGATTTGGTTTCCATCGCAGAGGTTGTTCGCGACTTGCACCGCGGCGGCGACCAGCCTGAGCAGTCTTATTCCGAGCGTCAGCTCTATGAAAGCGCCTTGGATCGGATGGCCCGGGAGCTCGCGGCTGTGGAGAAGATCGCCCGCGAGGACGCTCTGGCCAAGCTGTCGAAATCTCTGGCCTCGAAAAAGGCGGCAGCCTGATAGCGGTCGAAGCGGCCAAACTGTCGAAAACAAAAAGGGGGTCGGCCGCGCCGGCCCCCTTTTCTTGCCCGAGGGCGGGCCTATGTACGAATCTCCGCCGTGCTGATCACCGCCTCGTGACCAGTCACGCGTGCGCTTTTCCAGGAGCGCCGGTGATCCGGTGCGTCCACCCTTCGTAAACCGAAGTATCCGCCCTGCGAACTGCCAGGGTCCTTCGGGGAGGGTTTAATGCCTTTGAGCGAAACCGCCGAGCTGCAACGCGGCGCCAGACGTTTCGTTAAACAGGTCATGAAGGCGCCGCTCCTCGAGCAGGACCGAGAGTTAGACCTGGCCCGCCGATGGAGGGATGAGCACGACGAACGCGCCCTGCATGAGCTCACCGGGGCTTATGTCCGCCTTGTCGTGGCTATGGCCGCTCGGTTTCGCAATTATGGTTTGCCGATGAGCGACCTTGTTCAGGAGGGCAATGTCGGCTTGATGCAAGCCGCCGCGCGCTTCGAGCCTGAGCGCCAAGTGCGCTTCTCCACCTATGCCTCTTGGTGGATCCGCTCTTCGATTCAAGATTACATCTTGCGCAATTGGTCGATCGTACGCACAGGGACGACAGCAGCGCAAAAAGCCCTATTTTTCAATCTTCGCAGGCTACGCGCTCTGATCAATGACGTTGGCGACGGCACGATGTCCCCCGAAAACCGCCTTGCCGTCGCCACCAAGCTTGGGGTTGCCGAGGAGGAGGTGGAGACGATGGCCGCCCGCCTCTCCGCCGCTGACCGCTCCCTTAACGCCCCGATGGCGGAGGCTGGCGAGGCGGAATGGCAAGACATGCTCGCCTGCGACCGGACCCGTCCTGACGAGGAAGTTATGGAGGCCCACGATGGCGCTAAGCGGGCCCATTGGATCGCCGTGGCGTTGCGCACCTTGTCGGAACGAGAGCTCACGATCATTCGCGAACGCCGTCTCCAGGAGGAGGGGGTCACCTTGGAGAGCCTCGGCAAACGCTTAGGCATCTCAAAGGAGCGTGTCCGCCAAATCGAGCACCACGCATTGAAAAAATTGCGAGCGGCGCTGCTGAAGCAGGTTGGAGATCCCGTCGCTGCGGGTCTCGTCGAAGGCTGAAAAGAAGGGCGGAACGCTCGCCCATCCGTTTGAGAGCGGGCTAGCGTGTCAAACGTCACCGGAGGCTGCCTGTTTGAATGCCGGGGCGCGCTCATTCCGGAAAAGCCTATTCCAGGCAGGCCGATTCCAAAGACGCCTATCCCTGATGAGCCCGCAGAACAAAAACGCGGGCGTGGGCCTAAGCTCCAGCAGCCGCCGGCAAGCCGAGCCGGATACGGAGCGGGACGGTCTCTCCTGACGCCTTACCAAGGGGGTGGCGCGTCAGAAACGCCAAGCCTTGGCCACCTCAGTCTCAGCCACCGCAAGCAGCCATGATCCCTCCGACGGAGCGGAGATCAATCATCGACAGCGCCGGCTGCGCGAGACATATCGCGGCCTTGATCCGGTCGCGCTGCTTTCCGAAATCCGAGGCTGTCAAACGGAGCTCGGCGATCGGATTGGCCGGCGTGGAAACGCTGTCGCGCTTGCCGCGCCGCCACAGACTGCGCCCCGTGTCTTTGCGAAATCGCCTGGCGCTATGAAAACCGAGGTCCGGGCGACGCATCGCCAAGCCAAGCGAAAGTACAAGACGCGGATGCGCCTGCCCTCGAAGCTTGATCCACATCTGGCCAAAATAGAAGCCTGGTTTGCGGCTGAGCCGGACATTACGGTGCTCGCCATTCTTAGCCGGCTGGGCGTAATCGATCCCGCGACATTCGACCAGAAGCAGCGGTCGATCGTGCAACGGCTGCTGAAGAAGCTCAGGGCCAACGCCACACGATTTTCCCAGGGCGCAGGCCTTGAGCTGCATGGACAAGTCGCCAGCCCCAGCGGTGACAACGCGGAAGGCGGGCGCAGCCCGACCAGAGGGGCGTCACCACAAGTAATGCCGCGAGCGCATTGCTTTTCACCGCGTGATTATGCCGATCCCCAGAGTAACAATTCTTCCTGAGGCAATACGCGGGGTCCTTTTTGCACCCCGATCCACACTGCAAAGAGCCAACTGGCGCATCCTTGGGGCCCTCTTTCCACCTTTCCGGGGCCGCCGGGTCACGAATTGCCGTGCTTCTTTCTGAGGCTGTAGAGAACCGGCAGATTATTGATGAGGGCAGCGGCGTGCGCCGCCAGCCAACCTGCCTGAGCCGCCGTTCCCAGGTCCCAACGGTCCAAGAGATAAAAGGCCGCGAGTGACAGAAGCGTTGAAACAGAGGCGAAAGCCGGGACGAAGGCTGGTCACGTCCACCTGAGTGGTGGAAATTAGGGCGGCTGTCGGTGTAACCGGCTCAGGCCGCGCGCGGTGTGAGTATGGGCGCGGCGGCGGGCGGCGGAGAGGTGTATTTGTCGGCGTCTTCGCCGGCGCTGATTTCGGCCAAGGCTTCGATCGACAAATAGCGGTGCTGAAGTGGCCATTCGTCATTGGCTTCCACACTCACAGTAGCCGTAAAGGTACACCACAATTCGAGTGCGGTGCTTTCGACGCCTCAGCCACCTCTCCAACGAGGAACGGTAACCGGAAGGGGCTGGCGAGTGGGCCGTACGCAGGACATGCGCCTCACGCCGCCTCCCCTCAGGAGCCCTGAGCTGCCGCCTCCAAATTGCGCGCCAGCCAGGACTTCCGAAAGCCCTTGCCTGACAGGAGCCTTCTGAAGTCCGCACGGTTGTCGAAGTGCTGCAGCTGGCGGTGGTAGTAGTTCACGTATTCCAGGACGGCGAGGACTGCGCAGGCCGTGGCGACCTTCCGGTCCGCCAGGCCCGAAGACCAGGCGGGAACCCACCACCCCGCCAGGGTGGTGGCGCATCCCGCTAGGGTCAGGACTAGGGCAGGTGCCTTCCAGGCGCTGAGCCTGCTTAGGAGCGCCGGGAATTCGCTCCCATCGCCCCGAAGCTGTCGCACCTTTCCCCGCCAGTAGAGGGCGCCGATGACGAGGAGCAGGACGGTCGCCGCCATGGGCGCCAGGGTGATCCAGCCCACCTTCCCGCCGGCCAGCCAGATCAGGAAGACCGGCACGAAGAGGGCGTTTGCCGCCTCCATCTTCCAATAGGAGTCCAGTCGCTTGAGAAGGTCGGCGCGGGTCTTGGCGGCCAAATGGAACCTCACCGGATCGGGTCGCCAGGACCGGAGCCTGCAGCAGGTTTGGCTTGCAGATTCCGATGATCACTCCCATGCATTCCAAAATATCAACGCCCGTGCGTTCCAATATTTTGACGCCCACCCTCGGGAGCGACGCAGGCGGTGTGGATAAGCCAGTCTCAGCTGTTGTCG
>JAGWZH010000195.1 GCA_018971945.1 Alphaproteobacteria bacterium | reverse complement strand
CCACGAGGCGATCCTGGCCCGACGGGGAATGAAAGCCACAAACCTCAATCTATTGCGCCGTCGATAACTCTAAAACGCAATCTCGCCTGATTATGTGACTCGGCAACCAATCTGGCTTTCCTCAACAAAAGATCCGATGGCATGTCGGCATACTCAGAGCCGATCACCGCTTCGACGAGAGTCTTCGACGTCAACTCCGGATCCCGCCGTCGCCTTGGCTTCGCGCCATCAGCAAGGCCGGCCATGCTCATAACTTCGTCTCGAACCCAGCGGAGATCCGACTTGCTCTCCGAACTTATGAGCCAGGCATTGTCGGTCCGGTCGCGAACGACCTTGGGCGCATGTGACCAAACCAAATTCTCCGTCGCAATCCATAGAAACCTGACGCTGCGAGGCATGCTTCCAATCAACTCGAGAAGCGTCGTATCGGACAGGCTCCGTTGGGACAAAATCACGATGCAAATCGTCGAGTCCAATGGCGTCGTTCGCGCTCGCTTCCGCCGCACGCCACGAGCGTCAAAGAAAAGCAAATTCGAGCCGCTGGAGCTCACTGGCCCGGCATCAAGCCCTATTGCTGTGTCCCAGAGATCTGGCCCGTCCTCTCGCCGAGCGCTCGCCAATGGCGTTGCGCCGGCATGGACTGGCTCGCGCGTGTCAGTGTCGGCTGCCCCCCCGGTGGGGAGGGCGTGTCCCGACAGCCGCGCAGCCAGACCATCACGCCGCAGCGCCTGTTCGAGACGCTGAGCATGGTCGACATCATGTGAGCCCACCAGAATGCGAATGGTGGTCATTGTTGCGCCTCCTTCGAGCCGCTGCTTCCGAGGCCGAAAAGAGCGATGTCCAGGCGAGCAGTTTTGCGGGCCCATTTCCGCTTGTTGCGGGTGTCGGTGGCGATCCAGGTCTCGACGAGCCCGAAATACTCCGCCGCTTTCAGAAGGCGGCAGATGCGACGCTCCGCGGCCTTCGTGGTGTAGGTCGGGTGGCAAGCCCGCATGGCTTCGCGAACTTCCGCCGCCAGGGCCGCCTGAGCGATGGCGCCCGTCCGAGCGATGCGCACCAGAGGCGCGATGTTATCCAGAGTGACGAGCTGAGCGTGGTACGAGGCGACCTCTTTGTCGGTCGTGATGAGTTTTTCGATGCGGCGACGCTCGGCGGCGGGGTTGGTAGCGTCGAAGTCGCCGTGAATGGTCGCGTTGATCTGCCAGGCGATCTGATTGGAGAAGAGGATGAAGAAATCGGCGCGCTCGTAGCTCATGTGACCTCCGGACCTGGACCGGATGCATTTAGGAAGTCGCGCGTCGGGCGCAAAGGGAACGATTTGTGGGGGCGCTTCTGACCCACGCCACAGTTCGTTGCCGCGCGGGCGCGGCGCAGGCCGGCTAGCCTCGGGTCATCGCGGGCGGCGCTGACGCCTGCTTCCTCTGCGAGGTCCAGCTCATGACCGATCCGTGCCAGAAGGCCCAATGGGCCGACGATCTTCTCGTTCAGATTCAGCGGTATCACCGCAGCCTGCACACGCCGTTGCTGAACTTCGCGCTGCAGTCGGGTCCCAAAGCCGATCTTTGCGAGACCTTTCCGGCGGCGGCCATCGTGCTGGTCACCGAGGCGCGGACCGCGGCGGCGCGTGCGCTCGCCGAGGACGTGCTGTCGAGCCGAGCAGGCCTCGCGCGGCTGGCGGCAGTGCTCGATCTGCCGTTCTGGGCCCGGCGGCTGCCGCCTGAAGCGTTCGGTGCCACGGCCCCGGAGGCCATGCGGCGGCGCGCTGACGATGTCGCCTTCGGGCGCCGGTTGGCGGCGGCGTTTCCGCCCCGGTGTGCGCGGGGCGCGCCGTGGGCGGACATGGTGATGCACGCCCGTGCGGTCGCCAGTGATGAATTCGCGGTCTGGATGGCGCTCCATACCGCCGATTTCGACGTCGTCAGGACCGACGTGCTCGGCGCTTTCGCCTGGCACTCCGTCAACGCCCAGTCTCCCGGCGCACAGCACATGGGCCGACGTTGGCGGCCTCGCCAGTCGGGCTTCACGGCCGCGCAACTCGCTGCGGAGTGGCTGATCAGCCTTGTTTTGCGGGCGCAGAAACTCTCCAGCCATCCCGCCGTCGCCGAGAAGGCGCCGTGGCGCGCCGACGGCCTCGAGATTCACCTCCTCGATACAGCAGAGCGTCTCGTGGAGGAGGGCCGCGCCATGGGCAACTGCATCGCAACCTACGCGGCGCGTGTCGCGCTTGGGAGGCGGGCCCTGCTCAGCGTCCGCCGTGGCCGGAACCGCATCGCCGACGTCGAGGTGCGGCTCGCGCCCAGCGGTGGTCCGTTGCTCGTGAGCGAATTGAAGGGGCCCCGGAACTGCCGCCTTCCCGACGCGGACGAAGATCAGATCCTGACGACGCTCGACGGGGCCTGGCGCGCCGGTTGGATCGATGGCCAGTTGGGCGGCGAAAAGCGCATCACCCAGAGAGTGTGGAAGCGCCTTCTGGGTCCCTACCTCGACACCGTCCAGGGCGCGAACGCCACCATCGCCGGTGTTCCCGACGATGCCGGCGTCGGTCTCGCGACGA
>JAGWZH010000071.1 GCA_018971945.1 Alphaproteobacteria bacterium | reverse complement strand
TGCGGCCGGCGCGGCCAATACCCCACGACCACCGCGGCGGCGCGGGCCGCAGGGAGCCTGCAGCGATGCGGCGCTCCTGGTCCATATCAGGGCCGTAATCGACGCTTCGTGATGATCGAGGGCGGGAGCCGGCGCGCTGCGGCGCGGCTTTTCGGCATTCACCGGGAGACGGTGGATAAGTGCTTGGCATTTTCGGCGCCGCCTGGGTATCGCCAGGAGACGCCGCGCGCGAAGCCCAAGCTCGGGCCATTTCTGGGCGTCATCGACGCGATCTTGCGCGCTGATGCAGACGCGCCGCCGCCACAAGCTGGGTGCCTCCTTGCCGCTTCTCGTCCATGTAAATCCGCACCTGCCGACCGGTGATCCGTCGCCTTTTCATTGATCTTGCCCCTCCGCGTACCCGGAGGGGCAAGATCAGCAGCTTCGATCAACCGGCCATTGATGTTGACGCCGAGCGGACAGGCTAATTGACGGCGGACATTCAGGAACGCCCTCACCGGGACAGGCCCTCGATTTCGACCCTGTAGCGCGCGGTGATCTCGGCGACGGCCCGCGCATTGGCCTCAAGGCGCGCCTCCTCGCGCCAGCGCTCAAGCACCTGCATGCGCACGGTTTCATAATCCGGCGAGCCGGCCGGCGCCACATGGGTGAGACGCACCAGATGAGCGCCGAGCACAGAACGCACCGGCCCCTGCCAGCCGCCCTGCCCGGCCAGCGCCTCAAGCCCCTCGGCAAAGCCGGCGCCAAACAGGCGGGTGATTTCGCGGGCGGGCGCCTCGCCGTAACGGCGCTGGAGCATGAACGCATCGCCCATCGCCCGCCAGTCTGCCTCAGGCTCATCCCTGAGAGCCCTGAGGGCGGCTTCGATACGCTCATCGCCGCTGTCCCGGAAATAGACATGTTCAAAACTGTAGAGCGCCGGGACGGCAAAGGCGGCGCGGTTATCCTCAAACCAGCGCCGGGGCACCGCCTCGTCCGGGTCTTCTGCTTCAAAGAGGTCATCGACCATGAACCGCATCTTCTGCGCAAGGCGCCGCTCAATGATCACATCTCCCTCTTCAAGGCCGAGGCGGCGCGCCTCGCGGACAAGCGCGAGGGTTTCGACCTGGTCGGCGAGGAGGGCCTGCAGCGCATCCGGGGCCGGCGGGGCGCCGGTTTCCATGGCTTAGAGCCCTGCGAGGCGCTCGAGATCAGCGCGGCTGATCCGGATCGTGTCCTCCGGCGGGCGGATGCGGGAGACCGCCTCGCCGGCTGCGAAGATGACCAGCGCAGCCATGATGAAATGGACCAGTGGATCGCGCAGGAGTTTCGGCGGTAATCATCCCATTTTTAAGCGGCCGGATTTCTGGCGCTTGACAAGTTTCAGCCTCGTGATCTGACCTTTGGTCTGTTCGTCAGACTATGGTTCAGTGATGGCAGTGCGCACGGCATCGATGTCTTTTGCAATGCTGCCAGCGAAGGACGCGATGAGGGCGTGGCTGGCCTCGTGAAGCCACAGATCAAGAGCGAGCCGCTTTCCGGTTCCGGATCATCGCATCGAAGTCATCGACAATCCGGCGGCTTCGAGGAAGTTCCGGGACAGCATCTTCGATGGCAGCGACCAGAACGGTTTCAGCTTTTGCAAGGTGGCCGCGCTCAAGGCTCAGCAGCCTTGCAATACGGCGCACAGGCGGGAGTCTCGCAAGAGTGTCAGCTGACACCTCGTCACTGCGCCGGCGCCTCGTCGCCCATTCGGTGACGATGCGCAACACACAGGCGAAGCCGGTCGCCCTGAGGTTTCGCCAGATGGCGGCAGCGTTGCGCTCGCCTGAGGCCCAGGAACGCGCTGCACGCGGGATGATTTCGCCGGAGAGTGAACCCGCCTCCGGCTTTCCGGTCCTGCTCAGGGAAAGTTTTATCCGGCGCCGCTTCTGCGGCTTCCTCCTGCACAACAGGCATCACACCAAGCAGGCTTTGACAGGGAGTCTGCCTCCTCAGCCCGGCATAGCATGCGGGGCATGTCTCAGAGACGCCGGCATTGCCTCAGTTGAGCCACCCTGACTTCGGCGCGAAATCTAACGCGTTCGGATCCCGGTACGAACGGCGTTCTGCGTGAATCGACCGGGCTGAAAATCAGGCGGACCAAATCGATGGCGCCAGAGCGTGCTTGAAAGTCGCCCGACAAGGTAGCATATTGCCACCTCAAGGAGATGTTCATGGCCCAGTCGATCAAGATCTCGGAAGAGGAGATGGAGCTCTTGCGCAGGGAAGCAAAGCTCGCCTCCCGCTCGATCGCCGGCCAGGTTACGCACTGGCTGCGGATCGGCCGGTCCATAGAGCGCTCGCCGGACTTCAACTACACCCGTATCCGCGAAGCGCTTCAGGCCAACCGCAGCCCTGACGCCCTAACCAGCGAGGAACAGGCTGTCTATGTCGATGAGCTCATCGATATCGCCGCCTCGGAAACACCTGAACAGGCCGAGTTTTACGCTAGTCGGCGCAAGGCAGGACTCGGCGTAGGCGCAGACAAGGCGGGCAGGATCGTCAGGCAGAAGCAGCCCGGCCGGGCATGACTTCACCGGCGCCGCGCCCGACGCTCTTTCTGATTGCGGGTCCGAATGGCGCCGGCAAGTCGACTTTTTACGACACCGTCTTAAAGCCCCGCGTGCAGGCACCCTTCATCAATGCCGACATCATTCAGCGCGATGAGCTGAAAAACCCTTCTGCCAAAGCGGCCTATGAGGCGGCGAGGATTGCTTCGGCGCGGCGCGATGAGTGTCTGCGATCGGGCCACAGCTTCGTTACCGAAACCGTGTTTTCGCATCCTTCCAAACTCGAGATGCTCGGCGCGGCCCGGAAGGCGGGGTTCCGGATCGTGATCTTTCACCTCCATCTGGGCAGTGCAGATCTCGCCGTCGCGCGCGTCGCGGCCCGCGTCGAGGAGGGCGGACATCCTGTTCCCGAGAACAAGATCCGGGAGAGATACGCACGCAATCAGCAGCTGATCCATGCCGCAATCCTCATAGCTGACAAAGGCGCGGTCTTTGACGCTTCGTCGCTCAACCAGGCGCCGCGTCTGCTGGCAAAGACCAGCCTGGGCCAGGCAGACTGGGTTGCGCAGGACCTCCCCGAATGGTTCGAACACCTCTACGAAGAGCTGTCGGACGCGGCCTCCGGCCTCTGAGCCGGCAACAAGAGCCGCCCCGATTTCCGATGACGGTGGGGTAAATGCGCTGGACCCATCTGTCCTGCAGTCAGGTTCGGGCTGAGGATCGCCGCGCCGCAGGAGTTTCTGAAGGCGATCGCCAGATGACCAGGGTGACTTATCCCCTCAATCTTCCAGCGTCGATCAAGAGCGCTGCGGAGAGGCTGGCGAAGGAAGATGGCGTATCCCTGAACCGGTGGATTGCCTCGGCTGTAGCGGAGAAGGTCGGGGTCATGGAGACAGCGCGGAGTTTCTTTTCCCGGCGCAGCGAAGGCGATTCAGCAGAGGCGTTGAAAGCATTTTTGAGACATGCGCCAGATGTTGAGCCTGATGAACGAGACAGACTTTAAATCCTGGACCTTCCGGAGACCGCTCGATCGATGCCAGGAAGCGGCCCGCTCACGCCCGGTAAACAATAAAGGAGCAACAGCCAGGAACAATTGGAACCGCCTTTTCGTCCGGCTGTGCGACCACCAAAGGGCGCAGCAGGAAAAGCAGCCGACGGCTTTCCGCGGCCCGCCCGATAAGCCCTACCTTCTGGCGGCCCGAAACGCCTGGATCGGTTTCCCCGAAGCCTTCGCCCATATTGCGCGGCTTCTGACAGAAGCAGCCTCAGCTTCCCCAGAGGCATGAAACGGGCGCTGCGATCATCCGGTCGTCAAAGCGACGCACCTCTTTGCCGGTGTAAAGGACAATTCCCTGGACGAAGGGGGGCCCCGTTGCATCGCGCAGCATGCGCATCGTCTTGAACCAGTCATAGTGCAGCGTGGCGCCGGCCTTCACTTCGATTGCGACGATCCGTCGATCATGACTTTCCAGAATGAAATCGACTTCCTCACCCCGAAGCGTCCTGAGATGATAAATCGCTGGCGGGTCGGGATGAAATGTTGAAAGCCTTGCCAACTCACCGAAGACAAAGGTCTCCAGGAGGGGTCCGAAGACGGTGCGCTGCTCGACTGCGCCTGGCTGATAGCGTCGCAGCCCCGCCGCGAGACCGGCATCGAGGAAATGGACCTTCGGCGTCTTCGCGAGCCGGTTCAGTTCATTTCGAAACCACGGCTGTAAACGTCGCACCACATAGAGCTGCTCAAGCGCGGAAATGTAGCTGTCAACGGTTCCGCGCGCGACCTGGAGCGTGCTCGACAGATCAGAAATGTTGAGCGTTTCTGACGTTCTCAGGGCGAGTTGTGACACGAGAGCCGTCATCCTGTCCGGCCGCTCGATCGCCAGTACGTCGGCGACATCACGTTGAGCCGTCAGCGCAGCGTAGGCATCGAACCACTGGCGCCGAAAGTTGGCCGGCAAGGCCACAGGCTCGGGGTACCCGCCGGCTGCGACAACCTCCCCCAACGGGCGTGCGTCACGCGCTGGCTGCGGCAGGTCTCCGAGCAATACCGCATCGAGAAAGCAAGGGGGCTCGCCGGTCAGTTCGGTTTGCGAGAGGGGCAGGAGCACCTTGCGGACCAGCCGGCCGGTCAGGGCGTCCTGGAGCGATGACAGCGCTGACAAATCAGCCGATCCCGTGATCAGAAACCGGCCGGGCCTGGCATCACGGTCAACGCAGGCCTTGAGCGGCAGGACGAGTTGAGGCGCGCGCTGGAACTCGTCAATGACAAGGCGCCGGTCGCCCGCATCCAGAAAGCCGACCGGGTCGGATCTGGCGAAGGAGAGCAGGTCTGGTTCATCCAGCGTGCGGTAGAGCGCTTCTTCGCCAGCGAGGGTCCGTGCAAGCGTGGATTTGCCTGATTGGCGCGGCCCCGTAATCGCGACGACGCGCATGAACGACAAGGCCTCGATGATCGCGGGCGCAGACTGACGTGTAAACATTGCCAGTTAGATACTGAAAAAATGCCAGTAAGGCAATGGAAAATTGCCACTAAGCGCTTTCCGAGCGCCTGGAGAGGGGCTCCCATCGGGTCCCGCGCCCGATAAAACCTACCTTCTGGCGGCCCGAAAAGTGGGGACCGGTTTTCGGACAAGCCGCCAGAACACTCAAGCGAGCAACAACCAGCAAAAGTGCGAAGCGGTTTTGCGTCCGGCTGCGACCAAGAAAGAGCGCGCATGAAAAGTGTGACCCGGTTTGCCTGCCCCCTCTGTCAGGGAAGGTGTCGCCTGCTGTGATATAGGAATTTTAGTTTGAGGCGGGCGGACCAGGACGAGACATTGGCTTACTCTCTGGAACGAAATTCCGGGAGCAGGTCGGTCGGTCAAGATAAAGACGCGGCAACGCAACGGGAAATCGCCTGGCAAGATGACAAGTGCAACGCGACAGTTGACATTTTTGTCATTTGCGATCAGATGTCGGGATGGAAATCGAAAGCATAAGCCACAAGGGTTTGCGCCGTTTCTTTGAAACCGGAAACGCCAAAGGCTTGGTCGGTGACGCGGACCGTCTTCGACGAATGCTTGCATTTATCAATGCGGCGGAGGCTTTGGATGAATTGGCCACGCCTCCAAATTTCGGGCTCCACCAACTTACCGGGGACCGAAAAGGCGTTTGGTCTATGACGGTGACAAAGAACTGGCGGCTGACGTTTCGTCTCAGAGAGAAGAACGTGATCATCGATATGACTCTGGAGGATTACCATGGCTCTTAAGATGCACCCGACGCTGGCCGTTCATGTCGGAGAATGGCTGCGCGCCGAAATCGTTGAGCCGGCCGGCGTGAGTGTGACCGACTTGGCGGCGCATTTGGATGTGTCTCGGCAGGCGCTGAGTAATTTGCTCAATGGAAGTGCTAGCCTGTCCGCCGACATGGCAATCCGCTTCGAAAAGGGATTTGGCGCGAAGGCGGACACTCTCATGCGAATGCAGGCCTCGTACGATCTCGCGCAAGCAAGAGCACACGAGAAGGAAATAAAGGTCCGGCGCCTCTCATCGGCGGCCTAGTCCTTCATCCGTGCCCGTAAGGTCACTAGACTGCGATTACGCCCCGCTCTCCCCCGCCCGTCCGATAAAGCCTAAGCTTTTTTATTTTTACTCGGCGCTGTTCGCGGGGTTCGCAGTCGCCCTGCAATCGATCCGGGGGATCGATTGAGCCCGCGAACGCCCGCGGCGCCTCTCGCCTCTCGCGGTCGCTTGTGGGGGCCTTCCCCCACCCGCCCGATGGGCCCTGGAAGCGGACTGTTGCGAGTGCTGCGTTTGCCAACACGCCTGCCTGCGGCGCGCGCCGGCCAATCGGCCCGGCCCGTCTATGTCGGGACACGCAGGCTGCGAGGACGAGATCACAGTTTCAGAACAGAGAAACGAGAACAAAAAATGAATATATAAACAGATCGCACCGCTGAGGCGCTGACGAGGCAGTCTGCATCGGGTTCCGCGGATCCCTGCCCGCTGTTTCCATCAGGCCAGCGCCTCATCCGCGATCGAGACGACTGAGCTAGGCCGCTGGAAAGCCATATATTTCCTATTGCCTTCCACCTTCCAAGCTCAGTCCCGGCCGATCATTATTGAGTTTTTCACACAGAAAGCTATATACTTCCTATAGCTTCGCCTATGGAAACATCAATGACGACCCAAGAAGTCCGGACGGACTCGCGCGCCTTCTTCAGCGCCCACCCGGTATTCCGCCGGGAGGAATACGCGCGCGCAGTGCGCCGCCCGACCACGGACAAGGTGGTGACGACGATGCTTTCCCAACACCTGAAGGCCGGCAACATCCGCCGCGTGGCGCGCGGCGTCTTCGCGTCAGTGCCACCGCACGGCGATCCCAAGCATTGGGCCACAGACCGCTTTCTTGCCGCCTCACGACTCAAGAGCGATGCCGTGATCGCCTACCACTCCGCGCTTGAACTGCACGGCTGTGCTTACACAGACGCGCCTGAGGTTCACGCGATAACGCGGGCTGCGCCAACGCTCTTTGAGACGCCGGAATTTTCCTGCCGCTTCCTCAAGCGACCAACCGGCCTTGTTGCCGCCCGCGATATCGAAGCGTTGGACCGCGCCGGGTTGAAGCTCTCTGTCACCACACTGGAGCGCACAATCGTTGATGTCTTTGACCGCCATGACCTCGTCGGCGGCGCGGACGAACTCTTCAGCTCACTCGCGTTGGTCGAGCGCCTCAAGACTGACCCGCTGGTGCGCCAAGCCCAAAGTCTCAAGAGCGCCGCCGTTGCAGGGGCGCTCGGCTGGTGGCTTGAGCGCGAAAAAACGCGGCTCGGCGTCCCCGACAAAGCAATCGCCGCGCTCCGGTCGCTCAAACCCAAGCACCCGCAATATGTGCTTGGCGCGAAGCCGGGTGACGCGAAGTCTGTCGGCGCCTGGAATATTCTCGTACCGAGCGCCCTCTTGAACCATTCATTCGAGGGGGCTTGATGGCCGCACCGTCACTACAAACGCTACAGCAGCTCGCATCTGACACCGGCTATCAGCCAGGCACACTCGAAAAAGTCCTGCGCCTTCTTGATCTCTTGCAAGAAATCGCAAGCGAGGACCTGCTCGCGGACCGCTTTGCGCTGAAGGGCGGCACAGCGCTCAACATGTTTCACCTCGCGCTTGACCGGCTGTCTGTCGATATCGACCTCAACTATATCGGCGAACTCGACCGCAAGAAGATGCTGGCCGAACGGCCCGCGCTTGAAGCCGCGCTCGGCCGTATTCTGGCAGCCCAAGGCTACCGTGTCCGCCGCCAGCCCGACGAGCATGCCGGCGGCAAATGGCTTGCCGTGCATCCCTCGGCGTGTGGATCGGCGTGCAAAAAGGACCCCGCGTATTGCCTCAGGAAGAATTGTTACCCTGAGGATCGGCATAATCATGCGGTGAAAGGCAATGAGCTCGCGACATTACTGGCGGTGACGGACCGCAAGGCGGGCGTAGCCCGACTGGAGGGGCGTCACCGCCGCGGCCGGCGACTTGTCCATGCAACTCAAGGTCTGCGTGTTGGGAAAATCGCGTGGCTTTGGCCCTGAGCTTCTTCAGCAGCCGCTGCACGATCGAGTGCTGCTTCTGATCAAATGTCGCGGGATCGATTACGCCCAGCCGGCCAAGAATGGCGAGCGCCGTGATGTCCGGCTCAGCCGCAAACCAGCCTTCTATTTCGGCCAGATGTGGATCAAGCTTCGAGGGCATGCGCATCCGCGTCTTATACTTTCGCTTGGCTTGGCGATGCGTCGCCCGGACCTCGGTTTTCATAGCGCCAAGCGATTTCGCAAAGACACGGGGCGCAGTCTGTGGTGGCGCGGCCGGCGCGACAGCGTTTCCACGCCGGCCAATCCGATCGCCAAGCTCTGTTTGACAGCCTCGGATTTCGGAAAGCAGCGCGACCGGATCAAGGCCGCGATATGTCTCGCGCAGCCGGCGCTTGATCGCTTTCGATAGCTTTGGGTGCGCAAGCGCCCGCGCTGAGGTCGTCGCCGGTGGGTGATAGCGCTTGATCACCTTGGCGCCTTCGCGCCGCTTCTCTGCCAGCTTGAACGACGGCTGAAAGAAGTTCACATGCAAGCGCGCCGCCCCATACAGCCGCGCCATCACTTTGGCGGTCTCGATGCCGTCGAAGCGGCCATAGCCGACAAGCCGGCGCACAACGGCGCCGTCCTTCTGCTCCACGAACGCCTGGTCATTTTTCTTGTAAGCGCGTGAGCGCGTTACTTCGATTGCCTGGCCGCGACACCACGGCACGACGACATCATTCATGAAGGCGCTATCGTTGTCGAAATCCGCGCCGCGAATGAGCCACGGGAACGATCTTTGCGCCCGCGTCATGGCTTCCACGAGGATAGTCCCGTCGGGCGTGACGAGCGACAGGCATTCGGTCCAACCGGTCGCGATATCCGTCATGGTCAGCGTTTGGATGAATGATCCCGCGACGCTGGTCCCGCCATGAGCCACCATGACGATCTCACAGAAGCCCGGTGGCGGATCGTTCCAGTCATTGAAAGTGCGGATCGGCACTCCACGCCGGATCGCCGAATAGAACCCCACCCGTCGACGCCGGCCGCCGGCTGCCGCGACCCTCACGTCTACCAGCATTCGGTCGATCGTCGCAGCGCTCACGGACTTGATTAGCGCCCGATGCGCGTCGCTCAGCGCCAGGCGACCGTGTCGCTCCAGCGCCGGCAGCAATGACGCGATCATCACCTTGAGCCGCTTGCCGCAAATGCGATCCGAGGCTTCCCACAAAGCAACCAGTGCATCATGGATGGCGTCATACTTGCGCTGACGCTTGCCGGACGAGGCTATGGCGGCTGGCGCTTCATCACCGGCCGGCCGATCGCCTGGCGCCGCGGCCTCTTCCGACCGCAACGACCGACTTGCGGACAGCGTCGGGACAGCATGCTTGCGATGCCACCCCGCCACCGCCGTCAGCTCATCGAGTATTCGACTCTTTTCGCGCCACCCCGCGAGAGCATACCGCTGCGCCACCGCCGCTACGACCTCGCGCCGCGCGCCCATGCTGATCCCGTCTGCCATCCGCGCCAGCGATCCGACTCGCTGACACCGCCACACCTATCGGCGGACAATCTTCGGTAACATTTTGGATGAGGCAGTGCGTCACCCCGTCAACGGGGTCCTTTTTGCACGCCGATCCACATGCCTCCCCTGCAGGCCTGAACGAGCCGGGTTCCACTTTGATCGCGCGGGACAAATCACTCTTTGCCCAAACCGCTACTTTTTCCTTCACCAGAATCAGCTGGCGTGTCGATCCAGACCTGCACTCGGCGCTTGCACGCGCAACACGCCTTCCCGCTCCATTTCAAACCCAAGCGCCAACAGCGCCTCTTCTTCGCCCGGCGCGGCAGCAATTTGCAGCCCGATCGGCAAGCCGCCCGCATCAAGTCCTGCAGGTATGACGAGACACGGTTGGCCCGTCGCGTTGTGCAACGGCGCAAAAGCGGCGTGTTGCAGCAACAACATCACGTGTTGGCGCGCATCGCCTCCATCCCACGCCAATCCGCCAAGCCGCGGGGTTGTCGCCGTGGTGACTGGAGACAATATCAAGTCACAACGCTCGTACAGCATAGCCTCTTTCCCCCATGCGCCGCCGAGCATATCGAGGGCGCCTGGAAGCCGATCGAGATGCGGCAGAAACGCCTCCGCGATGGCCAGCGTGCGCGCTTCCAGCTCACCAACAAGCGGGGTGCGCTGCAATTGCTGCGTGATCGTTTGAACCAGCGAGACTGCGGCAAAACCCCAATAGATGGTGAACGCATCCGCGAACGCCTCTCCGTCGGCTGGCGCCGGTGCTTGTTCGATGCGATGGCCCATGCGGGCCAACGCGTCGGCCATCGCATGCAACGCCTTTGCGATACAGGCATGGACCTCGACATCTGGAAAGAGACCAGTCGTGCGCACCCCGATCCGAAAGCGGCGGCCCGCTAAACTCCCGGAGGTGGGATGAAGCGGCGAATGCATTGCCACATCGGACCCATCTTGCGTGAGGAGCACCCACTTGCGCACGTCATCCATCGTACGCGCCACGGCGCCCTGAGAGGTGATCCGCGCCGGACCACCATCGTCGCCATTGCTGACGGTTCTTCCCCGCGATGGCTTAAACCCAATGACACCGCACGCGGAAGCGGGGATCCTGATGGATCCAGCCGCGTCGCCGGCATGCGCGATGGGCACAATCCCAGCAGCAACCGCAGCCGCGGCCCCGCCTGATGATCCCCCAACAGAATACTCAGTGTTCCAGGGATTGCGGCACGGGCCAAAAGCCACGGGCTCGGTCGTCAGATGCATCGCAAATTCTGGCGTGGCGCTTTTGCCAATGACGGCCACGCCACCTGCGCGGACTGCATCCATGAACGGCGTTTGACTGTGGGCTGGAACAGTGGGCGAGATCGCTGATCCGGCCCGCGTGGACGCGCCAATCCAATGGTCGGTGTCTTTGATGAGCGAGGGCACACCCGCCCATACCCCACCCGCCAGCGCCGCAGACGCGATAGCCGCATCACGATCAATCAGCGAGGCAATGCAATTGAGTCCAGCGGACGCCTTCGCCCTCACATAAGCCGCCTCCACGCATTCCTGCAGGGAAAACGCCTTCGTTCGGATTGCCTTGGCAGTCTCAGCGGCGCTGAGACGGCCAATCGCATGAGCATCGCTTTCGCGCATCAGGGTCCAAACTGAAGCTGCAGCGACACCCCAACAATGCGGCGCGACTCAAACGTGGTGAATTGTGCGTAGCTGCCTGGCGCAGCGAACAGTAAATCCGGGATGACCCGTGTTACGAAGTCTTCGTCTGTCAGGTTGCGCCCGAAAAGGGAGACGCGCCAAGCTTCGCTCGCCGGCCCCGCGCTGATCGACGCGCCGAGCAGACCGTAGCCATCCTGGCGCAACCCCGGATCGCCCGCCGCAGAGAAATTCACATCACCGCGCCACGCATAGCTTGCGCGCGCGTCAAACGCCCAGTCGCCTAACGCCCATTCATAGGCGCCGCCGAAATTGGCGGAGAACTCCGGCGCGTTGGCCAATCGTTGCCCATCCCCGTTGGTCACAGCCACGCCGGGCGCAATCGTGATGCATTGACGCGGACTTGTGCGCGCGGTCCCCAGCGGAAGCACTGGTTGACCAACGTAACATGGGATGTTTTTAAAGTCGGTGTAGGTTGCATCCACCCAGCCGAGGTTGGCGTCAAACGTCAACCCGTCCACCGGTTCGGCGCGCACTTCAATTTCCAGGCCTGTTGTTTCCAACGCACCCGCGTTGCGCACGCGCGCAGTAATGGGTGTCACTCCCAAGTCAAACACCTCCGCCTGGAAATCTTCAAAACTCGTTTTGAATGCGGCGACATTCACTGTCAGCCGGCCATCCATCCAATCAGATTTCATGCCGAGTTCGTAGCTTGTCGGAATCTCCGGTGCGACAGCGCTCACCTGCGGCGTGGTTTGATCCAGCAAGGTGTTGACGCCTGGCCCTTTGTACCCGCGCGCCGCTGTGGCATAAACCATCATGTCAGCGCTGACGCGATACTGCGCGCCGAGCCGCCAGGAGACATTGTCTGCGTCCGTACCGCCGCGGAAGGATAAGACGCCAAGACCGGGCCATGGGATCGCGGCCACCGTTGGGGTCGTGCGTGCATAGACCAAGCCGACGTCGTCGGCCGTATAGCGAACGCCGGCAATCACCGAGAGCTGTGGCGAAAGCGCCAGATCGATTTGTCCAAAGGCGGCGAAGCTGGTGTTATCGACCGTGGTGGCGACCTGGCGGCCGATCAAAATGCCCGGCGGCAGCGCCACGCCCAAGGTTCCCGCCTGCACCGATGTGTTGTCGAGGCTTTGATCCGAGTAGAACAAGCCAGCCACCCACGTCAGCGCCCCATCGCCGGGGGACGTTAAGCGGAGCTCCTGGCTGAAGGACTCAAGGTCGTTCGAACCGAGATTAATGTCGAGCACGTTAAGCGGCGACAAGTCGGGATCGTTGTTGTCCGATTGCTCCCAGTGGCGCAGCGCCGTGACCGATGTCAGGGTGAGCCCACCCAGTGTCCAGTTGACCTCGCCTGACACGCCGTAGCCCTCGGCGCTCTGGTAAAATCGACCGAGAACATTTGTGCGTTCATTTGTAGGCGAAGGCTGCACATTCGGCCCCAAAAAGAAAGGCAACGGCGAGCCCGCGCCGATCGCGCGCGATGTCCACGCACAGCACAATTGATCGCGATTGGTATAGTCCGCGCGGAACGTCACATCGAAATTTGAGGACGGCTCGATGGCCAGGGTAGCGCGCACCCCCCATTCGTCGCGGTCATTGAGTGTTTGGTTGTTCGCCACGTTAAGGATATAGCCGTCACGCGTCGTGCGCCCTGCGGCGATCCGCAGCGCAACCACATCACTGAGCGGCGCATTGATCATACCCTCCAGCTTGAGTTCATTTTCCGTGGCGTAGGAAACGCGCGCACGCGTCTCAAAATCCTGGGTCGGTCGATTGGTGGTGATGGAGATCAGCCCCGCCGACGCGTTCTTGCCGAACAGCATGCCCTGCGGTCCGCGCAGGACTTCGACCTGCGCTACATCGATCAGGTCAGCAGCTCCCATCCCTGAGCGGCCAAGAACAACCTGGTCAATGGCGACGCCAACCGTTTGTTCAACGCCATCGGCGAAGGTGTTCGTGCCAACGCCCCGAATGGCAAAACCTTCACCGCGAAGGTTGGCCGAGTCGGAGAATTGAATGCTCGGCGCAATAAACCGAAGGTCTGTCGCGTTGTTCAAGTTGGCGGCCGCCAGTTCATCAGCAGAGATCACCGAGACGGCGATGGGAACGTCCTGGAGACGCTGCTCGCGCTTCTGCGCAGTCACAATAATGTCCCCTTCCCCGCCGACCGCCGCGGAAGCCTGCTGAGCAAAGGCGGCGGGCGCGCCAAGCGCCACTCCCGCCACAACGACACCAAGGCTCAATACTGCACGCATTTGTGTCCCTCCCGCGTGGCTCACCAGCCACTCAAGAATCCATAGCCCTCCAACAAACAAACCGCAAGGTCGGTTTGTTTGTTGATTTGCTTGGCTTGATTCGTCATGTATTTGCATGAGGATGACATTGTCCTGTCCTCCAGGCCGCCGCACGCAAGCCCAACGCACGGGTGACGCCCGTCGACGGGTGATTGCCGCTGCCGTCTCCTGCCTCGACTGCAAGGGGTATGCGGCCACGACCATTGCAGACATCGCCGCGCATGCCGGGCTGAGCAAAGGAGCCGTGATGCACCATTTTCCGGACAAGGTGGCGATCATGGCGGCGGTGGCGGATCAAGTGTTCGTCGACGAATTGGCCACTTACCAGACCGCCATCGCCAATCGTAAACCGGGCCTATCCCCACTGGAGGCATTGGTAGAGGCGGGCTGGAGCCACTATCAGCGTCCGGAGGCTATGGCAGTGCTGGAGATTTGGATGGCGACGCGCTCAGACCTCGCCTTAGCCGCGTCGGTAGGACCAGTCTTCGATGCGATCAAGGCCCAAGGAGAAGAGCACGCTGACGCGATCATGGAGTCGTCCGATGCGCCAAACGGCGCTGCCGCACGTGGCCTTCAAACCCTTATGCTTGCGGCGATGCGAGGCCTCGCTATCGAACGCGCCCTTACGGCTGATCCATCTGTTCATGAGGCAGCGGCGCTGCTTATGGCGTTCGCAAGGCAGGTGCAGCGCACCGGTCAGTGACGCTGAGGGGAGCCATTTTTAGGATGAAAGGGATGTCTGGGACACGCGCTATGGCTGAATCATGGCGATGATGCTTTTGGCCCAAGCGGCGGCGGCTTCGGGGGGAGGGCTGAGCGGGTCGGCTTGTTCCTCGATACCGTCTCGGAACTTTATCCCTGAGATCACCTTTGGCAAGCAGTCCGTTCCATCCAGCCGCCGCCAGGAGCGCTGGGCGGCCTGGATGAGCTTGAAGACCATCGCGATTGCAGTCTCGCAGGACATACAATCCTTGGCGCGGATCGTCCTATGCTGGACGGTTGCAAAGGTGCTCTCGATAGGTTTGGTCGTGCGCAGATGCTTCTTATTACTAAGACGTCATACATTCGGGAACCTCTCAACAAGTCTGAGGACTCCCGAACGCGGCGAAGCAGTCCAGTGTCGGGATGTTTTGCAGGGAATCGGACTGATGCGGCAAACGACTCTCTCGATGGCTGGCTTTGATCGTTACGCCAGGCAGACGCGGAAGAAGCCGTTTTGAGGGATCGGGTTATTCTGCACGCCCCGCCCTGCATTTTGCGGGTGGATGAGCAGAAGGCTCTCCATCATGACACTCGAGATCATCCCCGAAGCGAGATTCCGCACCAACGGACGGCCCCGACGCATCACCGTTGAGGCGGCGCCGCGATCGCCCACCTTGCCGAAATCGCTTGTGGAAGGTCTGACCGCCGCTCGCACCCGCGCGCTTCGCGCTGAACTCTCGGGCCGTCCGCAGGTTGCGCTTGCACTTTTGATGCTGGCGCTCATTCGCCGGAGCGCGGCGCGCGCCGACGGGCCGGGGCTCGCGATCGCGATCTCGCCGGTAGGCTTCGATGACGACGATCGGTTCGAGCAAGCGCGCACCGAACCATCCACCGCTTATGCGGACACTGACCTTGCCCGGCTCGCCGAGGAACCCATCGACCACCTGCTTGAGCTATTGGCCCTCTCCATCGCCGAAGCCGTCGATGTCACGCATGATGGCGCATCCCCATCGGCTGACCGCACGCAGGCGACCTCGGATGACCTCGCGGCCGTGCTGGATCTCGACATGAGCCGCCATTGGCAAGCGTCGACGGAATTCTGGGAGAGGGCGCCCAAGGCGTTCACGCTCGAAGCGCTCTCAAACGCGCCGGCCATGGTCAAACTCAGCGAGTGGGCGCGCAAGCCGAAAATCGCCGCCTTGGCGAAGATGAAGCGAACCGATCTCGCCCGCGTGGCGGCGCGCCAACTTAAGGATTGGTTGCCCGATGTTCTAATCACGCCATCGCGCGCCGGCGCGTTGATCGTCACGTCCGCCGGACAAGAAGCGTTGGCTGAAGCCGACGCCGCCTGAGCCCCGTCAACCTCTCTCAATCCTCACGCGCCGCCGGTCTCCGGCGGCGCTTTCCGTTTCGGAGCAAGACATCATGACTATTCATTCGACGATCGCCGGCCAGCGCCGCGACATCGCGCTGGAAATCACCACCAATCCGGAAATTTCAAAGGTAGGAGGTGCATCGGGGCGCGAACTCTGAGAATTTCGTTTTACGACAAACTCAAAGCGCAGAGCGAAAGGCCACCCCGAGGCAAACAGAATGTAGCTGCGATTTGTTCGGCTTTTCCAGAGCAGAAAAGCGCAAAGTTGTGGCTGCCTTTGACGGCGGCGCGGTCACCTCCGATGCCGGCG
>JAGWZH010000194.1 GCA_018971945.1 Alphaproteobacteria bacterium | reverse complement strand
CTTGACGGGATGGCCAAGCATGTGGCCGATCTTGTGGGATCGGCGCGGGAAGATCTGTCCGCGCAGCTGCAGAGCGCCACCGAAGGGCTTGACGCGGCCGCGCTCGACGGCGCGCTCGCCGAGACGAACCGCCGATTGGCCGCCGCCGAGAAGCGCCAGGCGCACATGATCGAGGCTATTTCGTCTGAAATTCGGCGAATGTCTGAAACGGTCGAGCGGCGGCTCAAGGCGGTGGAGGACCGCGACGCTTCGGGCTTGGCTGACGCCTTAAGGGGTGAGCTCAGCCAGCTTTCCGCCTCGATTGGCGCGCGTTTTGCCGACATCGATCACCGTTTTGTCGAGGTCGACGCCCGACTGGAGGAGCGCGACGCCAAGCAGGCGGCGGGCTTTGATCGGATGGGTTCTGAGATCGGTCGGGTCTCTGAACGTCTCGAGGAACGGTTTGCGACGGTGGAGACGCGCTCAGCCCAGGCGATCGAGCAGGTGGGCGAGCAGGTCGCTCGGATGGCCGAGCGCTTCAATACCCGCCACGAGCAGATAGCGCGGGAGCTCTCCGAAAAGCTTGTGGAAGGGGAAGAGCGCAGCGCGTCGCGCTTGCGTGAGGCCGTCTCCAGTTTGGGTGCGAAACTGTCTGAGGTCGACGCGCGCGCCGTCGAGACCGTGACCCCTGTGCAGAAGGCGTTGGCCGCATTCGCGTCCCGTTTGCAGGCGCTTGAAGAGGGCGGCGCTCCTGAGGGGCTTGTGGGCCAGGCGCCGCGCGAACCCGCCCCGACCCCAGCGTCGGCGGCCCCCTTCGGCGGAGCGCGGGGCGGCTTTGAGGCCTTCGACCCCTTCGCGCCGAACACCCCGGCGCTCCAACAGGAGCCTGTGCGGGCGGCGCCGGTGATCCCTTCGCGCGCTCTTCCGCAGATCGAAGAGCCGCCGCCGTTCGAGATGGATCCTTACGCAGACCATCTCGATTCCACGGCGCATGCGCCCTTCCCTGATGATGGGTTCCCCGGCATGGCGCCGCCTCGGGTGGGCGGCCGCCTCTCGCCTGAGATTCGCGACGACTATCTCAACGCCGTGCGCAAAGCCGCCCAAGGTCACAGCGTCTCGAAGGGAAAAAAGGACAAGGCCGAAAGGTCTGCAAAGGCCGCGTCCGGCCTGAGAGGCGGCAACCAGGTGGTGTTCTGGGGCGCGGCTGGGGCTGTGGCCGCCGCTCTCGCCGGGGCTGCTTATTATGTGAACGCCAATTCCTCCCCCACGATCGCAGACGCGGGCCAGGCGCCGCCGGAAGAGGATCCGTTCGCACCGGAGGCGGAAGGGGCCTTCGCGTCGGCGGAGACAGCCGCGGCCGATCCGAACGCCCTTGAGGGCGCGATCGACGGCTTGTCTCTTGGGCCTACAGACGCCGCAGCAGCCCCGATCGGGCCTCAAGGCGCTCCTACGACCGTCGCTTCGGCGACGCCTTCCGCCTCCGCTCCCGCGACGGCTCCCGCGCCGGCGCCGACCCGGGCGGGGCCGGTCGCCACCCAGCCTGTTTCATTGCAGCAGGCGGCCACGCGCGGCGATCCGGTGGCGCAGTATGAACTCGCCCTTCAGAACCTTGCGGCGGGGGACAGCGCTGAAGCTCTGACCCTGCTGCGGTCGGCGGCGAACCAGGGACTTGCGATGGCGCAGTATCGCCTCGCTAAAATGTTCGAACGCGGAGAGGGCGTTCCCGCCGATCTGGCGCAGGCCAGGCAATGGACGGAAAGGGCCGCGGCCGCCGGCAACAGCCGCGCCATGCACGATCTCGGTGTGTTCTTCGCCCGTGGTGAAGGCGCGCCCTTGGACGAGGCGGCGGCCTTCCGTTGGTTCCGGCAGGCGGCCGAGCTCGGGGTGGAGGACAGCCAGTTCAATCTGGGCGTTCTCTACCAACAAGGCCGCGGCGCTCCGGCGAACGGCGCGGAGGCCCTGTTCTGGTTTCTCGTCGCCGGCGCCAATGGGGATGCCGACGCTCGGGCGCGGGCCGCGTCTCTGGAGGCGCAGCTCTCGCCGTCGGAGGTGGCGCAGGCGCGCGCTCGCGCCGAGGCTTTCCGTCCCCGGGCCGCGAGCGCCCGCGCCAACGGGGACTTCGGCCCCCGCGCCTGGGCGAGCTGAGGGTTAAATCGCCTCTTCAGGCTTGGAAAGCGGTGGACAAGACGCTCTGCGGCGTTGCGCAGCGGCTGATGTTCCGTAAGTTTGAAGCAGCGCGCTGTTCAGCCTCGCGTCGCTTGCAGGTCCATGTCGATTTACTTGCCCATCGCCGAAATGCCGGTGAATTGGCTGCTCATCGTGATGTTGAGCGGCTTGGTCGGCTTTTTGTCTGGGCTTGTCGGGGTGGGCGGCGGCTTCGTCTTGACGCCCCTCCTGATTTTTTTGGGCATTCCCCCGCCCGTGGCTGTGGCGACGCAAGCAAGCCAAATCACGGCCTCGTCGCTGTCGGGACTGATCGCCCATGCTTGGCGGAATGCGGTCGACTGGAAGCTTGGCGCTGTGCTCGCCGGCGGAGGCGTGGTTGGGGGGTGGATCGGGGTTTCGGTGTTCGCCCAGGTCCTTGCGGCGGGCCAGATC
>JAGWZH010000070.1 GCA_018971945.1 Alphaproteobacteria bacterium | reverse complement strand
ATCGTCGCCTTCCACAAAGCCACGGAAATCAAGATCAAGGGCGCTGTCCCGGATGAGGGTGGCGGCGGCGCGGATCTGCTCGTGCCCTTTTTCGTCTTCAGACCCGACATTCAAAAGCCCGACGCTCGGCCGGGCGGCGCCATGCACAGCCCGGAAAAACGCCTCGCCCATGATCGCGAACTCCACGAGCTGCGTAGCGTCGGCCTCCACAGTGGCGCCCACATCCAGAACGCAGCTCACCCCGCGCATCGTGGGCCAACTCGCCACCAAGGCCGGCCGATGCACGCCCGCCATTTTCCGAAGACGCAACATGGCGATGGCCATCAACGCCCCGGTATTGCCGGCCGAGACGATCGCAGCCGCCTCCCCCTCTTCCACGCTGGCCACGGCGTTCCAGAGGCTGGTTCCGCGTCCCTGACGCATGGCCTGGCTAGGCTTAATGTCCATGCCTAGAGCGCGGTCGGCGTGCCGCACGCTGGTGACGGCCCTGGCATGGCTGTGTTCGGCCAAAAGCGGCGCCAAAAGCGCCTGATCCCCGTGCAGCACGAACCGCACGTCCCGGGCGGAGCGAGCGACCAGATCAAGCCCCGCGACGACCGATCGCGGGGCGTGGTCGCCTCCCATCCCGTCAATCGACAGCACCAGAGATTGGGGCATGGGCCGCATCGTCCCTGCAAGCCGCTGCGCTTCGCATCCAAAGCCAGGGTCAGTCTGAAAACGGCGCGAAGATACTCCCCCAGCCCAACCGAAAGCAATGACGCGCCTCAGGCCAGACCCTCTCGCATTGCAGGGGAAGCGCGCCGCTAAGCGCCGCTCCAGAAGCCCGCAGCCAGGAGATCTGCGACGTCGGCGGCTTGAAGACGGCTCTGCAGCGCCTTCATGTGCGCGGCCAAGACCGGCGCGAAATGCGCTCCCGTCGAACCCGTGGCGTTGCGGACCAGCGCAGCTTCCAAGCTGTTGTCCTGAGCAGCGAGGCCTTCTTCATAGGCCTTGAGCCGCCCATAAAATCCCCCCGCAAGCTTTTTCATCCGCTTGGGCACGGTAAGGTCTCCAACGCCCGCTTCCCGCAGCGAAGCGTCCAGATACTTGAAGAATGCGTCGATGAACGCCTGCGCCAACGCCTCCTCCCCGGGATCGCGCCGCAAACGCAGCAACACGATGGCGGCATGCGCCATCACCAACTCCAGCCTTGCTTCGAACGAATCGGCCAACCGGTCCGCCCCGAAAAAGCCAGGACGCCGACTGATACAAACCACCCCATCCAACAGGGCGAGCGCGTCCTTGCGGATCTGATCGGGACGAAAAACCCATAGTCGTTTCAGGCTGAACATGGCTGGGAACCGGTTGACTGACGATCAAGGAGAGACGAGAGCGTGAGGGCGGCGCTTGCCCGAAAGCCCGGGCGCCGTTACCTCCTGATCCCGAACATATGGGTTGCAGCGCGGAGATGGCAGCCCGCCAAGCAGACGAGGTGAAGCATGGGGCGCGTATCCGCAACACTTCTGGCCATGGCGCTGGCCACCGGCGCCGGCGCAGCATGCACCCCGGTGCAGCGCCAGCATGGCTTTGTCGCCGATAACCCAGCCACGATGCAGGTGCAGGTCGGCATCGACACCCAAGACACCATAAGGGCGCGCCTTGGCACCCCCTCCACCGAAACGGTGTTCGGCGACGCCACGTGGTATTATGTGACTTCGGTGCAGGAGAGTTTCGCCTTCTTGCAGCCTGAGACGATCGAGCGGAATGTCCTCGCCATCGGCTTCGACCCACAGGGCGTCGTCTCGCGGGTGGATCGTTTCGGTCTGGAGCGCGGCCAGATCGTCAATTTCGCCGATGCCGAAACGCCCACGCGCGGCCGCGAACTGGGCATCTTGGAACAGATTCTGGGCACGATCGGGCGTGGAGCGCCTGTGGGCCTTGGCGACGAGGAAGAGCGAAACGCGCCCCGCCGCCGCTGATAGCGCGCGTCCTCCAGACCACCGGATCAAAGAAAAAGGCCGCTCCCAAGAGCGGCCTTTATCATGACTGGCTGTAAGGCCAGCGGGGCGCGCCAAGCGCCCCTGCCTTGGCGCGCCAAGGCAGGGGCGAAGGCGTCAGCCCAGATGGGCCAGAACCGCGAGCAACAACAGCGCCACGATATTGGTGATTTTGATCATCGGGTTCACCGCAGGCCCAGAGGTGTCCTTATAGGGATCCCCCACAGTGTCGCCAGTCACGGAAGCCTTGTGCGCTTCCGAGCCTTTGTAATGCACAACGCCGTCTTTGTCCTTGAAGCCGTCCTCGAAGGATTTTTTGGCGTTGTCCCAGGCCCCGCCGCCCGAGGTCATCGAGATGGCCACGAACAGGCCCGTTACGATGACCCCGATCAGGAGCGCGCCCAACGCCGCCAGCGCCTGTGCGGTCGACCCCGATACAGCATAGATCACAAAGAACAACACGATCGGCGCCAAAACGGGCAAGAGCGACGGCACGATCATTTCCTTGATTGCGGACTGGGTGAGAATATCCACCGCCCGTCCATAATCAGGCTTCGCCGTGCGCTCCATGATCCCCGGGATTTCCCGGAACTGGCGCCGGACCTCCTCCACCACCGACTGCGCGGCGCGTCCCACAGCGGTCATGCTCCAACCGCCGAAGAGATAGGGCAGAAGCCCCCCGATAAAGAGGCCCACGATGACATAGGGATTAGACAGCGCGAACTGGGCTCCGATGGTGTCGGGATTGATGCCCAGGAAGAACGGGTAATCCGCAGAATTCGCAGCGTAATATTTGAGGTCTTCGAAATACGCCGCGAAAAGCACGAGAGCGCCGAGTCCCGCTGAGCCTATCGCGTAACCCTTGGTGACGGCCTTTGTCGTGTTGCCCACGGCGTCCAGCGCGTCAGTGGTTTTACGCACTTCAGGGGGCAATTCGGCCATTTCGGCGATCCCGCCAGCATTGTCCGTCACAGGCCCGAAAGCGTCCAGCGCCACGATGATGCCCGCAACCGCAAGCATTGTCGTCACAGCGATGGCGATGCCGAACAAGCCCGCCAGCGTGTAGCAGCTGATAATGCCGAAAACGATGACCAGAGCCGGCAGCGCGGTCGACTCCATGGAGACCGCAAGACCCTGGATCACGTTGGTCCCGTGGCCCGAGACAGAGGCTTGCGCCACAGAATTGACCGGACGCTTGCCCGTGCCGGTATAGTACTCCGTGATCCAGACAATCAGGCCCGTCACGAGCAGGCCGATCAGTCCGCAGACCGCCAGATCCATCCCAGTGATGCCTGCAAACGGGCTTTGCGGCCCAAGGCTCGGCGCGATCTGGTCGAAGCCCGTGACGAAGGACACCGCGCCGAACAGGCCGACAGCCGACAGGGCCCCCGCCGCAATCAGGCCCTTATAGAGGGCGTTCATGATGTTATTGTCGGGCCCGAGCTTCACGAAATAGGTGCCGATGATCGAGGCCACGATCGAAATGGCGCCAATGGCGAGAGGCAGCATCATGAGGCCGACGACTTCCGTCGAGGGGGCCGCGTTGAACAAGATCGCCGCCAGCACCATCGTGGCGACCGTCGTCACCGCATAGGTCTCAAACAGGTCCGCCGCCATGCCCGCGCAGTCGCCGACATTGTCGCCCACATTGTCCGCGATCGTGGCCGCATTGCGCGGATCATCCTCAGGGATCCCTGCTTCGACTTTGCCCACCATGTCGCCGCCCACATCGGCGCCCTTGGTGAAGATGCCCCCGCCCAGCCGCGCGAAGATTGAGATCAGCGAGGCGCCAAAGCCCAGCGCCACCAGGCTGTCGATCACCACCCGAGACGTTGGTTCGTGGCCCAACGCCGCCGTCAGGATCAGATAATAGACAGCCACGCCCAGAAGCGCGAAGCCCGCCACCAGCATGCCGGTGACCGCGCCCGCTTTGAAGGCCATGTCAAGGCCGAGCGCGAGACTCTTCCGGCTCGCTTCGGTGGTGCGCACATTGGCTTCCACCGACACGTTCATGCCGATATAGCCCGCAGCGCCGGACAGGACCGCGCCGATGATGAATCCCGCCGCGATCTGCCAGGTCGGCCAGAAGAGCGCCAACAAGATCACGACGATCCCGAGGCCAACATAGGTAATGGTGGAATATTGCCGGTTGAGATAGGCCTTCGCCCCTTCCTGAATGGCGGCGGCGATCTCTTTCATCCGGTCGGTGCCGGCATCGGCTTTCTTGATCGCGCCGATCTGGAGATAGCCATAAAGCGCAGCGATCAGGCCGGCGAAGACCGCCGACCATAAAACAAGGTCATTCGTATCCATCAGGCGCTCCTTGCGGGCGACGAGACAGGTGTCTGGTCAGATGCGGAAAGAGGCTGGCTCGAATCACCGAACCCCGCCCCCGTTGAGAGGGCGCGACACTGCCAAAAGCCTTGGCTTGAGGCAATGGAGGAACATGAGAAACCATGCCCCTTTAAGAACTTGCATCTTCTGACAGCGACGCACAACGACGCTGTCAAACGCGCCTCATCCGGGGAGGCGCGAACCCAGAGCCTGCGCCCGGATCACCGCCACCGATTGAACGGCGCGGGCCCCGAGAACCTCCGCCGCGGCCGCACGAAAACTATTGTCGGCCAGGGGCTGAAGCATTTCGGTCGGACGCGTGGGATCCACGAGCCGCTGCCGGAAACATGCGCGCACATAGGCGTCCCGCAAAAAATGATTGCGCTCCCGCGTGACCCAGACATCCACATTGGCCGTCAACACGGTTCGGATCCCTACAAACACATACCCGATCAGGTCATTGTCCCGGCGCACGGGCACCGCAAGCCCAGGGGTTTCGATCACCCGAGGTCCGGCGACCTCGCCATCATTGGGCTGGGCCGAGGCTTCATTGGCGGTGAGGCTGGAGGCCGTCGCGGCGGCGAGGCCGGCGGCGGCGGCGAAAGAAGCGCGGCGGGTGAAGAACGTCATGCCTTGCCTTGTGCCGCATCTTGTTTGCCATTGTGTTATCAGCCGCGGCCTTCAAGCCCCGAACTGGTGGACGAACCCGCCCCCCTCTCGTCCCAGATCTTGACCGTCAGGCAAAAGCGCCCGCACCCCTTCTCCGGCCGCCGTGTGGCCGATAAGGGTCAGCCCGAGGCCAAGCCTTAGCGCCGCCGCCTGCAGGGCGGGCGCTTTGGGAGGGTCCGCCGTGAACAGGATCTCGTAATCGTCCCCGCCGGTCAGAAGCGCCGCCAGCGAAGTTTCCCCCGAGGCCAAGAGCCGCCGAGCCTCGGGAGACAAGGGCGCGAGAGCGGGGTCGAGAACAACCGAAAGACCAGACGCCGCCGCGAGCTTCCGGGCGTCCCCAATCAGCCCGTCCGACACGTCCATCGCAGCCCCGGCCAAGGCGGCGATCGTTTCTGCGAAGGCGCAGCGCGGCCGCGGACGGCGATAGCGGTCCACCAAAAAAGCAGCGTCGTCCGCCGACGCCGTCAGACGCCCGCGCGCCGCGGCCAATCCAAGCGTCCCGTCGCCGATCGTGCCCGTCACCCAAACGTCCTGACCAGGAACAGCGTCCCATCGGGCCGGGCTCCGCCCGCCGAAGGCCCGACCGAAGGCCATCGTCGACACGGTCAGGGGCCCTGAAGTCGCCGCCGTATCGCCTCCGAGAAGCGCGCAATCAAAGGCTGCAAGGTCTTCCGCCAGCCCCGCCGCGAAAGCCGCCATCTCCGCCGCGGGCCGATGCTGCGGCCAGATCAGGCTGATCAACACGCCTTCGGGCTTCGCGCCTTTGGCGGCGAGGTCGGAAAAATTCACTCTGAGGGCCTTCTGTGCGACCGTCTCGATCGGGTCCTCAGGCAAGAAATGCATTCCCTCCACAATCGCGTCGCAGGTCATGACCGTGGGGCCCGCCAAGGTCCAAAGCGCCGCGTCGTCCTTGAGGCCACGAGCGGCCGGGTGGGTCGCAAGCGGCGCGAACAGGCGCGCGATCAGGGCGAATTCATCGTTCAAAACAACCGCCTCAGCCTGGCCCGGCGCGATCCGCCGGCAGGAGCGCGAAGGCGTCGTCTCCTCGCACCCTGAGCGCGCAGGCTTCCAAGGCGCCGTTCACAAAACCAGGCTCCGGACCATCGAAAAAGGCTTTCGCGAGCTCGACATATTCATCGACGATCACCGCAGCCGGGGTGTCGCGCTTGGCCCACAGCTCCACCACCCCGGCCCGCAGGATGGCCCGGGCCACGCTATCGATGCGTTCGAGCTTCCACCCTTGGGCGAGTTGGGCCGCAATGGTTTGATCCACGCCCTCCTGGCGCTCCACAGCGGCGGAGACGAGCATGTCGAAAAGACCGAGATCGGGCTCAGCGTCCAGCGGTCCTGTCTCCCCCATCGGCAGCCGCCCCTCCCGCAGTTCGGCCGCCATGCCGGCAGGCGAACCGCCGCTCAGCTCCAGCTGATACAAAGCCTGCACCGCGGCAAGCCGGGCCTGCCGCCGGGCGGCCATGGGGTCGCGGGAGGGGATGCGGGTCATGCCCTTAGCCGCCTTTTCAGCGCGATCAACGCCGCAGCCGCCCGCGCCGCTTCCCCACCTTTGTCATGTCCCGCAGGATCGGCGCGAACCATGGCCTGCTCCAAGGTTTCCACCGTGAGCACGCCATAGCCTAAGGCCGTCCCCTTCAAAGACAAGTCCATCAAGCCCCGGGCGCTTTCCCCACACACATAATCATAATGGCTCGTTTCCCCACGGACGACGCATCCGAAAGCGAGATAAGCCTCAAAGGGAGCCGCCGCCTCGTGCAAAGCGATGGCGGCAGGGATCTCGAACGCGCCGGGCACGTCGATCCGCGCGGTGACGCCGCCGGCCTGGGCGATCCAACGCGCGGCGCTCTCCGCCATCGCGTCGACAACGGCGCGGTAATAGGGCGCGGCCACAATCAGAACCCGGGCGCCGGGTATCGCCTCGAGAGGGGCATGGGCCTCGGCCTGGCGCATCACGGCGTCTCCGGAAACGGACGCCAACCGTCAATCTCAAGGCCGTAGCCTTCAAGGCCGATGACCTTCTGCGGCGCGCTTGACAAAAGCGTCATGCGGCGCACGCCGAGTTCGCGGAGAATTTGCGCCCCCACGCCATATTCACGCAGCATCCGCTCCCTGAGGCCGTCTCTGTCTTGCGGTTCTTGGAAGCGGCGAGAAAGCGCCTTTGGATCGGGATCGCGCAACAACACGACCACCCCGCCGGAGGGATTGGCAGCGATAATGGAAAGCGCCTGCTCCACCAGCCGCGCGCGAGGACCGACTTCCCCAAGCACGTCAGCAGCGAAATCCGTGCGGTGCATGCGGACCAAGGCGGGGGTCTCGGGGCTGATGACGCCATGGACGAGAGCGACATGTTCCGCGCCGTCCAAAACATTGCGAAACACCGCCATCCGAAAGCCGTCGCCGGCAACGCTGTCGAAGGGGCGCTCGAAGACTTGGTCGACAAGCCGATCATTGCGGCGGCGGTAGGAGATAAGGTCTGCGATCGTGCCGATCTTAAGCCCATGCAGCTGGGCGAACCCAATGAGCTCCGGCAGGCGCGCCATGCCGCCTTCCTCGTTCATGATCTCGCAGATCACCGCCGCCGGAATCAGCCCCGCCATCCGCGACACATCCACGCTCGCCTCTGTGTGGCCGGCCCGGATCAACACGCCGCCGTCGCGGGCGGCGAGGGGAAACACATGTCCAGGCGACACAATATCGCTTGCGTCCTTGCTAGGGTCGATGGCCACCGCGATCGTTCGCGCCCGATCATGGGCGGAGATGCCTGTGGAGACGCCCTCTTTCGCCTCGATAGAGACGGTGAAAGCCGTGGTGTGCCGCGTGCCGTTGCGAGCCGCCATGGGGTGAAGGGCCAGCTGGTCCGCCCGCTCGGCCGTCATGGCGAGGCAGATCAGACCCCGTCCATGCTTGGCCATGAAATTGATGGCCGACGGCGTTGCGAACTGCGCGGGGATGACGAGGTCGCCTTCGTTCTCGCGATCTTCCGCGTCGACGAGGATATACATCCGCCCCTGCCGGGCTTCTTCAATGATCTCTTCGGTCGGCGAGATCGCACGGCGCAGATTGTCAGGATCGAAAGCCTCGTCGAGCATAGGGTCGTTTAGCCTCGCGCTGCGCGTGCGTCGAGAATTTGGGCCACATAGCGCGCAAAAAGATCCGCTTCGAGATTGACCGGGTCCCCGGGCCTCAGGCGCGACAAGGTGGTGACGCCCCAGGTATGAGGGATCAGAAGCACCCCAAACTGATCGCCTTGAACCGTGTTCACCGTCAAGGACACGCCATCGACGGCGACGGAGCCCTTGGGAGCGATCAGACCGCGCAGGGCCGCGGGCGCGTCGATCTCGAGCCGCCATCCTTCCCCGTCCTGGGCCACGCTGCGCACCTGCCCCACAGCGTCCACGTGGCCGGCGACGAGATGGCCGCCCAGTTCGTCCCCCAAGCGCAAGGCCCGTTCCAGATTGATGCGGTCTCCCGCTTGCAGGCGCGCGAGGCTGGTGGCCTGAAGGGTTTCGGGCGCAAGCTCAACCACATAGCGCGCATGGGCCGGGCCCCGGCTTTCCGCCTCCACCACTGTCAGACACACCCCTGCGTGCGCGATCGAGCAGCCGATGGCCATGTCCGCGGCGCAATAAGGGGCATCCACCGTCCAACGGATCAGCCCGTCGCGGCGTTCGACCTTCACAAGGTCGCCGAGGGCGGTGACGATACCCGTGAACATCACAAGCTCCTATGCATGCGCCGGGACATAAGTCTCGTGGATATCATCTCCAAGTTCCCGAATGCCGATGCGGCGGAACCGGCGCGCCTCGATCAGACGCTCAAGCCCCAGGGGCCCGATGGCGCTGCGTCCTTCCGCGCCCAGCAAGAGGGGCGCCCGAAACCATTCGAGCCGATCGACGCAGCCTTCTGCGACAAGCGCCGCCGCGAGAACCCCGCCTCCCTCGACAAGAACCGTCTGCACCCCCGTCGCCTGCCCCAACGCCGCCAGCATCGCCGTCGCCGTGGCGTCGCGACCGCAGCCGATGATGGTCGCGCCAAGCGCGGCGAAGGCTGAGGCCTCCCCCGCCGTGATCAAGGCGACCGGCCCCTCCGCCAAGGATTGAAAGAGCCGCGCGGAAGGCCCCACCCGTAAGCGGCGATCAAAGACCACGCGCCAGGGCTGCCGCCTCAGCGGCGGATCAGCGCGCGCTGTGAGGAGGGGGTCGTCTTGGACGGCTGTGCCGGCGCCAACAGCCGTCGCGTCGTGTCTGCTCCTTAAAGCCTGCACTTCAGCCCGGGCTGCTTCCCCGGTGATCCACCGGCTTTCCCCGCCCGCCGTGGCGATGCGCCCATCGAGACTGGTGGCCAGCTTGAGCGTGACCATGGGGAGACGCGCGAGGGCCCCGCTCATTGAGGCTCTTTGTCCACGAAGTCCAATTCGTCCTGATCGTCGTCGAAACTCATTTGGCCGTCGAGAAACTCTTGGAAGTCTTTTGCGTCTTGAAAGTCTTTATAGACCGACGCGTAGCGGACATAGGCCACCGGATCGAGCCTTTTCAAAGCCGCCATGATCAGATTGCCGATTGTGGCGGAGGGGATCTCACTCTCGCCTGAGGCCTCCAATCGTCGCACAATGCCTGAAATGAGCTGCTCGACGCGGTCGGGCTCGACCTGCCGCTTGCGCAAAGCGATCGCCACCGACCGCGCCAGCTTGTCGCGTTCAAACGGCGCGCGCCGCCCCGAGCGCTTGACAACGAAAAGTTCGCGCAACTGTGCGCGCTCAAAAGTGGTGAAGCGCGCGCCGCACGCGGGGCATTGGCGTCGCCGTCGGATCGAAGCGCCATCCTCTGTGGGACGACTGTCTCTCACCTGGGTATCTTCATTCTGACAGAAAGGGCAACGCATTCAATTGCTACCAGCTGCGCGGCGACTCACCGCCAGGACGCCTAGGCTAGCATGACGCGCCAGCCTTAACGGTAGATTGGAAAGCGGCTGGCGAGAGCCTCGGCTTTCTTAGCCACCGCCTGCTCCACCAAAGAGGCGTCGCCGCCCTGCGACAGGGCCTCGATCACCTCAAGCATCAAACCCGCGACCTCTTCGAACTCCGCCACCCCGAACCCCCTTGTGGTGCAGGCCGGGGTTCCGACCCGAATACCGCTCGTCACCATGGGTTTGGCGGGATCGAAAGGGATCGCGTTTTTGTTGCAGGTGATGAAGGCGCGTTCCAAAGCCGCTTCCGCCGCCCTTCCTGTGACCGCCTTGGGGCGCAGATCGATGAGCGCCAGATGACAATCGGTGCCCCCTGACACCACCGCAAGCCCACCGTCGACAAGGCCTTTGGCGAGAGCCCGGGCGTTATCCACAACGCTCTGCGCATAGGCTCTGAACTCCGGCCGCAGAGCCTCCCCGAAGGCGACCGCTTTCGCTGCGATCACATGCATCAAAGGCCCACCCTGGAGGCCGGGAAACACGGCCGAATTGAATTTCTTTCCAAGCTCGGGATCGTTTGACAGGATCATCCCGCCCCGGGGCCCCCGAAGCGTCTTATGGGTGGTCGTCGTCACCACATGGGCGTGGGGCAATGGCGATGGATAAACGCCCGCGGCGACGAGGCCCGCGAAGTGCGCCATATCCACCATGAACAGCGCGCCAACTTCATCGGCGATGGCGCGGAAACGAGCGAAATCGATCACCCTGGCGTAGGCGGAGCCGCCCGCGATGATCAGCTTCGGCTTTTCCTGCCGCGCGACCGCGGCCGCGGCGTCATAGTCAATCAGCTGGTCGTCGGGCCGCACGCCGTAAGAGAGGGCGCGGAACCACTTGCCGGATTGATTGGCCGGTGAGCCGTGGGTCAGATGCCCCCCGGCTGCGAGGTCCATGCCCATGAAGGCGTCCCCTGGCTGCAACAGCGCCAAGAACACGGCTTGATTGGCCTGCGCCCCCGAGTGCGGCTGGACATTGGCGTAGGCGCAACCAAACAACGCTTTGGCCCGTTCGATCGCGAGCGCCTCGGCAAGGTCGACATACTCACAACCGCCATAGTAACGCTTGCCCGGATATCCCTCCGCATATTTATTGGTGAGCACTGAACCTTGCGCGGCGAGCACGGCCCCGGACACAATGTTCTCCGAGGCGATCAACTCAATTTGTTTTTGCTGCCGAGACAATTCCTTGGCGATCGCCGCCGCCAATTCCGGATCCCGCGACGCCAAGGTTTCGTTGAAAAAGGCGGAAGTCTGAGCCCCCGCCGACGCGGCGTCGGGCGCAGCGCCTGTCCAACCGTCTTGCATGCTCCACGCTCCTCAGCTTTGACCGGGTCACTTTCGCGTTGCTGCGCAGGCACGACCAACCGATCGGTCGGCCATGGAGATGCGGCCCCGCCGCTCCGGGCCTTGTACCAAGTCGTCGACGCCGTACAACCGCTTTTAAATTCTGCATTGCCCCATTGCGTCACTATCTCCCCTAGGCGATAGAAACGCCAAAGCCGCGAAATGCCGCAAGACCAAAAAAGGACTAATGATGCGCGAAGATGCGAATGAGCTTGATTTGGGTACAGATGAGACGCTGCGTATGACCGCTGACATCGTCGCGTCTTTCGTAACAAACAATAAATTGAGCCCAGAACAATTGCCTGAGCTGATCCGTTCGGTACACAAAACTATCGAGTCTTTAATCAAAGGCGAGGCGGAAAAGGCCCCAGAGCGCCCGAAACCGGCCGTTGCGATCGGGAAGTCGGTCCACAACGACTATATCGTGTGTCTGGAAGACGGCAAACGCCTCAAAATGCTGAAGCGTTATCTCCGGTCCACCTACAACATGTCTCCTGACGAATATCGCAAGCGCTGGGGCTTGCCCGCCGACTACCCCATGGTGGCGCCGGCCTATGCGGCCAAGCGCTCCGAGTTCGCCAAGCGCATTGGCCTCGGTCGCGGCGTACGGCGCAAAGACGCCTGACGGACACCACCCCCACGTCGCCCTCGCCCTCCGCGCTGCGCATCAGCCGAATTCACACGACGACGCCGCGGGCGATGTGGGCGGGCGGCGGCGGCTCCGCCGCATTCTGCGCTCGGGCCCGCGCGTGCGCCAGCTTGGAGGCCGCCAGGGCGTTGATCAGGGCCTGGCCTGCGTCCGCCGGCGCGACGAAAGTCACTTCCAAGCCCGAGACAGCGCACACAGCCGCAATCCGAAGATAAGATCCAAGGCGGCGCTGTTCGATCAGAATATCGCCTTGCTCTCCCATGAGCGCCTTCTCCTGAAGCGACGATTCACGCCGCGATTTTCAGGTCAAAACCCTTCCAGACTGTGACCAGAGCCCTGACCAGATCAGCCATCAAGGCGTCGTCATGAAACGGCGAGGGCGTGAACCGCAGCCGTTCCGCGCCACGCGGAACGGTAGGGAAATTGATCGGCTGAACATAGAGGCCGTGTTCATAGAGAAGGGCGTCTGATATTCTTTTGCAAAGCGCCGCATCGCCGACCATCACCGGGACGATATGGGTGGTGGTCTCCATCACCGGCAGGCCTGCCTCCTTGAGCAGCGCCTTGAGCCGGTCCGCCCGCTCGCTGAGCCGGTCGCGCATGTGCGGGCATGCGCGCACAAGCCGGACGCTTTCAAGGGCCGCCGCCGCGATCGAGGGCGCGAGCGATGTTGTGAAAATGAAGCCTGGCGCGAACGACCGAATGGCGTCGATTGCGGCCTTCGGGCCGGTGACATAGCCTCCCATGGCGCCAAAAGCCTTGGCGAGCGTGCCCTCGATGAAGTCTACCCGATGCATGACCCCGTCGCGCTCGGCCACGCCCCCGCCGCCATGCCCGTAGAGGCCCACCCCGTGCACCTCGTCGAGATAGGTCATGGCGCCGTATTGCTCGGCGAGATCGCAGATATCGCCGATCGGGGCGGTGTCGCCGTCCATCGAATAGACGCTTTCAAAGGCGATCAGCTTGGCCGCGGCCGGCGGCGCCTCGTTGAGGAGGCTCTCCAAGCTCTGCAGGTCGTTGTGCCGGAAGATCCGGACCTGTGCTTTCGACCGGCGCATGCCCTCGATCATCGAGGCATGGTTCAGTTCGTCGGAGAAAATCCAAAGATCGGGAAAGAGCCTGCCCAAGGTCGCGAGCGTGGCGTCGTTGGAAACATAGCCCGAGGTGAACAATAATGCGGCTTGCTTGCCATGCAGAGCAGCGAGTTCACGTTCCAAATCAACATGATAACTGGTCGTGCCGGAGATATTTCGTGTGCCGCCAGCCCCGGCGCCCACGTCATCGATCGCCGCATGGGCGGCGGCGAGTACGCCAGGGTGCTGGCCCTGCCCCAGATAATCATTCGAGCACCAGACCACGATCCGGCGCTCCGCGCCGTCCTCAAGCCTCAGACGCGCGTGCGGAAACCGTCCCTGTTCTCGCCTGATGTCGGCGAACACGCGATAGCGCCCTTCCTGGCGGACCTGATCCACGGCAGCCTGAAAAGCGGCGGCGTCTTGATCGCGCATCGCGTTTACTCTCATCCCTGGCCTCGAGGCCCCGAAAAAGCCCCGAACTCTGCGATTTTGTCTCACTAAGGCGTCCGCAGTCGGTTTGACGCATGGACGCCGCCGTGTATAGCGCGATCTATTCGGCGTCGACACCGAAACAATAGCCTCGCGCTGCTTCGCCGCGGGGCCCGCGCAGGACCCGCCCCATGACAATCGCGCACGGCCCCTCCTTCCCCGCCGCTCGGCCAAGGCGGCTTCGCCGCGCCGACTGGGTGCGCCGCCTCGCCCGCGAAACCAAACTCGGCGTCGACGACCTGATTTTCGCCGTCGTCGTCCATGATGGCCCGGAGAAGGAGATCCAGGTCCAATCGATGCCCGGAGCGCCGCGCTTGTCCCTGGACCGCCTGGCCCAAGCCGGAGAAGAGGCCCAAAGCCTGGGCGTCCCGATGATCGCGGTTTTTCCCCAAATCGATCCGACCCTCAAAGACCGGCAAGGCGGGGAAGCCCTTAATCCCGAGGGCCTGGTGCCGCGAGCCGTCAAGGCCCTCAAGGCCGCGGCGCCCAATGTCGGGGTTATGGTCGACATCGCGCTCGATCCTTTCACCGATCACGGTCACGATGGCGTCATCAACGACGCGGGCGTCGTCTTGAACGATGAGACGCTGGATCGGCTGGTCGATCAGGCCCTGATGCTGGCCGCCGCAGGCGCCGATGTGGTGGCGCCCTCCGATATGATGGACGGGCGCGTCGGAGCGATCCGTGCAGCGCTGGAACGCGCCTTGTGGCCGGACGTGGCCATCATGTCCTACGCCGCCAAATACGCTTCGGCCTTCTATGGTCCCTACCGAGACGCGATCGGCTCTTCCGCCGCTCTAAAGGGCGACAAAAAAACCTACCAGATGGACCCAGGCAACACTGATGAGGCGCTGCGCGAAGCAGCGCTCGACATCGCGGAGGGGGCGGACATGCTGCTTGTCAAACCCGGCATGCCCTATCTCGACATTGTCCACCGCGTGAAGGAGAGCTTTGGCCTGCCGACCTTTGCGTTTCAGGTTTCGGGCGAGTACGCGATGATCAGAGCTGCGGCCCAGAACGGTTGGCTGGATGAGGACAGGGCGGTGATCGAGAGCCTGACGGCCTTCCGGCGCGCTGGCGCGGACGGCGTCATCAGCTATTTCGCCCTGCACGCGGCGCGGCTCTTGGGGCGCTAATCGAGGCCAAAGACTGGGCCTTGGTTGTGATCTTGCCGGCGAGGGTCATGACCAGATCGTGCAGGATCTCCCGCTCCGCGCAGGGACCGATCCGGTGCAGATGCGCAAGCGCAGTGGCGAACTCCTCCACCATCACCGCCAGACGCTCGTCCATCAGCGCCGCCGCCCCAAGCCCCTCTAAAAGGCCTTCCACGGACGCGAAAAGGACAGGATCGTCCAGATCCCTGCAGGCCGCCAGAAGCTCCTCCGCGGCGGCCGCCGCCACCTCGGGGTTCTGGGTTTTCGCAGCCGTCGCGAGCGTGACGCGCAGCGCTTCGAACTTCGCCAATTTGTCGACATGCCGCCGCTTGGGAGCGGCGCCGCCCGACCGCTGCACCCTCCGGCAGGGGCCGCAATAGGTCGCCAATTCGATGAATGGACGGTCATCGCTCTTCACCCGCGCGATCGCCTCCATCAGCCCTGACAAGGAGATTGGCAAGGCGAGGCCCGCATGGGCGCCAGCCGCCACGCCTTTCCGGTGCTGATCCGTCTGGGCCACATAGACGATATGGGCTGTCCGGCTTGGAAAGCGCGGCTCTCGGCGCACCGCGCGGATAAAGGCGCAGGCGTCCATATCCTGCAGCCCCTCAGCGACAAAAATCATCGTTGGGGAGGCCTGCGCCAGAAAATCGCAGGCTTGAGCGGCGCCATCCGCCACGACCACAGTTTCCCGGGTGATCGAGCGCAGCAACTGGCGCAAGGCGTCGAGCTGACGCTTGTCCCTGCAGACGATCAAGATATCGGCTCGTGTTGGCGCCACGGAAGCCTGCCCCCATGTGTGGAGACAAGCCTCTAGCAGATATGGGTAAAGGCGAGCCTAACCAGAGGCGGAACCTACTCCGCCGCCCGGCGTGCGGCCTTCTTGGCGGAGACGCGCGCCTCCTCCTCGGCCTCAAGCGCTGCGAACTCCGCCTTGCGGGGCCCCATGAAGCCGAAAAGATATCCAGCCACTTTCCGCATTTGAATCTCTTCAGAACCTTCAGTGATCCTGTAGCGGCGATGATGACGATAAATATGCTCGAAGGGTCTGTGGCGAGAATAGCCAAGGCCGCCATGGACCTGGATCGCTCTGTCCGCAGCCTCGCAGCACAATCGGTTCGCCCAGTAATTGCACATGGAAACCTTGTCCGAGAGAAGCTTTTCGTGCTGCGGCTTGGGGATTTGGTCCATCTCCCAAGCGGTCTTGAAGATGAGGAGCCGCAGCATCTCGATCTGGGTGGCCAGCTCCACGAGCGGGAACTGGATCGCTTGGTTTTTCGCCAAGGCCTCGCCGAAAGGTTTGCGCAGTCGGGCGTATTTGACGCTCTCCTGCACGCAATAGGCCGCCGCCCCGCAGGAAGAGGCCGCTTGCCTGATCCGGTTCTCATGGACGAAATGCTGCGCAAGCGCGAGCCCCGCCCCAAGCGGGCCGAACAAGGCGCTTTCAGGCGCCCACACATTGGTGAAGCTGACCCGCGGATGGTCCGTCGGCATATTGAAGGTCCATAGAT